>JBKHCM010000009.1:0-44400 GCA_046541805.1 Alphaproteobacteria bacterium
GCCGGCGGCCGGCTCGATCTGGTGAGCGACGATCCGGCGCGGGTCGCGGCCTGGTTCGACGCCCGCGGCGTCGCGGCGCTGCCGGCGTTGGAGCTGCCGCGAGCGGTGTCCCTCGAAGGCGCGTTTCTCACCTACTACGACGGCTCGCGCGTCGCCGGGTTCGCGCTCGCGACACCGGCCGGACCGCTCGCCGTCCACCTCCGGCCGGAGCCCGAGGTCGCCGCGGGGGCGGCGGCCGGGAGTGCCGACGGCCAGGGCCTGCACGCCGTCGCGGCCGGAGGTGGGGCTTGGCGCGCGGCGGTGATCGGTGCCCCCGCGGCGCTGGAAGCCTCAGGCGTCGAGGGGTGGCTGCCGGCCGCGCTCGTCGCCGCCGACGCCCCGGGCTGAGGCGGCGCCTGCGCCGTCACCGCGGCGCAGCCCGTCGAGCCGGTCGAGCGGTCGCTCCAGGGCCCTGAGGCGCGGGCCTTCGAGCGAGGCGAAGAGGGTCTGAGCTTCCTCGAGCTTGCGACCCAGGCGGTGGAGCTCGTCCTTGAAGGCGCCCCATTCGCCGCGAAACCGGCTCATCTGCGAAAGCAGCTCGTCGGTGGCCTCGGCGAGGGTGAAGGTCTCCACGGCCTCGCGGATGACGCAGAGTACAGCGAAAAGGCTCGCCGGCGCGCACGGCACCACCTTCTTCGCGAGCGCCTCGTCGACCAGCTCCGGGCGCCGCTCGAAGATGAAGCCGGCCAGCGGCTCGTTGGGAATGAACAGGAGGACGTAGTCGACGCTGTCCTCGCCGCGCCCGTAGGCGCGCCCGCCGAGCTCCTTCACCTTGCTGCGGACGTCGTTCAAGAACGTGCGCTCGAGTCGCGTCTTCTCGCTCGGCTCGCGCGCCTCGACATAGCGGAGATAGTTGTCGAGCGGGAACTTGACGTCCATGTGCACACAGCGGCCGTAGGGCAGCTTGAAGGTGAAGTCCGGGCGGCCGCCGCCGCCGAGAACCTGCTGACGCTCGTAGGAAAAGCCTTCGACCAGCCCGGCCTGACGCAGCACGTCCTCGGCGAGCCGCTCGCCCCACTGGCCGCGCTTTTGGCCGTGCCGGAGCGCCTCGCGCAGCCCGTCGGTGGTGCGGGCGAGCTCGGCGGTGGAGCGCGCCGCCTGCTCTAGCTGGGCCGAGACCTGGCCGAGTCCCCGCGCCCGCTCGCGCTCGAGCCCCATCACCAGCTGGCGCACCCGCTCGAGCTCTTGGCCCATGCGCTCGAGTTCGTGGTCGATCGCCGCCTTCTTTTCGTCGAGCTGGCCCGCCTGGCGTCCGCGCTCGGCGCCGAGCCGGGCGTCGGCGAGGTCGATCAGACGCTCGCTGGAGCGCCCGAGGGCATCGAGGGCGAGCTCGCCGAAAGACGCCCGCGCCCGCTCCAGCATGGCTTCGGTCGCCATGCGGTGGCGGTCCTCGCTGGCCTCGAAGAGCTCGCGGGCCAGTCGACGAACGCGGTGCTCGCGGACGGGGGCGAGCTTGAGGCCCAGGCCCAGGCCGACGACGAGGCCGAGCCCAGCGGCGACCGCGGCGACCGTGACGCTGTCGGCGGCACGCAAGGCGGCGAGCCATGCCTCGATCACGCCGCGGAACCGCGGTCGGGAGGCGACGTTGTTGCGCTGTCATCTTGCATGTCTATCGTCCCTCGCTAGAACACCCGCGCTGCGCCCCGCGCGCGCGGCGCCTCATGCGTCAAGCTCGCCGCTCGGAGTGTCGCCCATGCACGCCCTGCCGAAACGGGTCTTCACCCGCCGCCGTCTGTTGAATGCGGGCGTCGCCGTCGCCGCCGTCGTGCCGTCCCTGCCCGCCACGCTCAAGGCCCAAGCCGACGAGCTCGTCCTCTTCAACTGGGACAGCTACATCGATCCACAGACCATTCCGGAATTTCAGGAGGCCACCGGCATCCGCGTCCGCTACGAGCTGTTCGCCTCCAACGACGAGCTCTTCGCCAAGCTGCGCGCCGGCAATCCGGGCTACGACGTCGTCTTCCCGTCCAACGATTGGGTGGCACGCATGCGGGCGGCCGAGATGTTGATGCCGCTCGACAAGGAGCGTTTGCCCAACCTTGAGCACATCCGTGGTAACTTCATGGACCCGCCGCACGACCCGGGTCGTGAATACTCGGTGCCGTATTTCTGGGGGACCGTCGGCATCGGCTACCGCAAGTCGGTCGCGAGCCCGACCAGCTGGGCGGCACTGTACGATGGCGACGAGCATGCCGGCCGCATCGCCGTGCAGCGGGAGAACGACACGCTGCTCTCGGCACTGAAGTACCTCGGTTACTCGATCAACACGACCGATCCGGCGAAGCTGGACGAGGCCGTGCAGTTGCTGTTGCGGGCGAAGCGCCATTTCAAGACCTTCGCACCGGACACCGGGCAGGACTTGCTACTGTCACGCGAGGTCGATCTCGCGCTGGAGTACAATGGTGACATCCTGCAGGTGATGGAAGAGGATGACGACCTCGCTTACGTCGTCCCGGAAGAAGGCAGCATCATCTGGGAAGACGACATGGTGATCCCCAGGGGCGCGCCGCACGTCGAAGCCGCGCACGAGTTCATCAACTACGTGCACGACCCGGAGAACAACGCGCAGATCGCCGAGTGGGTGATGTACCCGACGCCGAACGAGGCGGCGAAGTCGCGGTTGCCCGAGGAGATCACCGGTAACTCCGCGATCTACCCGCCGGACGCGATCCTCGATCTCTGCGAATACGCCGCCTATCAGGGCGAGGAGGCGCAGTCGCTACGCGATGCCGCGATGACCCGCGTGCTCGCCGGTTGAGGCCGCACGGTTGCAGTCCTGGCGCGAGCAGCCGGCGGCGTTCTTCATCTTCGTCCTGCCGGCGAGTTTGTGGCTGCTCGCGTTTTTCTTCGTGCCCCTGGCACTGATCTGGGCGATCAGCTTCGGGGAGCGGGCCGGACCGGTGGACATCGCCTTCACCTGGACCTGGGCCAACTACCTCGAGGCCCTCGGTCCCCTCTACCTCGGCCTCTTTTGGAAATCGCTCTGGATCGCCGCCATCGCCACCGCCGTCGTTCTGGTGGTGGCGTTTCCCGTGGCCTTTGCGATCGCCTTCGCGCCCGCGCGCGCCAAGTCGTTGTTGTTGTTGCTGGTGGTCCTGCCCTTTTGGACCAACATGCTCATCCGCACCTACGCCATGCTGGCGGTGCTGCGTGGCAACGGCTACCTGAATTGGACCCTCGAAGGGCTGTGGGAGGCGACGCGCTTGGTGTTGACGCCGGTGGGGTTGGGTTGGCTTCTGGGCGAGCGCTATGTGCCTCTGGAGCTGCTCTACAACAACACCGCGGTGATCTTCGGCATCGTCTATGTCTACCTGCCGTTCATGGTGCTGCCGCTCTACGCGTCGCTGGAGCGGCTCGATCGCTCGCTCTTGGAGGCCAGCCTCGACCTCGGCGCCAGCCAGCTACGCACCTTTTTCTCCGTTGTTGTTCCGATGGCGCGTCCGGGTATCGTCTCCGGTCTTATGCTCGTCTTCATCCCGGCCATCGGCACCTTTTTGATATCCGATCTTTTGGGCGGTCCGGACAGCCAGCTTTTGGGCAACATCATCGAGCGCCAGTTCAAATCGGCGAACGACTGGCCGGTCGGGGCGGCGATGTCGTTCCTCTTGCTCTATGTCGCCTTCGCGTTGTTGATTCTGAGGGCTTGGCTCGGTGGGCGCGGCCGTGGCATTGCTTAAGCTCGGCGTTCCCCCCGGCCCGCTCGACTATACCCGCCGTTGGTGGCTGCGCGCTTGGCTCGCACTGACCTTCCTATTCCTCTACGCGCCGATCGCGATTTTGGTCCTTTTCAGCTTCAATGACAGCCGCCGGAACATCGTCTGGCAGGGATTTACCCTCGACTACTA
The DNA here is from genome assembly GCA_046541805.1 of Alphaproteobacteria bacterium. GTDB lineage: Bacteria > Pseudomonadota > Alphaproteobacteria > Geminicoccales > Geminicoccaceae > JAAAPF01. The sequence goes on from JBKHCM010000009.1 coordinate 3,885, forward strand.
CATCGCGGCGGCGAATAATAGGTCGCTGATCGAGGCCTTCACCAACAGCCTGGTGATCGCCCTGCTGTCGACGGCGATCTCGGTGGTCCTCGGCGGGCTGTTCGCGCTCGCGCTCTACCGGTTCCGCTTTCCGGGCAAGCCCGCGGTCGAGGCGGCGAACCAGTTGCCGATCGTGGTCCCCGAGATCTGCATGGGCGTGGCCCTCCTGGTCTTCTTCGCCGAGGTGGGGTGGCCGCGCGGGCTGCCCTGGCCGCTGAGCCTCGCCAACATCGTCGCCGGCCACGTCGCGTTCAGCTTTCCCTTCGTCGCGGTCGTGGTGCGCGCCCGCCTCGCCGGGTTCGACCGGGCGCAGGAGGAGGCATCGCGCGATCTCGGTGCGTCCGAGTGGCAGACCTTTCGCCGGGTGACGCTGCCCTACATGCGACCGGGGCTGGTCGCCGGTGGTCTCTTGGCGATGACGCTCTCGCTCGACGACTTCGTCATCACCTTCTTCACCAGCGGGCCGGACACGCTGACCTTTCCGGTGAAGGTCTACTCGATGGTGCGCTTCGGGGCGACGCCCGAGGTCAACGCCGCCTCGACCGTGCTCATCGTCATCACGATCGCGCTCACCGTCGTCGCCATGCGACTGCAGGCGCCGCCCAGAGCCGGAGTGTAGCGGCCGTGCCCGAGCCCATCGTTCGCATCGAGCGCGTCACCAAGCGCTTTGGCGCCGAACCGGCGGTCGAGGACGTCAGCCTGGAGATCGCCCGCAACGAGTTGTTCGCGCTGCTGGGCCCCTCGGGCTGCGGCAAGACCACGCTTTTGCGGATGCTCGCCGGCTTCGAGCGGCCGAGCCAGGGTCGCATCCTCATCGACGGCAAGGACATGACGGCGGTGCCGCCGAACCGCCGCCCGGTCAACCTGGTGTTTCAATCCTACGCCGTGTTCCCGCACATGACCGTGGCGGAAAACGTGGCCTACGGTCTCAGGGTCGACGGCACCGCCCGCGGCGAGATCCGCCCGCGGGTCGCCGCCGCGCTCGAGATGGTGCGGCTCGCGGGCTATGCCGAGCGCATGCCCGACCAGCTCTCCGGCGGTCAGCGCCAGCGGGTCGCCCTGGCCCGTGCGCTCGTCAAGCGCCCCAAGATGCTCCTGTTGGACGAGCCGCTCTCGGCCCTCGATCGCAAGCTCAGGGAGGACATGCGGTTGGAACTCGTCCGCCTGCAGCACGAGGTCGGCATCACGTTCGTTTTCGTCACTCACGACCAGGAGGAAGCGCTGTCGATGGCGAACCGCGTCGCGGTGATGGACGCCGGCCGGGTCCTGCAGGTGGCCGACCCGCGCACCCTCTACGAGAACCCCACCCATCGCTTCGTCGCCGACTTCATCGGCACGATGAACACCCTCGAGGTCGAGGTGGAGGGGATCGAGGGCGCGAGCGCGCGGGTCCGCCACCCGCTCCTGGGCGAGCTCGTCGTCGCGCGCGCGGCCCCGCACGTCACCGGCGGGGTCCTGATCATTCGCCCCGAGAAGCTGCGGCTCGACGTCGCCACGGCGCCGGTCGCGGGCGAGCGGATGCTCGACGCGGTGATCGAGCAGGTGGCCTATTACGGCGACCTCAGCTTCGTCTTCGTGCGCCTGGCGGACGGCACGCGCGTCCAGGTGAGCCGCTACAACGTCAACCGCATCGACCAGGGGGATCCGCCGCCGGGCACGCGCTGCCGGATCGGCGTTCATCCCGAAGACCTGCTCCTCGTCGACGACGGCGGCTGAGGCCATGTTGACGCGCGGCGATCGTTGCGGGCATAGGAGCGATGCGCGAACATGAGAGGATGCTACTTTCGCGCGGAGATATGCGTACGGCTCGCGAGGGGGTAGCGTGGCCAGCTCTCGGCGTAGGATTCCGCGTCCGCCGATCGTGCCCACGCTCGCGGTCGTGGTGCTCATCGCGGTCATGATCGTCCAGGCGGCGAGCTGGCGGATGATATCGAGGACACTGCAGGCGGACGAGCCGGCGCAGCTGGTCATGCTCGTCGGCCTCGAGCGCTCTTTGGAGGCCTTGAAGGACGCCGTCCTCCACCCACACAGCGCCCGTCCGGTCGACAACGTCGCCGCGGCCCGTGCCGCGGTGGTCGAACGTCTGTACCGTCTGGAGGACGCGGCGGGCCGCGCCGACGCGGCGCCGCCCGACGGCGTCGTGGCCGAGGCGGAACGGGCACTCTTGGCCGTTAGCGCTTGGCAGGCGCGGCCAGGGCGGCCGGTCACTCGCCTCGCGGCGGCGGACGCGGTCGCACGTGCCCACGCCGTCGCCCGCGTCGGGGTTTTCACCGCCCAGCAGGAAGCGCTCGCCTGGTCGCGCAGCGTCGATCGTCAGATCGACCGGATCCTCAAGGTGACCACGGCGTTCTGGTTGGCCGTCGCCGTCGGCGGTGCCGCGGTCGGTGTCGCCTTCGCGCGCGTGCGGCGCCGCGCCCGCCGCCGTTTGCGGCAAACCGAGCGGGCGCTCGTGCGCAGCGAGCACCTCGCCCGGCACGATGCCCTCACCGGCGTCGCCAACCGCCGCCGCTTGGACGCCGAGCTCAACGCCGCGATCCGCGCCGCCGCGGCGGGACCACCCTTCGCGCTCCATCTGCTCGACGTGGACGGGCTCAAAGCGATCAACGACCGCTGGGGCCACGCCGCCGGCGACGTTCTTCTTGCCGCGGTCGCACGGGCCCTGACCGCAAGCGTGCGGACCGGCGACGTGGTCGGCCGCCTCGGCGGCGACGAATTCGCGGTCATTCAGCGCGACGCGACGCCCGAGACCGCTGCCATCCTCGCCAAGCGGATGCACGAGGCGGTGGCCGTGCCGGTGAGCGTCCGCGACGGCGCACGGGTTGTGCCGCAGGTCAGCATCGGCATCGCGCTCTACGGGGTCGACGGCACGACCGCGCCAACGCTCCTCGACGCGGCCGACGACCGCCTCTACCGCGACAAGCCGGAACGGTCCCTGGCGCGGTCACCGGACGGCTTGCGGCTCGTCCAGGGTGGCTGAGCCTGCTCAGCGCGCCGCCCTGGCCAGCGCCTGGTCGAGATCGGCGATGATGTCCTCGACGCTCTCGATGCCGATCGACAGCCGCACCACGTCCGGTCCGGCGCCCGCCGCCTCCTGCTGCTCCGGCGTCAGCTGCCGGTGGGTGGTCGAGGCGGGGTGGATGATCAGCGAGCGCGTGTCGCCGATATTGGCGACGTGCGAGAACAGCTCGCAAGCGTCCACCATCGTCACGCCCATGTCGTAGCCGCCCTTGACGCCGATGGTGAAGACCGACCCGACGCCGTTGGGGCAGTACGTGTCGAGCTGCGGCGTGCGGTTCTGCGGCAGGCGCGGATAGGATACCCAAGCCACCTGCGGGTGCTCGGCGAGCCAAGCCGCCACCTTGTCGGCGTTGGCGACGTGGCGCTCCATCCTGAGGCTCAGCGTCTCCAGCCCCTGCAGCAGCAAGAACGCATTCATCGGCGACAGCGCGGGACCCATGTCGCGCAGCCCGATGGCCTTGCTGCGCACCGTGAAGGCCAGATTGCCGAAGGTCTCCCAAAAGCGCAGGCCGTGATAGGCGCTCGTGGGCTCGGTCATCAGCGGATATTTGTCGCTTGCCCCCCAGTCGAAGGTGCCGCCCTCGACGATAATGCCGCCGATCGAGTTGCCCTGCCCGCCGATGTACTTGGTAAGCGAGTGGGTGACGATATCGGCGCCGAAGCGGATCGGCTGGCAGAGGGCGGGCGAGGGCAGGGTGTTGTCGACGACGACGGGGACGTGATGGGCGTGCGCGATCTCCGCGATGGCGCGCATGTCGGCGACGATGCCGTCGGGGTTCGACGCGCTCTCCAAGAACACCGCCCGGGTCCGCTCATCGATGGCGTTCGCGAAGTTCTGGGGGTCGCGCGGATCGACGAAGCGGGTGTGCCAGCCGAACTGTGGGAAGGTCTCCTTCATCTGGCTGATCGAGCCGCCGTAGAGCTTGAAACTCGAGACGACGTTGGTGCCCGGCGTCAGCAGGTTCAAGAAGGTGAGGAACTGCGCGGCGTGCCCGCTGGCGGTGGCGCAGGCGGCGACGCCGCCCTCGAGCGCGGCGACCCGCTCCTCGAGGACCGAGACGGTCGGGTTGGTGAGCCGCGAGTAGATGTTGCCGAACTGTTGCAGGTTGAAGAGCGAGGCGGCGTGCTCGACATTCTCGAAGGCGTAGGACGTCGTCTGGTAGATCGGGATGGCGCGCGCCCCGGTGGTCGCGTCGGGCGCGTAGCCGGCGTGCAGCGCCAGCGTCTCGAAACCGTAGGCGTGCTCGCTCATGACGAACTTTCCCCCTGGATGTCGGTCGGAGCGCGACCGCCGCCGGAGAGCTGCCGCGCCGTCGATGTCTCGGCGGAAATGACGCGGCGATGGACGCCGCGCCAGCCGATCTCGCCGAAGCGCCGTCCATATTCGATCTTCGCACAGCGGTCCATGCCGACCCGCGCCCCCGCGGCCTCGGCCCTTGCCGGCGCCGCGTCGTCGCGCAGGCCGAGCTGGATCCACATCACCGGCGCCTTCAGCGCCAACGCCTCGTCGACCATGGCCCCGGCCCTCCTCCGAGCGGCGAACCACGTCCGCGATGTGGGGCTTTTGCGGCGGTTCGGCGAGGCTGGTGTACACCATCTCGCCCTCGGCTCGTCTCGCCGGCGGCACGCGGGTTCACCGGCCATATCCGATCGCCTTCGCGCTGCAGGTACGCGTCGCGAAGTGGCTCGGGAGCATCGGATGCGTGCTCGTCGCCACCATCGCGAGGGTCTTCACACCCTTGACGATCCGCTTGATCCAAGCGCCGGCCTGGCGCAGCGGTTCGATTGGTCGAGCACCAACAGCATCGCGTCATCGCCGAGAGGGGCGCGCCGGCCGCCGTCGGGGTGCCAACGGTTCACCTCGCCCGGAAGGCGAGAGAGCGCCGCGGCCGATCCCTGCGCCCGGGCGCCGTCAGGACGCGTTCCAGCGCGGCGGCCGCTTCTCCTTGAAGGCGGCGAGACCCTCCTCGAAATCCGCCATCAGCGCGTTGTCGACGATGGCCTCGGTGGTGACGGCGTAGGCCTCCTCGAGGCCCATCTCGAGCTGGGCGTAGAAGGCCCGCTTGCCGAGAGCGAGCACGTCCTTGGGCTTGTCGACGAGCCGCGCGGTGAGGCCGGCGACGGCGTCCGCCAGGGCGTCGGGGGCGGCGACGGCGTTGACGAGGCCGTACTGCCTGGCGGTGGCGGCGTCGATGAAGTCGCCCGTCAAGAGCATCTCCAGCGCCGGCTTGCGCGGCACATTGCGCGAGAGCGCGACCATCGGCGTCGAGCAGAAGAGGCCGTATTTCACGCCCGAGGTCGCGAAGCGCGCACGCTCGCTGGCGATCGCGAGGTCGCAGGCGGCCACGAGCTGACAGCCGGCGGCGGTCGCGATGCCGTCGACGACGGCGATGACGGGCAGCGGCAGCTTGGTCAGCCGCGTCATCATCGCCGAGCAGCGCTCAAAAAGCCGACGCAGGTCCTCGCGGGTGCGGTTCGCGCCCATCTCCTTCAGGTCGTGGCCGGCGGAAAACGCCTTGCCGTTGCCGCGCAGCACCACCACGCGAGCGCTCGCATCCGCCTCGATGCGGTCGAGCTCGGCCTGGATCGCCTCGATCAGCGCCTCGCTCAGGCTGTTGAACGCCTGGGGGCGGTTGAGCGTGAGGGTGACGACGCCGCCCGCGGCGGCGGTCAGCAGCATCGGCTCGTCGAGCGAGTCGGGCATCTCGTCCTCCCTTCCCTGCGCGTGACCCTTGTCTTAAACGCCCATGGGCGATCGGGCGAGGGGGGAGCCGCATGCGCATCGGCGAAGCGTTGGATCGGGCGAGCTTCGCCGAGCTGGCGGCGGAAGGCGTGCCCTATGTCGGCATGCTCGACGTCGAGGTCGTCCATTTCCGCGAGGGCGACGTGCTCGTGCGCCTGCCCTACCGCGAGCTCCTGCTGCGGCCGGGCGGGACGATCTGCGGGCCGGCCATCATGGCGCTCGCCGACATCGCGCTCTATGGCGTCGCCTTGAGCCACGTAGGGAAGGTGCCGCTGGCGGTCACCACCGACCTCACGGTGCATTTCCTCGCCAAGCCGCATCCCGGCAACCTGCTCGGCTACGCCCGTACCCTCAAGGCCGGCAAGCGCCTCATCATCGGCGAGTGTGAGGTGCGCGCCGAGCCCGACGACCAGCGCGTCGCGCATGTCGTCGGCACGTACTCGGTGCCGCCGGCTCCGCCCGGCTAGTCGCGGTGCCAGCCGCCGTCGCGGCGATCCGCGACCGTGCGGCCGAGATCGACAAGGGCGTTGGCGACCGCCGGATCGAACGGCCGGGCGTCGGGGTTGGCGACCTCGCTGTCGGGGATGACCACCGAGCGCGCCGCCAGGTCGGCGATGTCCGACCTCTCGGTCGCTTCGGCCTGCAGCAGATGGGCCGCCGACGGCGCCTTGAAGGTGGTCTGGCTGATGGTCCCATAGCTGCGGTAGACCATCTCGTACCCGCTCAGGCCCACGGGTTCCGGGCGCAGGCCGGGCGGGTCATCGAAGATGAACCAGAAGCGAACGAGCGGCCTCGGCCGGTCTCCGTAGCGCTCGCGCCACCGGCGGCTGAAGGCCAAAAGCCGGGGAGGCGAGACGCCGGGCACGCCCTGGACGGCGCCCCCGTCGACGTCCAGCCGACGGTCGATCCCGACCGGCGGAAAGGCGCCCAGGATCGCCGTCGCCGCCATCGGGATGTCGACGATGCGGGCGAACGCGACCCAATCCGTTCGCGTTTGACGGTAGACATCCTCGATGCCGCGACGGCGCTCGGGTTCGTCGCTCGCGTCCGGGGGCCCGATCAGCCCGCCGCTGCCGATGCCGGCGATGCTGTCGAACGCGGGCATGGGCTCGACGGCGTCCCCGCCGAGCCGGTCCCCGTGCGCCAGATAGCCGGCGCCGAACGCATCCCCAATCGGCGCCGCCGGACAGCGCCAGAATGTCCAAGATGTCGTCGCCGGCGCCGCCGCGGGCGATAAGGTCCGCCCGCTGCCGCCCCCGCTGCAGCGCTCGGGCCTGGAACGACCACAACGCCTCCCGAAGGTTTCCTCCGGCCGACGATGGCTTGGACCTCGCGGGGATCGCGATCGGGCGTGCTGCGGGCCGCGAGCGCGGCCACCACGGCGATCGAGCCGACACGGCGGAGGTCTTCGAGGCGCATGAGGCCTTTCTGCTCGGCGAGGAGCCGTGTATCGCGCGCCGTGACGGGGGTCGAGGCACCCAGCGATCCCCGTGTCGTTGACGGTGGCATCAATCGGGCGTAAACGGCTCGGCTACTGTGCATCCCGGCGGCCGTGCCCGGTGCGTTTTCACCGCGGCGGTGGCGGATCGCCGGTTTCGGATTGGATCGATCCATGAAGACCTACAGCGCGCGTCCGGCGGACGTTTCGCCGGCGTGGGTGCTCATCGATGCGGAGAACCTGGTGCTCGGCCGGCTCGCGGCGGTCGTCGCCAACCGCCTGCGCGGCAAGCACAAGGCGATCTTCACCCCGCACATCGACACGGGCGACCACGTCGTCATCGTCAACGCCGAAAAGGTTCGGCTCACCGGCAAAAAGCGCCGCCAGAAGACCTACTACTGGCACACCGGCTATCCCGGCGGGCTCAAGGAGCGTACGGCCGACAAGGTGCTCGACGGCCGCCATCCGGAGCGGGTGATCGCAAAGGCCGTCGAGCGGATGGTGCCGAAAGGCCCGCTCGGCCGCCGCCAGCTCAAGAAGCTGCACGTCTACGCCGGTCCGGAGCATCCGCATCAGGCGCAGCAGCCGGCCAGGCTCGACCTCGCCGCGCTGAACGCCAAGAACTCGATCGAGAAGAGCCATGGCTGAGACCCGCACGCTCGCCGACCTCAAGGATCTGACCAAGCCCGCGGGCATCGCCACCGAGGCGGCGCCGGAGCCCGCCGAGCCCAAGATCGATCGCTGGGGCCGCTCCTACGCCACCGGCCGGCGCAAGAATGCCATCGCCCGTGTCTGGGTGAAGCCCGGCACCGGCAAGGTCACGGTCAACGGCAAGGACATCGAGACCTATTTCGCCCGACCCACCCTGCAGATGATCCTGCGTCAGCCCTTCGGCGCGGTGAACAAGCCGAACCATTTCGACGTCCACTGCACGGTGGTCGGCGGGGGGCTCTCGGGCCAGGCGGGCGCCGTGCGCCACGGCATCAGCCGGGCGCTGACGCTCTACGATCCCGGGTTGCGCCCCGCGCTCAAGGCGGGCGGCTTTCTCACCCGGGACGATCGCGAGGTCGAACGCAAGAAGTACGGCAAGGCCAAGGCGCGCCGCAGCTTTCAGTTCTCCAAGCGCTGAGGGCGGGGCTCGGCGCGAGCGCCCGCCACGTGACGCCGGCGGCCCTCGGGCCGCCGGCGTCGTGGTTGGCGCGAAGGCGGCGGCGAACGCGAGCGGCGGCCCTCAGGTGGAGGGGCGCTTTCGTAAGGAGCCGGTAGACGGCGCCAAGGGCGGCAACACCCGCTGCGCCATGGCCGTCTTTCGCGTCGAACCGGCGCAAAGCGTCGCCTGGTCGCGCTCCTCACGCGGCGCCGGCATCGCCCAGCGCCAAAGCGCCGCATCGGGCACCGGCAGGACGAGGAACCAGTGCTCGAGGACGGCGAGCGCCAGCATCGCCGCCAGCATCAGGCAAGCCGCCGCCTGGAAGCCGCTGCCCTCGTACGCCACGCCACGGTGCAACAGCCAGAGAAAGGTGAGCGTGCCGAGCGTGACCGAGATCGGGAACAGCACATTCATCGCGCGCTTGCGGAAATAGCTTCTGAGAAAGCCCAGATGCGCCGGCAGAAACTCCTCGTTCATGTTGGGAACGCCGAGGAAGATGTTGAGCTTCGCGCTGAGCCGCATGATCCAGAGCAGCAAAAACGCCCACAGGCCCACTTGGTTGGCCGCGTCCCACAGCAGCCAAGCGAGTGCCACGGCGGTCACCAGGATCGCCAACTCGTGATAAACCAGGGTGCCCAGCGCATCACGAAAGCGCCGCCAGCCGTCGGCGTCACGGCTCACCGCCAGCCGGCGCGGGCCGGTGACGAAGCCGAAGAGAAAGCTGGTCTCGTGCCACGCCCACAGCCCTAGCCCGCAGGCGAAGCCGAGATAGGCGGCCCAGGGCGTCGCGGTGTCGGCAAGCGCCACCAGCCCGGCGAGCGAGAGGCCGGCGAGGCCGGTCGCGCCCGCCATGCTCCACGGGAAGCTGCGGTGCGGCAGGCCGACCAGGTAGAGCACGGCGCCGGTGCTCGACCACCAGAGAAACAGCGCGAAGAGGATCGGGCCGCCGAATTCGGACATCGAACGCCGCCTCCTTCGCCTACCAAGCCGGTGCCGGCCGCGCCTGGCGGGGTGTGTCGTGGGGGGTCACCGGCAAGAAGTAGAGGCCGGCGAAGGTGAAGGTGGCGCGCCCGGCGAGCGCCCACCGCTTGAGCCGGTTCGCGACCCCGCCCTCGGCCTCGGCCGCGGCCATCGCCTGGGCGATCCCCTTGAGGGTCTCCAGCTTCGCGAAGAAGCGCGGATCGTCGATCGCCAGCGTGAACGGGAAGACCTGCTTGGAGATCTCGGAGGTGATCCTGAACACCTGAAAGTCGTAGTCGGTCGGGTCGATCCCGAGCCCGGCGTGGAAGGCCGGCCGAGCGTGGTCGCGGACGTACATCGTCGCGAACACCGCGTTCAGGAAGAAGCGGATCCACCAGCGGTTGTAGCCCTTGAGCAGGCGCGGGTCCGCGCGCATCAAGAGCGCGAAGGCCTCGCCGTGGCGGAACTCGTCGTTGCACCACTGCTCGAACCATTTGAAGATCGGATGGAACCGATTCTCCGGGTGGCGCTGCAAATGGCGGTAGATGGTGATGTAACGTGCGTAGCCGATCTTCTCGGAGAGATAGGTCGCGTAAAAGATGAACTTGGGCTGGAAGAACGTGTACTTTTTGCTCTTGGTCAGGAAGCCGAGGTCGACGGCGTGGCCGAAGTCCATAAGGGTGTCGTTGAGGAAACCGGCGTGGCGTGCCTCGTCGCGGCTCATGTAGCGAAAGAGCTCGCGCAGCTCCGGGTTCTTGATCCGCTTTTTGATCTCGGCGTAGAGGACGCAGCCGGAGAACTCGGCGGTGACGGAGCTGACGAGGAAGTCGAGGAACTCGCGGCGCAGCGCCGGCGGGATCTTGTCGAGATCGGCGTCCCACGCCTCGGTGCGAACGAAATGACCCTTGTTCGGATCGGCGCGCATCTCCGCCATCAGGTCGTCCCAGTCGGCGCGCACGCCCGAGACGTCGACCCGCTCCAGGGCGTCGATGTCGGTCGTGTAGAAGCGCGGGCTGAGGACCGTGCTCTCCTGCGCTCGGCGCGTCGTCTGGTTGACCGCGGGCGCGGTCGCCGCCTCAGCCGTCATATCCTCTCCCCCGAGGAAAAGCTGAATTCGCAGAGCTCCATGAGCTCGAGCCGACCGGTCAGCCGCGTCCATGCGCGCTCGAGCGGATGGGCGCGGATGATCGTCGCGGTGCGCCGTTCGACCAGCCGCTGGCCGAAGGCGACGTCCACCGGCGGGCCGTGGACGACGATGCTGTCGCCCGGCTCGACCGCCGGGTTGCCGTCGAGGTCGACATGGGCGTGCAGGCTCTCGAAGCTGTGCTCGACCTCGACGGTGCAGCCCATCGCGAAGCGCTCGCGCCCGAACAGCGCCTTGAGCCTCACGAGCCGTCGCCCGCGGCGACGAACAGGCGGCGAAAGGCGCGCTCGTTGTCGGCGCCGAAGCCGTTGAGCGGCATGTACTGACCGTTGGTCGGATCGGCGAGGATCATGGTTCCGTCCGACCAGCGGATCAGATCGAAGGGCCGGTCCGCCGGGATGTCCGAGCGCTCGCGCTTGTCGACGAGGCTGGTCACCACCTGGCGGAGAAAGCGGCTCTCCTCGGCGGCGAAGACGGCCAGCTCCTCGCCGCTCTCAGCGCGGTTCACCGCGATCGGTCCGTCCTCGCCCTCGATCGCGAACGCCAGCTGGTGCACGCTCTGCGGCGAGGTCGTCGTGTGCTCGCCGCGCATGGCGTCACTGGCCTGATCGGCGAAGACGAGAACGAGGGTGAGCGCGACGAGGCCGATGGCGCCGTAGAGGGCCCCCTTCGGCAGGCCATCGCCGGCGTGGCTGCGGCGGAGATTGCGGGTGCTCGTCGATTCCATGGTGGTGTCCCCTCCGGCGGCGGCTCAGCTGACCGCCGCGAGCTGTTGGACGCGCGGCACACCGTCGTCGCCGGCGCGGGCTGCGGTCTCGGGATGCGCCTCGTGGAAGCGCTTGAGCGCCGTCACCAACCGCTCCCCCGCCTCGTCGACGTCGGGGATGACGCGCAGCATCGGCTGCGGCTTGGTGATGTGCCAGCGCCGGACGTGCGGCCACAGATGCAGGTAGAAGATCCGCTCTTCGCCTCCCAACTCCAGCGCGAGATCGCCGGTGCCGTCGCCGTAGCGCTTCAGGTTCACGTCACGGACGAGGCTGAAGGGCAGGTTCACGGTCATCGGCAGGGCCACGCCGAACTTCACCACCACGCGCCGATTGGTGATCGTGTAGACGGTCATCCGCGCATTCAACCAAGCGAAAACGGCGAGGATGCCGGCCGCGATCGTGCCCATCGGGACGTACCATATGGCCGCGGAGACCAGCTCCGCCGGCGGGCGACCCTGGCCGAAGACGACGGCCGCCTGCCAGACCAGGAGCAGCGCGAAGTAGAGGAGGACCTTGTCGGCGTGGAACGCGCGCCGGGCGAGGGCGCGCCAGTTCGGCGCGCCCTGCCAAAGGATCTCCTCCCCCGGCGGGAGCCGCTCCGGGAGACCCCGGATCGGCTCGTAATCGTGCTCGCGCATGGTCACAGCACGGGCTCCGCACGTTCACGGGTGCTGTAGAGATAGCCGCCGCCGTAGAACGCGGTGACCTTGTCCTCCTCGAGCCGGGTGACCTGATCGGGATCGGCCAGCGCCGGCACGTCGTTGAACTGCGCGGCGGTGATGCTGTCGACGAAGATCATCTTGCGCCGGTTGTTGACGAAGGCGAAGCCGACCGGGAGCAAGACGCGTCGGCCGCTGCCTGCCACCTCGGTCTCGAAGTAGCGGAAGATGAACTCGGCGCGGTCGACCCAGAGATCGACGATCTTGCCGGCGGTGTTGCCGTCGGAGCCGACGACGGTGTAGCCGCGCGGGTCCCGGTCGCCCTCCATGACGCCGTACTCGCCGGCGACGCGGGTGGGCACGATCCGGTTGTGCCCGTCGAAGGTCTGGTCCGGCTCGTCCACCCGGTTGGCGTAGGCGCCCGGGCCGACGCCGGCCTTGAGCGGGTCGCCCTTGGGCTCCACCGGAATGCCGATGATCTTCGAGGTGGTCTCGTACGGCAGATCATCGCGGTCGGGACGGTTGCTCTTGCGCGCCCCACCGCCCGGCAGCGCGAAGGTCTTCGCCTCCGGCGGGTAGAAGTAGCCCGGGCTGCTCGGGCCTTCCTCGTGCACCAGCGGGTAGCCCTCGCGCTGGTCCTCCCGCCGGAGGTACAGCACGAGGCCTAAGAAGAAGATCCAGAACGCGTACAGGACGACTTGGGCGACATCGATGTGGGAAGTGATGGCACCAACAGTGGGCATCGCTTGGCCTCCGCAGGCAGGGGGCTAGACCGGGAATTCGGCCAAGCCGAACTTGGACGGGGTGGGTTTGGCCGAGGGCGCCGGACGGCGCACGAGCGGCCCGATTGCGACCAGGGTGATGAACAGCAGCGCGATCTCCAGGTGGTAGACGACGCCGTAGCCGACCGCTGGTCCGGTGAAGGCCGGGCCGAGGACGCCTTGGGCGCCGAGCGTGGTGACGCCGTCGCGGATCGCGCCGCCGAGCGCGATCGCGACGCCGGCGGCCGTCGCCTGCACGGCGCCCCAGGCGCCGAGCGCGAGGCCACTCTGTCCCCCCTCCGCCAGGTTCATGGCCGCGGTGAGCGTGCCCACCGCGAAGAGCCCCCCGCCGCAGCCGATCATCAGCGTACCCACGCGGAAGAGCAGCGGCGAGGTGAGCGCCCCGGCGAAGACGACCGCGGAAAAAGCGAAGATGCCGACGAGCACGCCGAGGGCGGCGATCCTGAGCGGGTCGTGGCCAAGGGCGAGCCGGCGCGCCGCCAGCACGAAGCCGGCCAGCGAGCCGGCGGCGAAGATGGCGGTGAGCGTGGTCGTGCCGGCGACGGAAAGCGCGAGCACCTCGCCGCCATAGGGCTCCAAGAGGATGTCCTGCATGCTGAAGCCCGCGGTGCCGAGGCCGACCGCGACCAACAGGCGACCGGCGCGGCCGCCCGCCAGGAAGTCGCGCCAGACGCCCTTGAAATCCGGTCGCGGGCGGTCGTGGCGGGTGAGCTCGGGGCGCCGCGCCTCCTGCTTCCAGAGCGCGATGACGTTCAAGACCAAGGTGACGACCGCCGCGCCTTGGATCACCTGGATGAGCTTGATCTGGCTGAAGTCGCGCAGGAGCCAGCCGAACAGCATCGCGCTGCCCGCCATGCCGACCAGCAGCATGACGTAGAGCAGCGCCACCACCCGTGGCCGCTTGTCCTCGGCGGCGAGGTCGGTGGCCAGCGCCAGGCCCGCGGTCTGCGTCGTGTGCAGGCCGGCGCCGACCAAAAGGAAGGCGAGGGCGGCGCCGATCGTGCCCGCCCAGACCGGCCCGCCGTGCGCGTCGCCGGAGAGGATCAACAGCGCGAAGGGCATGATGGCGAGCCCGCCGAACTGCAGCAGCGTGCCCATCCAGATGTAAGGGACGCGCTTCCAGCCCAGATGCGAGCGGTGATGATCGGAGCGAAAGCCCACCAGCGCGCGAAACGGCGCGAACAAGAGCGGCAGGCCGACCATCGCGGCCACGAGCCAAGCCTGCACGCCGAGCTCGACGATCATCAGGCGGTTGAGCGTGCCGCTCAACAGCACCACCGCCATGCCGACGGAGATCTGAAAGAGCGACAGCCGCAGCAGGCGTGCCAGCGGCAGCTCCGCGCTGGCGGCGTCGGCGAAGGGCATGAAGCGCGGCCCGAGGGTCTTCCAGACGCTCGCGAGGTTGGCGGAGAGATCGCTCATAGCCGGGAGACCTCGACGGCCTCGGAGGTGTAGAAGCCGCGCTGGATGCGCTTGGTGCGGCCACGGTGCCAGGCGGCGAGCTGTGGATCCATCGCGATGCGCGCGAAGAGCCGGCGCTCGGGCACCGGCTGGATCGCGGGCGCGCGGTCGCTCTTCGGAAAGAGCCGGCCCACGGCGTGCATGACCGCCAGCAGCGGCGTGCGCGGGGCAAAGGTGACGACGAGGCTCGTCTCGGTCCGCGCGGCGAGCTCGCCCAGCACCGCGACGACGTCGTCGAGGCCGTAGTGGATGAAGCTGTCCATGGCCACGACGTGGTCGAAGCGACCCAGCGCCGGATCGGTGAAGTCGCCGGTGCGGAAGTCGACCCGGCCCGGGCCGAGACCCGAAGGCGCCCGCTCGCGGGCGAGGGCCACCAGATTGGCGGCGACGTCGACGGCGACGACCTCCGCACCCCGCCGCGCCGCCGCGACCGCGAGCGCACCGGTGCCGCAGCCGGCATCCAGCACGCGCCGGCCGGTGAGGTCGTCGGGCAGCCAGCCCAGGAGCGTCGCGCGCATCTCTTCGCGCCCCGCCCGCACCGTGGCGCGGATGCCGCTCACCGGGGCGTCGGAGGTCAGCCGCTTCCAGGCCTCGACCGCAGTCCGGTCGAAGTAGTCCTCGAGTTCGCCCCGTCGCTGCTGCCAGGTACCGTTCGCCATCAATCGAAGCCCAGGAGCTCGAAGAGGTCGCGATCCTTCATCGGCGTCGCGAGCTGGGGCTCGCCGCCGTCCCAAAGGGCTTGGGCGAGGCGCATGTACTCGGCCTGGACGGCAGCGATCTCGTCGCTGCCCTCGATCTCGAACAGCGTCGACTTCTTCAGTCGCGACTTGCGGATGGCGTCGAGATCGGGGAAGTGCGCGAGCTTGTCGAGGCCCACGACCGCGTTGAAGCGGTCGATCTGGTCGGTGGCGTGGCTGCGGTTGGCGATCACGCCACCGAGCTGGACCTTGTAGTTCTTCGACTTGGCCTTGATGGCGGCGACGATGCGGTTCATCGCGTAGATCGAATCGAAGTCGTTGGCGGCGACGATCAGCGCCCGCTCGGCGTGCTGCAGCGGCGCCGCGAAGCCCCCGCAGACGACGTCGCCCAGGACGTCGAAGATGACGACGTCGGTGTCCTCGAGCAGGTGATGCTCCTTCAAGAGCTTGACGGTCTGGCCGACGACGTAGCCGCCGCAGCCGGTGCCGGCCGGCGGCCCGCCGGCCTCGACGCACATGACGCCGTTGTAGCCCTCGTAGACGAAGTCCTCGGTGCGCAGCTCCTCGCTGTGGAAGTCGGCCTGCTCCAGCACGTCGATCACCGTCGGCATCAGCTTCTTGGTGAGCGTGAAGGTCGAATCGTGCTTGGGGTCGCAGCCGATCTGGAGCACGCGCTTGCCCAGTTTCGAGAAGGCGACGGAAAGATTCGACGACGTCGTGCTCTTGCCGATACCCCCCTTGCCGTAGACGGCGAAGATCTTGGCACCGCCGGAGATCTTGGCGTCGATCTTGACCTGGACGCTGCCTTCACCGTCCGGCCGTTTCGGCGCGTTGTCGAGTACGATCGTCACGCTGCCACCTCCTCAGCGATGCCTTCCAGTCGGTCCTCGAGCTCCTCGCCGGCCTCGCGCAGGGCGTCGAGGGTCTCGGCGTCGGGCGACCAGTAGTTGCGTTCGTGGGCCTCCAGGAGGCGATTTGCGACCCGGGCCGACGCCTTCGGGTTGAGGGCGGTCAGGCGCTCGCGCATGGCGAGGTCGAGCACGTAGGTGCGGGTGAGCTGCTGGTAGACCCAGGGCGAGACCGCGCCGGTCGTCGCCGACCAGCCCATGGTGTTGGTCACCGCCGCCTCGATCTGGCGCACGCCCTCGTAGCCGTGCTCCAGCATCCCCTCGTACCATTTGGGATTGAGCATGCGGGTGCGGGTCTCGAGCGACACTTGCTCGCCGAGGGTGCGGACCTTGCCTTCGCCGCGGGTCTGATCGCCGATATAGACGGGTACGCCGTCGCCGCGGGCGCGCCGCACCGCCCGGCCGATGCCGCCGAGCGTGTCGAAGTAATGGTCGATCGTGGTGACCCCCAGCTCGACCGATTCGAGGTTCTGGTAGGCCAGCTGGACGTCGGCCAGCACCGCCTGCAGGAGCTCCGGCTGACGCTCGGGTTGGCCGGAGCGACCGTAGGCGAAACACTTGCGCTGGGTGTAGGTCTCGGCGAGCTCGTCCTCGTCCTGCCAGCAGCCGCTGTCGATCAGGTGGTTGACGTTGGAGCCGTAGGCGCCGTCGGCGTTCGAGAACACCCGCAGCGCCGCGGTCTCGAGATCGCCGCCGTGCTTCGCTTGATACGCGAGGGCGTGCTTTTTGACGAAGTTCTGCTCAATCGGCTCGTCGGCGCTGGCCGCGAGCCACGCCGCCTGCGCCAACAGGCGCGTCTGTAGGGGCAAGAGGTCGCGGAAGATGCCCGAGAGCGTCATCACGCAGTCGATGCGCGGGCGGCCCAGCTCCGCGAGTGGGATCAGCTCGGCCCCGGCGAGGCGGCCGTAGCTGTCGAAATGCGGCACCGCCCCGAGCAGCGCCAGCGCCTGGGCGATCGGGCCGCCCTCGCTCTTCAGGTTGTCGGTACCCCAGAGCACCATCGCCACCGATTCCGGCAGCGGCTCGCCCTCCTCGGCGTGGCGGTCCAACAGCCGCTGGGCCTGCTTGGCGCCCTCCTGGACGGCGAAGGCGCTGGGGATCCGGAAGGGATCGAAGCCGTGCAGGTTGCGGCCCGTCGGCAGGATCGCCGGTGTGCGCAGCAGATCGCCGCCGGGCACCGGGCGCACGAAACCGCCGTCGAGGGCGTGGACCAGCCCGGGCAGCTCGTGGTCCTCGGCGAGCAGTTGCCCGGTGGTGGCGAGCTCGCGGAAAAGCGCCAGCCGCTCGGCGTCGGCGCCGGGCCCTGCGACGCTCTCGGGCGCGCCGCCGGCGACCAGCTTCTTGACGAGCTCGTGCTCGACGTGCGTACCGCGGCTGGACTCGGCGAAGGCCTCCAAGAGCTCGCAGCGCTCCTCCTCCGACGGGGTCTCGCCGACGATGTGCAGGCCGTGCGGGATGAGGGTGTATTCGAGCTCGAGGACGGCCTCGGCGAGCCGGCGGATCTTGATGTCCAGATCGTCCTGCCAGGCCGGCTCGGCCTCGGCGAGATCGAGCGCGGCGGCCTGCGCTTGGATCAGCTCGGCGAGTTCGGCGCGCTCGCGACCCGCTTCCGGCGGCGCCGAGCGCCAGCGGTCGAGCGAGGACTTGAGCTCGATCAGCCCCTTGTAGAGCCCGGCATGGGCCACCGGCGGGGTCAGATAGCTCACCAGGGTCGCCGCCGAGCGCCGCTTGGCGAGGGTGCCCTCCGACGGATTGTTGGCGGCGTAGAGGTAGATGTTGGGCAGGTCGCCGATCAGCCGGTCGGGCCAGCACGCGCCGGTGAGCCCCACCTGCTTGCCCGGCATGAACTCGAGCGCGCCGTGCATGCCGAAGTGGAGGACGGCGTGGGCGCCGAAGTCCTCGCGCAGATAGCGATAGAAGGCGGAGAAGGCGTGGGTCGGCGCGAAGCCCTTCTCGAACAGAAGGCGCATCGGGTCGCCCTCGTAGCCGAAGGCCGGCTGCACGCCGACGAAGACGTTGCCGAACTGCGCGCCGAGCACGAAGAGCGCCGCCCCGTCGGTCTGGTGCTTGCCCGGGGCCGGGCCCCACTGCGCCTCGATCTCGGCCAGATGCCGCTCGCGGCGGACGTGGTCGTCGACCGGCACCCGGGCGTGGACGTTGGCGTCCGCGCCGAACTGCGCGGCGTTGCCCTCGAGGAGGCGCGTGCGCAGCGCGTCGACGTCGCTCGGCACCTCGACGGTCCAGCCCTCGGCGGCGAGCTTTTCGAGGGTGTGCTGCAGCGAGGCGAAGACCGAGAGATAGGCGGCGGTGCCGGTGGCACCGGCGTTGGGCGGGAAGTTGAAGAGGGTGATCGCGAGCTTGCGCTCGGCGCGCGGGGTGCGGCGCAGCGCCACCAGCTTGTCGACGCGCGCGGCGAGCGCCTCGATCCGCTCGGGATGCGGCACCATCGCCCGCGCCGCGGCACTCGGGTCGGTGCCCGAGCGGCCGCCGTAGACGACGGGGCCGGTGGCGCCGTCGAGCTCGGGGATCGCCACCATCATCGTGGCCTCGACGGGCAACAGGCCGCGGTCCGAGGCCTGCCACTGCTCGAGGGTCTGGAACTCGACCGCTTGGCCCGTGAGGTAGGGCACGTCGAGCTCGGCCATCAGATCGGCCGCGGCCTCGGCGTCGTTGAAGGCGGGCCCACCGACGAGCGAGAAGCCGGTGAGGGAGACGACGGCGTCGACCAGCGTGCGGCCGCGCTCGCGGAAAAAGGCCTCGACCGCCGGGCGCGCGTCGAGGCCGGCCGCGAAGGCCGGAATGACCCGAAGACCCTTGCGCTCGAGGCTCTCGATCACGCCGTCGTAGTGGTCGGTGTCGCCGGCGAGGACGTAGGAGCGCATCACCAACAGGCCGACGGTGCCGCGCACCGCGCCCTCGGGCACGGGCAAGAGGCGGGGGTCGTCGCCGATCCGGCCCTCCAGGCGGGGATGGTAGATCCCGGTCTCGGGATACTCCGCCGGCGGCTTCGGCTTCAGGGTCGCGCGCAGGTGCTGGCGGTCGCCCGCGGCGTAGCGGTCGACCAGCAGGCGCACCATGTTGGCGAGGTTGGCGTCGGAGCCGGCGAGCCAGTACTGCAACGTCAAGAAATAGGCGCGGACGTCCTGGGCGGTGCCGGGGATGAAGCGCAGGAGCTTGGGCAGCCGCTTCAGCATCGCGAGCTGCTGCTGGCCACCGCTCTTGTTCGTCGACTTCGAGCCCTTGAGGCGCTTGAGCATGGCCAAGGCGCCCTTGGCCTCGCCGCTCATGTCGAAGCGGCCCATGCGGGTGAGCTTGATGACCTCGCCCGCCGACATGCAGGCCACCAGCGCGTCGCAGTCGTCGCGCCGCGCCTGCAGCTCCGGCAGCACCGCCTGGATGTGGTCCTCCATGAACAGCATGGTGGCCAGCACGATGTCGCCGGTGGCGATGTCGGCTTTGCAGCGCTCGAGCGCTTCGGGGTTGTCGGCCCACTCGGCGGCGACGTGCAGCTTGAGCTCGAGACCCGGCAGGTCCTTGGCGAGTGCCCGCCGCGCGCGCTCCACCGCCCCCGCCAAGTGGCTATCGAGGGTGACGATGACGAACCGGACGGGCGTCGCGTCAGCGGCCGAAATGGGCTTTGGCATCGTACAAGGTCTCGACGGTGATGGTGGCGAAGCCGCGTTCGGCAGCGAAACGCTCGGCGTTGCGGCGGGCCTTCGGACGGACGAAGAACGGGATCTTTTTGAGCTCCTTTTCGGCGTCGGCGGACCAGACCGGCTCGCCCGCGGCCGTTTCCAGCGCGGCGACGGTCTGCGCGGGGGGCTCGCTCGCGGCGGCGGCGCGGCTTTTGGTCTTGGCAAGATGCGAGGCGCCGGCGTCGTCGTGGAACTCGAAGTCCTCGCGGAACATCGTGAGGAGATGCTCCTCCAAGCCCATCATCAGCGGATGAACCCAGGTGTCGAAGAGGACGTTGGCGCCCTCGAAGCCCATCTGCGGGGCGTAGCGGGCGGGGAAGTCCTGGACGTGGACCGGTGCCGAGATGACGGCGCAGGGAACGCCCAGCCGCTTGGCGATGTGGCGCTCCATCTGCGTGCCGAGGACGAGCTCCGGCTGCAGCTCGGCGATCTGCTCCTCGACGTCGAGGTAGTCGTCGGTGACCAGGGCCTCGAGCCCCATCTCCGCGGCGGCGCTGCGGACCTCGCGGGCGTATTCGCGCGAGTAGGTGCCGAGCCCGACGACCTCGAACGCGAACTCGTCGCGCGCCACCCTGGCGGCGGCGACGGCGTGGGTGGCGTCGGCGAAGATGTAGACGCGCTTGCCGGTGAGGTAGGTCGAATCGACCGACCGCGAGTACCAGGGCAGGCGGCCCGAACCCGTCTCCAGCGCGGGCGCCGGGTCGACGCCGGCGAGCTCGGCGACCTCGGCGATGAAGGCCTTGGTCGCGCCGACGCCGATCGGCACCACCGTCGTCGCCTTCTGGCCGTAGCGGCGCTCGAGCCAGCGCGCGGCGGTGCCGGCGATCTCGGGGTAGAGCACGACGTTGACGTCGGCCTCGGGGATGCGGGCGAGATCGGCGGGGCGCGCGCCCAAGGGCGCGACGACGTTCACCTGCACGCCCAGCTGCTGCAACAGCCGCTCGATCTCGCGGACGTCGTCGCGATGGCGAAAGCCGAGCGCCGTCGGGCCCAGGAGATTGCAGCGGGGCACGCCGTCGCGCGGCTTGGCGACCGCCGCGGGCGCCGGCGCGAAGGCGCGCACCAGCTGGTAGAAGGTCTCGGCCGCGCCCCAGTTCTCCTTGCGCTGGTAGGCCGGCAGCTCCAGCGGCACCACCGGCACCGGCAGGTCGAGGGCGTGGGCGAGGCCGCCCGGGTCGTCCTGGATCAGCTCGGCGGTGCAGGAGGCGCCCACCAGGAGGGCCTCGGGCTTGAAGCGTTCGAACGCCTCCTTCGCCGCGCCCTTGAAGAGCTCGGCGGTGTCGGCGCCCAGATCGCGCGCCTGAAAGGTGGTGTAGGTGACCGGCGGCCGCGCGTCGCGCCGCTCGATCATCGTGAACAGGAGATCGGCGTAGGTGTCGCCCTGCGGCGCGTGCAACACGTAGTGCACGCCGGTCATCGCCGTGGCGATGCGCATGGCACCCACATGCGGCGGCCCCTCGTAGGTCCACACCGTCAGCTGCATGGCCTCACACCTTCAGCCGCGCGCGGCGCCGCAGCGGCCGGGCGAAGAGTTCCGCCAGATCCCCCGCTTGCTCGAAACCCTGCAGCGGCGTGAACAACAATTCGATCGACCACTTCGTCGCGACCCCCTCGGCCTCCAGCGGATTGGCCAGCCCGAGCCCGCAGACGACGAGATCCGGGCGCGCCGCGCGGCAGCGATCGAGCTGACGGTCGACGTGCTGGCCTTCGACGAGCGCGGTGCCGGCGGGCAGGAGCGCGAGCTCCGGCGCCAGGTGCGCCCGGTGCAGATAGGGCGTGGCGACCTCGAGGAGCTCCACGCCCAGTTCGCGGGCGAGAAACCGCGCCAGCGGCACCTCGAGCTGCGAATCGGGGAAGAAGAAGACGCGCTTGCCGGCGAGCTCGCCGCGGTAGTGCGCGAGCGCCGTCGCGGCCCGGGCGCGCGCGCTTTCGGTGACCGCCGCCACCCGCTCGGCCGGCACGTCGAAGGCGGCCGCGGCGGCCTCGAGCCAGCCCGTCGTGCCCTCGATGCCGAGCGGGAACGGCGCCGCCACGCGCTGCGCCCCGCGCTTTTCGAGGGCGCGGGCGGTGTCGGCCAGGAACGGCTGCGCCAGGATGAAGCGGGTGTCGGCGCCGACGGCGGGCAGGGCGTCGGCGCGCCGCGGCGGCAGCACGTCCACCGGGCCGATGCCGACCGCCTCGAGGGTGCGGGTGAGCTGGTCCTCGACGACGTCGGCGAGCGCGCCGACCACCAACAGCCGCGGCGTGGCGTCGGTCGCCGCCGGCATCTCCGGCACCAGCGCCGCGAGGCAGCGGTCCTCGCCCTGGGTGAAGGTCGTCTCGATGCCGCTGCCCGAGTAGTTCAGCACCCGCACGTCGGGGAGGTGACGCGCCGACAGCCGCTCGGCGGCGCGGGAAAGGTCGAGCTTGATGACCTCGGACGGGCAGGAGCCGACGAGGAACAGGAGCTTGATGTCGGGACGGCGCGCCAGCAGGCGGTCGACGATGCGGTCGAGCTCGTCGTTCATGTCCGCCATGCCGGCGAGGTCGCGCTCCTCCATGATCGCGGTGGCGAAGCGCGGCTCGGCGAAGATCATGACGCCGGCCGCCGACTGCATCAGATGCGCGCAGGTGCGCGAACCGACGATGAGGAAGAAGGCGTCTTGGATCTTGCGGTGCAGCCAGATGATGCCGGTGAGCCCGCAGAACACCTCGCGCTGGCCGCGCTCGACGCGGACCTCGGGGGCATCGCAGGTGGCCAAATCGCGGCTCTTGCGCAGCGCCACGCCGGTCATGCCCGCACCCCCGCGGCCGGCCGCGCCGGTTCGCTCGCGAGCCGCGCCGCGCGCAGCTTCAAGACGAACTGCAGGGCGTTGACGACGTAGGCCGCATAGGCCGCGAGCGCCAACACCATCAAGGCCGTCGGTGTCCAGCCGCCGGCCCACAGCGCCGCCAAGTAGGCCGTGTGCAGCGCCAGCACCAGCATCGAGAAGACGTCCTCCCAGAAGAACGTCCGCGCGAAGAGCCAGCGCCCGAAGACGACCTTCTCCCAGATCGAGCCGGTGACCATGATCGCGTAGAGGACCAGGGTCTTCACCACGATCGACGCCGTCGCGACGCCGTAGCCCTCACCCGTCGCGAGGTAGCGCACGACCAGCGCCAAGCTCAGCAAAAAGACGAGGAACTGCACCGGCGCGAGCACGCCCTGCACGATCGTCCAAGGCGACTGGTCGCGCCTCGCGCGTTCTTCGGCGGTATAAAGCGGTTGACGGGCGGTCGGCTCGGTTGTCGGCAACGGCATCGCGCCTCCCCACGCGAGCTTGGTGAGAGAGAAGCCTAAGGCCGGGACGACGGCGGTGTCAACTAGACCCAACGTCAACAAAGCTTGACAGGGCTTGACAGAATGTCGCGCTCATCGCTCGTTCAGGTATCTGTCAAGTGACCCCCTGGTCGGTCTTGAGCGGTGGGGCGCTGCCGGCCTACTGGAGCACGCGCCCGTGGGAGGAGGGCAGAACATGGCCGCTTCGAGAGAGCAGCTGGCCGTCGCGCTCGATGCCCGAGCCGGCGCCACGCCACAGGCCCGCCGCACCACCGCCGACCCGCGCCGGCCGGGGCGAGCGGAGGCCGAACCGGCGCAGGCGCCACTCGCCCGCACGCTGGACGGGGCGGTGATCCCGCGTCTGGTGCTGGCCGATCGGGTGGCCCGGGCGCGACGCGAGTCGGCGACCGCGACCGCGGACGACCGCGCCGGCGAGCTCGCGGAGTTGGTGCTGGCGCGGGATTCCGACGCCGCCCGTCGCTTCGTCGACGCGCTGCACGCGCGCGGGGCCAGCTTCGAGCAGCTCTATCTGGAGGTCGTGGCGCCGGCGGCGCGGCGGCTCGGCGACTTTTGGACCGACGACCGCTGCCATTTCACCGACGTCACCTTGGCGATGTCGCGGCTGCACCACATGCTGCACCTGTTGGGTCACGTCTTCTACGCCGAGGACCCGCACACGGAACTTCCCCGCCGCGCGCTGCTGTTGCCGGCGCCGGGCGAGCAGCACAGCTTCGGGCTCGCGATGGTGGCCGAGTTCTTCCGCCGCGCCGGCTGGGACGTGTGGTCCGGCGCCACGCTCGCCCGCGCCGATCTTTTGCGCCTGGTGGGGCGCGAGCGCTTCGATCTGGTCGGACTGTCCACCGGCTGTGACGCCAAGCTCGACGGGCTGCCGACGCTGGTGCATGCGGTGCGCCACCGGTCGCGCAACCCGGACGTCGGCGTGTTCGTCGGCGGCCCGGCGTTCCTCGCCCATCCCGAACTCGCCACCGCCGTCGGCGCCGACGCCACCGCGCTCGACGGTCGCCAGGCCGTCGCTCAGGCCGAGGAATTGTTGGCGATGCGCACGGGCCGGCGCGGGAACTGAGCCGCCGGACTGGCGCCTTCAAGAAGTGTCAGGCTGACGAGACGTAAACTTACCTTGACAATCGGCGAGGTTCCCGGCTTCTTGGAAGCGTTGACCAAGCTCGCCGACCGTTTCGGTTCCGCGGAGAAGGATGGGGCGTTCTCACGCGCGCCGGGCTAAGCGGTGACTCGTCGTTTGGGGACGGACCTCACGTGAAGCCCTTCACCAACCCGAAGGACACGATCGGAGGTCTCGACGCCGCGCAAGCGGCGCACCTGATTCAATATGCCGCCGACATCGCCCTCGTCATCGACCAGCGTGGCGTCATCCGCGATTTCGCCCTCGGTCTCGACGACTTCCCGGGCGGGCTCGGCGAGGGCTGGATCGGACGCGCTCTTAAAGACGTCGTGACCGCCGAAAGCCGCGACAAGGTGCTGCGGCTGCTACAAGACGCCGCAGGCGGCGACAGCCGCCGCGGCCGCCATCTCAACCATCCGCTCGGCCCCGGCGCGGCCGATCTCCCGGTCCTCTACGTCGCCGTGCCGCTTGGCGACGCTTCCTGGATCGTGGCGCTCGGCCGTGACCTGCGCCCCCTGGCGCAGCTTCAGCAGCGGCTGATCGACGCCCAGCAGTCGCTGGAGCAGGACTACTCCCGGCTGCGCCATGTCGAGACCCGCTATCGCCTGCTCTTTCAGATCGCCTCCGATCCGATCCTCGTGGTCGATGCCGCCACCCAGCGCGTGCTGGAGGCCAATCCAGCGGCGCTGCGCCAACTTCCGGCGCACGAGGCCGGTATCGTCGGCCGGCGCTTTCCCGAAGGCTTCACCCGCGACGGGGCCGACGCCATCGACGTCATGCTCGCCAGCGTGCGCACCAGCGGTCGTCCCGACGAGACCCGCGCCGACACCCTCGACGGCGAGACCTTCGTCGTCTCCGCCTCCCTCTTCCGCCAGGAGGCGGCGGCGCTGTTCTTGCTAAGACTGGCGCCGTTGAGCGCGTTCCAGCCCGTGACCTCGCCGGTGGACGCGAAGGCGTTGCGGGCGCTCGACGACGCGCCCGACGGCTTCGTGCTCACCGACGATGACGGCCGCGTCCTCAAGACCAACGCCGCGTTTCTCGAACTCGCCCAGCTGCACGCCGCCGAGCAGGCCGAGGGCGAGGCGCTCGATCGCTGGGTCGGGCGTTCCGGCGTCGATCTCAACGTGCTGTTGGCGAACCTGCGCGAACGCGGCGTGGTGCGGCTCTTCACCACCCAGATGCGCGGCGAGCACGGCGTCGTCAGCGAGGTCGAGGTCTCCGCGGCGAGCGTCGTCAACGGCGGCAAGCCCCATTTCGGTTTTCTCATCCGCAATGTCGGCCGGCGCCTACAGGGCGCGCAGCCTTCGGCGCCCGCCGCCGGCCAGCACGAGCTGCCCCGCTCGGTCGAGCAGCTGACCGAGCTCGTCGGCCGGGTATCGTTGAAGGACCTCGTGCGGGAGACCACCGACATGATCGAGCGCCTCTACATCGAGGCGGCCCTCGAGCTCACCGGCAACAACCGGGCCTCGGCGGCGGAGATGCTCGGGCTCAGCCGGCAGAGCCTCTACGTCAAGCTGCACCGCTACGGGCTGCGCGATCTCGACGGCGAGGAGAGCAAGTCCGACGCCGGCAAGCCCCACGGCGGCACACCCGACGGCGGCAAGCCGGAGGATGGCGCGTGACGACCACGGCGTTGCCGGCGCCGTCCGCCGTCGCCGAGGTGCTCAAGCCGATCACCTGGTTCCCGCCGATGTGGGCCTTCGGCTGCGGCGCCGTCTCCACGGGCGTGGCGGTCGAGGGGCGCTGGGGGCTGATCGCCGCCGGCATCGTGCTCGCGGGCCCCCTGGTCTGCGCCACCAGCCAGGTCGTCAACGACTGGTACGACCGCCACGTCGACGCCATCAACGAGCCCGACCGGCCGATCCCGTCGGGCCGCATCCCCGGCCGCTGGGGGCTGTGGCTGGCGCTGCTCTGGACCGCGCTGTCGCTCGGCGTCGCGGCGCTCTTGGGACCGGTCGTGTTTCTCGCCGCCGTCTTGGGCCTCGCGCTCGCCTGGGCGTACAGCGCCCCGCCCTTGCGCCTCAAGCGCAACGGCTGGTGGGGCAACCTCGCCGTCGGGCTCTCTTACGAGAGCCTGCCGTGGTTCACCGGCGCCGCCGTCCTCGCCGGCACCATGCCGTCGGCGGCGATCGTCGTGGTGGCGCTGCTCTACGGCCTCGGCGCCCACGGCATCATGACGCTGAACGACTTCAAGGCGATCGAGGGCGACGCCCGCATGGGCGTGCGTTCCTTGCCCGTACGTCTCGGTGTCGACGGCGCCGCCCGGCTGGCATGTGTCGTCATGGCGGTGGCGCAGATCGCCGTCGTCATCTTGCTGGTGCTGTGGGATCGACCGCTTCACGCGCTGGTCGTGGCGGTCCTCCTCGCCGCACAGGGAGGACTGATGTCGAGGTTCCTGGCGCGGCCGCGCGAGCGCGCCGTCTGGTTCAGCGGGCTGGGCGTCGCGCTCTACGTCTTGGGCATGCTCGCCGCCGCCTTCGGTCTGGCGGAGCTCGACGCGTGATGCCGGCGCCGCTCGGCTGGCTCGGCATCGTCCGCCTCGGCCTCGTCCAGGCGGCGCTCGGCGCCGTCGTGGTGCTCACCACCACGACCTTGAACCGCGTCATGGTCGTGGAGCTCGCGCTCGCCGCGGCGGTGCCCGGCACGCTGGTGGCGCTGCACCACGCCGTGCAGATCCTGCGGCCGAAATTCGGCCACGGCTCCGACGTCGGCGGGCGGCGCACGCCCTGGATCGTCGGCGGCATGGCCGTCCTCGCCGCGGGCGGTCTGCTGGCCGCGGTCGCGACCGCGTGGACCGCGGAGGCGCGCGTTCCCGGTCTCGCCCTCGCCGTCGTCGCCTTCGTCATGATCGGCGCCGGCGGCGCCGCCGCCGGCACCTCGCTGTTGGCGCTCACCGCCGCGCGCGTCGCCCCCGAGCGCCGGCCCTCGGCCGCCGCCGTGGTCTGGCTGATGATGATCGCGGGCTTCGTCGTCACCGCCGGCGTCGCCGGCGCCCTGCTCGATCCGTTCTCGACGACGCGGCTCGTCATGGTCGCCGCGGGCGTCGCCGTCGCCGCCTTCGTGCTCGCCACCGTCGCGGTCTGGGGGCTGGAGGGCCCGCGCGCCGTCGCCGCCGCCACCACGGACGCGCCGCCGCCGGCCTTTCGCGCCGCGATGGCCGAGATCTGGGCCGAGCCCGAGGCGCGGCGCTTCACGCTCTTCGTCTTCGTGGCGATGCTCGCCTACAGCCTGCAGGACCTGATCCTGGAGCCCTTCGCGGGCCTCGTCTTCGGCCTGACGCCCGGCGAGTCGACCCGGCTCGCCAGCTTTCAGTACGGCGGCGTGCTGATCGGCATGATCGCCGTCGGCATCATCGGCAACCGCGGCCTCGCGCCCAAGGGCTGGATGCGGCGCTGGACGATCGCGGGCTGTGTCGCCTCGGGTGCCGCGCTCGCGGCCATCGCCGTCGGTGGCGTCATCGGCCCCGGCTTTCCGCTGCGCCCGGCGGTGTTCGCGCTCGGGCTCGCCAACGGCGTGTTCGCCGTCGCCGCCATCGGCTCGATGATGGTGCTGGCCGGCAACGGCGGTGGCGGCCGCGAGGGCGTCAAGCTCGGCCTGTGGGGTGCCTCGCAGGCGATCGCGTCGGCGCTCGGCGGCTTTCTCGGCACCGTCTTCGTCGACCTCGCCCGGCTCGCCTTCGGCTCACCCGTCACCGCCTACGGCACGGTCTTCGCCGTCGAAGCGGTGCTCTTCGTCGCCGCCGCCGGCCTCGCCGCGCGGGTCGCCGCCGCTCCCACCCCCGGTGGTGGCCCGGCTTCGCTTCCCGTCAACCCCGAACGCGGCGCGCTCGCCGCCGATCTCGGAAGAGGATGATCGCCATGACGCGACCCTCGACGTCGTCCCACGAGACCTTCGACGCCGTCGTCGTCGGCGGCGGGCCCGCCGGCGCCACCGCGGCGCAGACGCTCGCCGAGGCCGGCCGCGCGGTCCTGCTGCTCGACCGCGACGGCCGCATCAAGCCCTGCGGCGGCGCCATCCCGCCGCGGCTGATCCAGCAGTTCGACATCCCCGACGACCAGCTGGTCGCGCACATCACCTGCGCGCGCATCGTCTCGCCCAGCGCGCACAAGGTCGACATCCCGATCAAGGGCGGCTTCGTCGGCATGGTCGACCGCGGGACGTTCGACGAGTGGCTGCGCGAACGCGCCCGGTCGGCCGGCGCCGAGCGCCGTACCGGCATCTTCCACAAGCTCGAGCCCCAGAACGACGGCACCACGCTGGTTCATTTCCATCCCGGCAGCTCGCACACCAATCGCGAGGAGGCGGTCGTCCGTGCCCGCGCCGTCATCGGCGCCGACGGCGCGCGCTCCGCGGTGGCGCGCCAGGCCATCCCCGAGCACGAGACGCCGTTCGTCTTCGCCTATCACGAGATCGCGTCCACCGCGGGCGCGGGCGCGGACTACGACGGGACGCGCTGCGACGTCTATTACGACGGCCGGCTCTCGCCCGACTTCTACGGCTGGGTCTTTCCCCACGGCGACAAGGTCAGCATCGGCACCGGCACCGCGCACAAGGGCTTCTCCTTGCGCGACGCCGTGGGCGGGCTGCGCGCGGCCGCCGGCCTCGAAGGCTGCGCCACGGTCCGCCACGAGGGCGCGCCGATCCCGTTGAAACCGCTGCCGCGCTGGGACGATGGGCGGGGCGTGCTGCTCGCCGGCGACGCCGCCGGGGTGGTGGCGCCGGCGTCGGGCGAGGGCATCTTCTACGCCATGACCGGCGGCCGCCTCGCCGGCGAGGCGGTGGACGCGTTCTGCCACAGCGCCGACGTCCGCGAGCTCGCCCAGGCCCGCCGGCGGTTCATGCGCAGCCATGGCGGCGTCTTTTGGATGCTCGGGCTGATGCAGCGCTACTGGTACACCGACGACGCCCGGCGCGAGCGCTTCGTCGCCATCTGCCGCGACGTCGACGTCCAGGAGCTCACCTTCGACGCCTACATGAACAAGGAGCTCGTCAAGGCGCGCCCGCTCGCGCACGTGCGCATCTTCTTCAAGAACATCGCCCACCTGACCGGCATGGTGCCGGCGCACGCCGCTTGAGCCGCCGGGCGGCCGCGGCGACGGGCACCGCCGGCGGGAGTCGTCGGGCTTGGACGTGAGCGACAAGCCCGAAGCGGGCGCTCTCGAGGCGTGGCTGCGCGCCGAGACGGCGGAGCTTCGAAGCCTCGAGGACCACGATCCCTTCGCCAATCCGGTGCGGCTGTTGGCGGTCCAGCTCGAGCAGCGCCGGGCCGCGGGCGACGGTGATCAGGCCGACGTCAACGCCCTCATCGCCCGGACCGAGAGCGGCTTCACGCTGTTGGCGGCGCTCTACCTCGCGGAGCTCTTGGGCATCGACGACCGGGTCGACATCTCGCCGCTGTTCAAGACCGAAAAGGCGCTCGAGCAAGGCGTCGCGGTGCGGCGCGAGGCGCTCGTCCGCGACCCCTGCCGCGTCTACGTCCAAAGGCGCGGCCGGCACTGCCGGCAGACCGGCCACGTCGATGCCGGCCGCCTTCTCGGCCAGACCGCGGTGGCTGGGGTCACCCGATCCTCGAGCACGTCCCGACCGCGCCGCCGCGGGCGCGTGACCTGTTCTACGCCGACGACGTCGACGCCGCCGCGTTCTTCACCATGGTCAAGCGCTTCGGCGACCTGCGGATGGACGATCCGGACGCCGCCGCGGTCCCGGGTGCCTTCGGCGCCAACATGCTGGACGCACGGGCTCGCGCCCGATGCGCCGCCACGACGAGGGCCGCGCACCCCAGCATCGGCGCGAGTCGTCGCGGCTGCGCGCCATCCGGCACAACACCACCCTCCAGCAGCTGGGCTTTCCCGCCAAGGCGCCGGGCGGGGCCCGGGCGGCCGTCGCCGAGGATGCCGAGCGCTTTCGCTCGCTCTACGCCGAGAGTGAGCGCTTTCGCCGGCGCGTCGCGGTGATCGAGCACGTCTTCCAATACGCTGACGCCGCGCTGCTGCGCGGCCGCGTCGACCTCCGGGATCGGGCGATGTGACGTCCGCGCCGCACGCGCACGGCGGAGCGCGCCCGCGAGGCGGGCTTTCGCGCCACCGCCGCTCCCGGCGCGCGCAAGGCGTCGCGCCGATCGTCATCGACCCCGCCACCTGCGCCAATGTGCATCTGCCGAACGCGCTGCGGTTCGCCCGCATGCTGCGGCGCTTTGCGCTCACCGCGCGGATCCCGACCGTCGGCGGACGCTACGAGCTTAGCCGCCAGGCGCTCGTCGCTTACGTCTTGCATCTCGACGTCGATCGCGTCGTCGGGGGGGGCTGCGCTGGATCCTCCTCGACGCCCGGCTCTCCGGCGGCGCGCTCGGTCGGGCGCGACGGCGAGCGATCTCGACGCCGAGGGCGAATCCTCCCGCCGCGAGCACGAGGCGATCTTCACGCCCATGGACGAGCCCGCCGAGCGCGTCCGGCGGATCTCGGTCGCCCTCGTCCACCATCTGGGCGCGGTCGGCTGACGCCCGTGGCCCTTGCGGTCCGAGGCGGTTTCGTGGCTTCACCATCCCATGACCCGAGCTTCCGCCGGCGCTCGTCACGCGGCGGGCGCGATGCGACCCGTCGACGTCGACACCGCGCTCTTACGCACCTTCCAGGCGCTCGCCGCGACCCGGAGCTTCACCCGCACCGCCGAGCTCGTCGGCCGGACGCAGTCCGCCGTCTCCCAGCAGATCCAAAAGCTGGAGGAGATCGTGGGGCAGCGGCTGGTCGTGCGTTCGCGGCGCGAACTGCAGCTCACGACCGCCGGTGAGGTTCTCCTCGGCCACGCGCGCGAGGTGCTCGATGCCCTCGACCACGCCCTGGCGACGCTGCAGCTGCCGGCCGCCGGAGGCGAGGTCCGCTTCGGCTCGCCCGAGGACTTCGCCACCTTCTTCCTGCCGGACATCCTGGCGCGCTTCATGGCCGAGCACCCGACGGTGCGCCTGCGCACCCACTGCACGCTGACGCTCCATCTCCTCGAGGGCCTGGAGGCCGGCGACTTTGACCTGGTCGTCATCAAGCAGGAGCCGGCGAAGCTGCATCCGGGCGCCATTCCCCTCTGGCGCGAGCGGTTGGTCTGGGTGGCGGCGGAGGAGCGCCCGCGCGCACCTTTGGACGGCGACGGCGGCGTCAAGCTGGTGCTGAGCCCGGAGCCCTGCGTCTACCGCGACCGGGCGATCGCCGCCCTGACCGCCGCGGGTCGGGCGTGGTCGGTGGTCTACACCAGCCCGAGCCTCGCCGGCGCCGCCGCCGCCGTGCGCGCCGGCCTCGGCATCACCGTGCTGCCGCGCAACATGGTGCCGCCCGGTCTGGCGCCGGTCGATCCGGCGCTGGACCTGCCCCGGCTGGAGGAGACGGTGATGTGCCTGGCGACCGCCGCGGAGCCGGCGCCGGCGGTGCGGGCCTTCGCGGGCTTCGTCCGCGAGCATCTGTTGCATTAGCAACCCTTATGCTGCGAGGGCGAAAAATTTATTTCCCATGATGCGATCCGCCGGGCATAGGAGAACGCCTGCTTCGACGAAGGTGTGTCCATGCTCGGCCAAGACGCCCTCGCCGCGCTGCCCGGCGTCATCGTTCTACTGGGCGCCGTGCTCGCCGGCCTCGGCCGGCGTGCGGACCGCGGCGTCGCCCGCTCGCTCGGCGCACAGCGTGCCGCCTTCGCGCTCGCCGCCGCGCTCGCGTTGATCGTCTTCTTCGGCGGCCGCATCGACGGGGTGCTCTTCGCCATCGACCGCCTCGCCGCGGTCGTCGTGCTCTTGACCGCCGGGATCAGCCTGGCGGTGCAGACCTACGCCCGGCGCTACATGGACGGCGACGCCGCCATCCGCCGCTTCTTCCGCGACATGGGGCTGATGGCGGGCGCGATCCTCGTCATGGTCACCGCCGCCAACGCGCTCGTCTTCGCCGCCGGCTGGGTCGGCTCCAGCCTCGCGCTGGCGAGCCTGGTGGCGCACCGGCGCGGCTGGCCGGCGGCGCGGGCCTCGGCGCGGCGGACGGCGCTCATGCTCGGGATCGGCGACGGCGCGCTGGTGCTCGCCGCCCTGGTCGCGGTCGCCGCCTTCGGCACCGCCGACATCGCGACGATGGCGGCGGCGGCGACGGCGCGCGCGGGCGAGCCGGCCGTCTTTGCGATCTCCGCCCTTTTGATCGTGGCCGCGCTCGCCAAGTCCGCGCAGCTGCCGCTCGCCGGCTGGCTGCCGGAGACGATGACCGCGCCGACGCCGGTCTCGGGCCTGATGCACGCGGGCTTCGTCAACGCCGGCGGCTATCTGCTCGCCCGCTTCGCCGACCTCTTCACCGCCCAGCCGGTCCTGCTCGCCGCGCTGTTCGCCATCGGGGCGGCGACGGCGCTCACCGGCTCGCTCGTCATGCTCGTGCAGAGCGACGTCAAGCGGGCGCTCGGCTGGTCCACCGTCGGCCAGATGGGCTTCATGGTGATGCAGTGCGGCCTCGGCGCCTTCGCCGCCGCGATCTACCACCTCGTCGCCCACGGCGTCTTCAAGGCGACGCTCTTTTTGGGCGCCGGCTCGGTGGTCCAGGAGGCGCGCACGCTCGACAACGCCCCGGCGGCGCGGGTGAAGGGGCGCGTCGGCCTGCCGGCGGCGCTCGGTTTCGGGGCCGCGGCCGTCGCCGCCGCGGCCCTGCCGGTGGTCGTCGCCCCGGCGGTGGTGCTCTCCGGCCCGGGCCTCCTGCTCGCCAGCTTCGCCCTGATGGCGAGCCTGCACGCGCTGGTGGTGTGGACCCGCCATCCGCGCGGTGTCGGCGTGGCGCTGTGGCCGGGCGTGCTGGTGGTGGCGGTTGGCCTCGCGGTCTACCTCGCCGGCACGGGCGGCATGGCGTTGTTGCTCGCGGACGCGGTGCCGGCGTTGCCGGCGACGGTGCCCAGGGTCTACGCGCTGGTGCCGCTGGTCTTCGCGCTGGCGCTGATCCTGTCCTGGACCGGCGTGCCGCGGCCGCTCGCCGGGTTGCGCGATCGGCTCTACGTGCGCCTGCTCTTCGCGGGCTTCCGGCCCGCGGGCCCGCACGACACCTTCAGCCACCGCATCGACGCCGCCTGAGCCCCGGGGATCGACGCCATGGACGAGTTGCGCACCGACAGCCTCGAGCTCCGCGGCGCCCGCCTCAAGGGCGCGGCGCGCAACGCCGCCGACGTCGTCATGGCGATGTGGCCGCTCACCAGCTTCATCGCCGCCAATCCGGCGCGGATCATGGAGCGTCGGCCCTTCGCCGCGGCGGTGACCGAGATGCCGACGCGGCTCGGCGGCCGCGGCCTGTTGCCGCCGGCGGTCTATCGCGGGCTGGCGGCCAAGGGCTTCGTCGACCATGCCCGGCTGCGTGAGGCCTTCGAGCGGCGCACCGCCGGCACGGCGGCGGGCGCGCTCGATGTCGCCGGGACCACGATCCCGCTGCGCGAAGCCCGTTGGCTGGCCCATTTCGAGGCCGCCTTCACCGCCGCCGCCGACCCGGCGCTCGCCGAGGCTGCCGAGGCCGCGGCCCGGCGCGTGCCCACCGACGCCCGGGTGGACCGGGCGCCGCGCGACGACGGCGGCCCGCTCGCCCGCACCGTCGACAAGATCCTGGTCCGCTGGCTCGCGGCCTACACCGACACCGGCCAGGCCAGCTGGACGCTCCCGCGACGCGGCGACGGCCTGTTCGCGGCTTGGCGCGCGCTCGTCGCCCACGACCCGTCGCTGTCGCCGGCGGCGCGGGCGCGGCTCGAGCAGCTTCTCGCCCGCGCCGGCGAGGCGCGGGCGGAGCGTGCGCTCGTGCGTGCCCTCGACGAGCTGGGCGTCGCGGAGAGCGCGTGGCAGCGGACGCTGGAGTGGCACCTCCTGCGGCTGCCGGGCTGGGCCAGTTTCTTGAAGTGGCGCGGCGAGGCGGCGACGCCCGGCACGCCCGACGCCGAGCTCCTGACCCACTATCTGGCGATCCGGCTGGTCTACACCGCCGCCCTCGCGACCGAGCTCGAGAGCGGCACGCCCGCGCCGCCGCCGGCGGAGAGCGCCGCCGAGCTGGAGGCGCGCGTCGCCCGCCACGGCGCCGCCCTCGCCGGCATCGCCGCCGCCTACGCCATCCCGCCGGCACGGCTCAGAGGCCTGCCGGCCGGCGAACTCACGGCGCTCGTGCGCGCGGTCGACGCCCTCGACGAGAACGCCCAATCGCTGATCTGGCTGGAGGCCCAGGAGGAGAGCTACCGCCGCGACCTCTTGGCCGCCATCGGCCGGCGCCTGCACGTCGGCGCCGAGGGCGTGGCCCGCCCCGACGTCGAGGCCCGCCCGGCGGCGCAGCTCGTCTTCTGCATCGATGTCCGCTCCGAGCCGCTCAGGCGCAATCTCGAGAAGCTGGGGGCCTACGAGACCTACGGCTTCGCCGGCTTCTTCGGCGTGCCCATGGTCTATCGTGGCTTCGACGAGCGGGTGACGCTCGACGTCTGCCCGGCGCTGTTGCGGCCGCGCTATCGGGTGAGCGAGGCGCCGTCGCGCGCGTGTGCCGGCGCCGGCGAAGCCCACCGCGCCGGCCGCCGCGTCGAATGGCAGCTCGCCAAGCTCGCCTCGCGCCTCAAGGGCAGTGCCGCGGCCTGCTACGGCTTCGTCGAGGCAGCGGGGCTCGGGTTCCTCGTGCCGTTCGTCGCCAAGACCTTCGCCCCCGCCGCCTACGATCGCTGGAAGGCCCGCCTGGATCGCCGCGTGGCCCCGCCCATCGAGGTGACGCCCGAGCTCGACCCCGGCGGCGACGTCGCGCCCGATCCGCACGGCCTCGCCTACGGGCTCAGTGCCGACGAGAAGGCCTATTTCGGCGAGGCGGCGCTGTCGGTCATGGGGCTCACCCGCAACTTCGCGCGCCTGATCGTCATGGTCGGCCACGGCAGCAAGACCGAGAACAACCCCTACGGTCCCGCGCTCGACTGCGGCGCCTGCGGTGGCAACGCCGGCGGGCCGAGCGCGCGGGTGCTGGCGGCGCTCTTGAACGAGCCCGGCGTGCGCGCCAAGCTCGCCGAGCGCGGCATCGCCGTGCCCGACGACACCTGGTTCATGGCCGCCGAGCACAACACCACGACCGACGCCGTCGTGCTCTTCAACGCGGGCGAGGTGCCGGCGAGCCACCGCGCGGACTTGGCGGCGCTGCGCCACGACCTGGCGACGGCGCGCGATCTCACCTGCGCCGAGCGGCGGGTGAAGCTGCCGCTCGCCGCCGACGGCGCGGCCTCGGCCACGGCGCACGCCCGCGCCCGGGCGAGCGACTGGGCCCAGGTCCGCCCGGAATGGGGGCTCGCCCGCAACGCCGCCTTCATCGTCGGACCCCGCTGGCTCACCGCCGAGCTCAACCTGGAAGGCCGCACCTTCCTTCACTCCTACGACTGGCGCGGCGACGACGCCGGCAAGGCGCTCGAAATCATCCTCACCGCGCCGATGGTCGTGGCCGAGTGGATCAACACCCAGTACTACTTTTCCACCGTCGACAACCTCCGCTTCGGCGCCGGTACCAAGGTGACCCACAACGTCACCGGCCGGCTCGGGGTGGTGCAGGGCAATGCCGGCGATCTGCAGATCGGCCTGCCGGAGCAGTCGGTGATGGCGGCCGAGGGCGAGCTCTACCACGAGCCCCTGCGGCTGATGGCGGTGGTGCTGGCGCCGCCGGGGCGGGTCGCCGCGATCGTCGAGCAGAACGCGGTGCTGCGCCAGCTCTTCGACCACGACTGGGTGGCGCTGGTGGTGCTCGACCCGGCCGACGGCCGCTTTCGCCGCTACGGTGCCGGTGGGCGTTGGCGCGACATCGGGCTTGCACCGGCCTCGGCGCCGGCCCCGACCGCGGCGGCGCCCTCCGCCGAACGCGAACCCGCGCTTTGAGAGGGAGGCTCGAGGTGGCCCGTTCCGTCCTCCACGCCATGAAGAAGCTGGAAGTCGTCATCGAGGGCGAGCACGTCGCCTTCGTCGAGGGGCTGATGAAGGACGCCGGCATGACCGGCTACACGCTCGTGCGCGACGTCGCCGGCATGGGCCATCACGGCCCCCATGCCGGCCGGCTGACCTACAACGACCTCGGCTCCTACGTGATGCTGATCGCGGTCGGCCCGGACCGGCAGATCGAGCCGATCCTCGAGGGGCTCGCGCCGTTCCTGCGCGAGCACTCGGGCGTCGCCTTCGTCTCCGACGTGCAGGTGATGCGCGCGGAGTACTTCACCGCCGCCTGAGCCCGGCCGTCGCGTCGCCGCTCAGGGTGCCGGCGCGGCCGCTTGCGCCTTGGCATCGGGGGTGGAGGTTGCGGGCTCGGCGTCGGCCGAGGCGGTCACGTGCTCGCACCAGGCCTCGAGGACGAGCCTCTTCAGCGTTTGGCGAAAGCGCGGCCGCGACCAGCGCTTGGCGTGCGCGCTCAGGCGCTCCGGCGTGAACAAGGCGGCATGGCGCTCGACGAAGGCGATGGCGTCGGCGAGCGCGGTGTCGGTGGGCTCGTCCAGCAGCACGCCCGTGGGATGGCGTTGCGTCAGCCCGGCAACGGTCTCCGCGGCCGCGCCGTTCACCGGCGTGATGACCGGGACGCCGGCCGCCGCCGCCCAGACCGCGCGCGGCTCGAAGCCGTCGCCGCGGGGCAGCACGACCGCGAGGGCGTGGGGGAGGAGCTCGGCGAAGCGCGCCGGCGAGGCGGGCTCGCTGCGGCCGCCGCGCCGGCGCCGGACGGCGGGACCGCCGTGCTTGACGATCTCGAGGTCAACGCGCCAGCGGGCGAGCGCGTCGAGCCGCGCGTTCCACGACGGCGTGATCGCATCGGCGGCGGCCAGGACGAGGTGGCCGCGTCGCGCCGACGGGCCGAGCTCGGCGAGTTCAACCGGCGGGTAGAGGAGCTGCGCCTCGACGTTCCAGCGCCGCTTGAGCGTCGCCACCAGCCGCTGGGTCGCGCACCAGACGCGATCGGCCGACTGCACGGCGCAACGATCGCGCAGGGCGGCCCCCAAGGTCGGCTCGCGGGTGGCGTCATCGCCGTCGTCGAGACCGAGGATGAAGGTGAGATCGAGGGCGTCGGGGTGCGCCAGAAACCCGCGCGCTCGCCGGTCACCCAGTCGCAGCACGACATCGTAGTCGCCGAGATCGGGCGTCGCCGGCGCCGTGC
Organism: Alphaproteobacteria bacterium; assembly: GCA_046541805.1. GTDB lineage: Bacteria > Pseudomonadota > Alphaproteobacteria > Geminicoccales > Geminicoccaceae > JAAAPF01. Next base: position 40,907 of record JBKHCM010000009.1, read on the forward strand.
GCCGCCGCCAGAGACCGCACCGCCGTGCGCGCGGGTTCCAGACGACCGGGGTCCGGTGGGCGACCGCACCGGGCGCGGCGCGACGATCGGTGGCGGCGTGAAGCTCGCCGTAGGGGAACGCGGCGAGGACGTCCTCGACCAGGGGCGTGCGCAGCCCGGCGTCGTCGAGCTGGTCGACCACCACCGCGATGCGCGCGATCTCCCCCGTCGGCCGGTAGAGCCGCAACTGATCGCCCGCGACCGTCGCGCTGTCGGCCCGGCGGCGCAACCAGCGTCGTTCCTCCACGGCCCGTCTCCTCTCGGCTGGATCGCATCGATCCTGTCGCCGACCGGTTGACGGTGCGTTAAGCAGGGGCGTTGTCGCCGCCGATGAGAGGGCCATGCTCGCCGCCGCCGCCGGACTGCACCAGCCCGCCGCCCGCGTCCGGGTCGGCGGCATGGTCTTCGCCCACCTCGTCCGGCGCTACGCGCGCGCCGAGCCGACGGCCGATGTCCGTCGCGCCCCTGGCAACGGCGGATTTCGTCGCTGGTTCCGCTGGATCGTGGCGGCGGCGCTGGGCGGCATCCGGCATCTGGTCGCCCTCGGCTCCACGCTTGGCCTCGCGAGCGCAGCCCTCGGCGCGTGGAGGCGGTGGTGGAGGGCGTCGTGAGCCTGGGGGAGGCCGTTGACACGCGGGGCCTGCAATGCCCGCTGCCGGTGCTCAAGCTGCGCAAGGCGCTGCTGCAGCGAGCGCCGGGCGAGCGGGTCACGCTGTTGGCCACCGACCCGCAAGCCGCCCGCGACGTTCCCGCCTTCTGCGCGGAGGCGGGTCACGACCTGCTCGAGCAGGAGGAAGCACCCGCGGGCACCTGGCGCTTTGTCGTCGCCCGCGGCTGACGCGGCTACCAGCTCGGCGGCGCGGCGGCGCCGATGGGCGCTTCGCGAAGGCCAGCGCGGTCGCGCCGGCCTTCGCGAAGCGCAGCGTCGCCCGCACGGTCTCGCCTTCGACCAGCGACGCCGCGAGGTCCGCGAACATGACTTGGTCGCCGCCGGGTTCGCGGGCGACCGTCGCGCCCGGCGGGATCTCGAGACCGTCGGCGGGCGGCCGCATCCGCATGACGCCGTGGGCCATCGTCATCGCGTGGATCTCGACCCGGCCGGCGATCTCGGCCGCGTGACCGACGTGCCGCGCCGAGACGTCGCTGCGAGGCGCGGCGCCGCGGCACAGAGCCGGGCGAGGCGCGTGGTCGGCGCGAGGTCCGCCGAGGGCGGTCGAGCCTTGCCGTGACCGCGATGACGCGCGCCGTCGAGCCGCCCGGCGTCACTCGGCGGCGTCGCGCAGCGGCACCTCGGCGTGGCGGCAGCGGGCGGCGTAGGGCACGAGCCGGCCGCCCTCGAGCTCCAGCTCGCTCGCGGCCACCTTGCGGCGGAAGTGGCGGTCGTGGCTGACCACGACGAGGGCCTGCTCGAGGTCGTTCAAGATCGCCACGAGCCGCGCCGTGGTGGCCTCGTCGAGGAAGTTCGACGGCTCGTCCAAGAGCAGCACCTCGGGGTCCATCGCCAGCACCGTGGCGAGGCTCACCAGCCGCTTCTCCCCGCCCGAGAGCTTGTGGGTCACCCGCTCGGCGAAGCCGGCGAGGCCGAGTTGCGCCAGCGTGCGCTCGGCGATCGCGCGGGCGGCGGCGGGGGGATGGCCGAGGTTCAACGGCCCGAAGGCGACGTCCTCGAGCACCGTCGGGCAAAAGAGCTGGTCGTCCGGGTCCTGGAAGACGAGACCGACGCGGCGGCGCACCTCACGGAAGTCGGCCTCCTTCGTTCGCTCGCGGCCGAAGGCGATCACCCGGCCCGCGACCGGAAGGGCGAGACCGACGAGGAGGCGCAAGAGCGTGCTCTTGCCGGCCCCGTTGGGGCCGGCGATGGCGAGGCGGTCGCCCGCGCGCACGCGCAAGCCCAGCCCGTCGAGGACGGCTGGCCGACCGGGATAGGCGAAGACGACGCGATCGAGTTCAAGCAGCGTGGACAAGGGCCCTCTCGGCGGTGAGCAGCAGGATGACGACGACCGTGCCGCCGGCTGCGGCGATGGCGTCGGCGCGGCCGAGGCGAGGGGTGTCGAGCACCGGCCAGCGGCCGTCGAAGCCGCGGCATTTCATCGCCTCGAGGACGCGCTCCGCGCGCTCGGCGGCGCGCACCAGGAGCATCCCGACGAGATAGCCGTACGCGGTGAGGGTGTGGCGGTCCGTGCGCGGCTCGAAGGCGCGTGCGCGCATCGCGGTTCTCAGCCGCGTCGCCTCGTCGGTGAGGACCGCGATGTACCGCACGGTGAAGAGCAACAGAGCCACCAGCGTCGCCGGCACGGCGAGGCGCCGCAGCGCGTGACCGAGGGCGGGGGGCTCGAGCGTGCCGACCAGGGCCAGCAGCATCAGCACGATCGCGTTGGCCTTGAGCCCGATGGCGAGCGCCAGACGAAGCCCTTCGGCCGAGGCGGTGAAGGGCCCGATCGCCCCGATCGGCGCGCCGGGCGTGGTGAAGGGCAAGAGGACCAAAAGGGCGACGACGAAGCCGTCCACCGTCAGCACCTTGCGCGCCGTGGGTCCCGCCGGCAGCGCCGCCAGCCGGGCGATGGCGAGCGCGACCGCCACCGCGGCCACGAGCACGACGAGGCGGTCGAGGCTCACCACCGCGAGCGCCCAGACGATCGCGGCGACGATACGCGTGCGCGGGTCGAGCGCGGCGATGGCGCTCTCGCCCGCGACCCGCTCCAGCGGTCGGTGCGCGGCGTCGGCGTGCGCCATCTCAGCGCCGCTGCCGGCGGGCGTAGACAAAGAACAAGAGACCGAAAATGCCGCAGATGTAGCCGATGCCGCCGATCAGCGCCTGCAGGTCGGCCTCCTGCTCGCGGGCGGCGAGCCGGCGCTTCAAGGGCGCCAGCTCGCGCTGGATCGCCGTGGCCACCACCGTCTCCAGCTGCTCCGCGTCGACGGCCTCCGTCGCGGCCTCGGCGGCTGCCTGCGCCGCCGGCGTCGCCGCCTCGGCCGAACCGGTCGCGCCGTCGCCCGCCGCGACCGCGGCCGGCAGCTCGTCGACGTCGAGCGTCGTCTCGGCGACGTGGCCCTGGCCGAGGTCGGCAACGAAGCGATGCGGCACCGGCTCGACCGGCTCGAAGCGGAACATCCCGTCGTCGCCGACCTCGGTTCGGCCCAGCTCGTCCCCGTCGGGACCGAGGACGCGTACGACCGTGCCGGCCTGGACGAGCTCGCCCGAGGAAAGGCCGACCTCGCCCTCGACGACGTCGCCTGCCGACCAGGCGGAGAGGATGACCTTGTGGGCGAAAGAAGTCGATGCTGTTACAACCATGAGTAGCGCGATCGCGAGCTCACGCATGCGCGGTCTCCACGCTGGGGCCGGGTACGATGCCCAAGAGCTCGGGCTTCACCTTGCGGATCAGGACGACGGCGGCGGCGCAGACGAGGGCCTCGACGAGCATCACCGGCACGTGCGCCGCCAGGACCAGCCC
>JBKHCM010000184.1:0-3323 GCA_046541805.1 Alphaproteobacteria bacterium
CGCCTTTTGATCTCGCCGTTGAGCCGTTCGAGCGGGTTCACGGAGTGGATCTTGGTGCGGTGATCCTTCGGCAAGCGCATCTAGGCGAGCACGTCGGTCTCGGCCTCGTCCATGCGAGTGGCGAGCTTGGGCAGGCTCGACCTGAGCTGGTCGGCGACGCTGCGCCATTGGGCCTTGGCGGCCTTTTCGGTCTCCTGGGCGAAGGCGGTGGCGATGATGACGGCGACGGAGACGACGCGGTGGTTCTGGCGGACCTTCACGTCGGTCGCGTCGACCAGAGATAGGGCCAGTCGCCTTCGAGCGGGCGATCGAGAAAGGCCGTCACACGCTCGTCGATCTCCTCGCAGAGCCGGCTGACCTGGCTTTTGGAGATGCCGTCGATCCCCAGCGCCTTGACCAAGTCGTCGACGGAGCGGGTCGAGATGCCCTGGATATAGACCTCCTGGATGACCGCGCTCAGCGCCCGCTCGGCCATCCGTCGGCTCCAGAAAGCCCGGGAAGTACGAGCCCGTCCGGAGCTTCGGGATGCGCAGCGCGACCGTGCCGGCGCGGGTGTGCCAGTCGCGCTCGCGGTAGCCGTTGCGCTGGGCCTTCCGCGTGGCACTCTTCTCGCCGTAACCGGCGCCGGCGAGTTCGCCCACCTCCATCTCCATCAGCCGTTCGCCGGCGAAGCCGATCATCTCCCGCAAGAGATCGGCCTCGGAAGTCTTCTCCAACAGGCCCTGCAGGCCCATCATCGTGTCGGTCATCGAGCTCGCTCCAGCTTCGGGTTGGTCAAGCAACCCCACCGTAGCCGGAACACCTCGGTGGCCACCGCGCCGACGGCCGCCCCCTAAAGCGCCATCTCCAAAGCGCGGGGACGGCCATCGGCGCTGCCGCCAGCTACACCATCACCAGGGACGTGACCCGTGGGCCGGGACGTCGCGGTTGTCGATCGACCGCAAGGAGGTCGACCGAGGGCGTCGCCGGCCGTGCGATGCGCGCGCTCGGCCTTCCTTCGACGCAGGCGCGCGCTCGCTCGGCGATGGCGAAGGCGGCACGCCGCCGCCGGGACGGCCGGCGGCGAGGCGTCAGATGCAGACCTGACGCAGCGGCGCGAAGCCGTTGAAGCCGACCGAGGCGTAGGTGGTGGTGTAGGCCCCGGTGCTCTTGATCCGCAGCCGGTCGCCCGCCTCGAGATCCTGCGACAGGTGGTAAGGTGTGCGCTCGTAGAGGACGTCGGCGCTGTCGCAGGTGGGCCCGGCGAGGACCACCGGCACCGTCGGGCCCGTTCGCAGGCTCTCGATCGGATAGCGGATGGCCTCGTCCATGGTTTCGGCGAGCCCGCCGAACTTGCCGATGTCGAGATATACCCAAAGCCGCGGATCCGCCTCGCCCTTGTGGGCGACGAGCACGACCTCGGTCTCGAGCACGCCGGCGTCGCCCACCAGCCCGCGGCCGGGCTCGACCACGAGCTCGGGCAGGCGGTTGCCGAAATGCGTCGCCAGCGCGTCGTGGATGGCCTCGCCGTACTCCGCCGGGCTCGGCACGGCCTCGCGGTAGCGCGCTGCAAAGCCGCCGCCGAGATTGACCATCGCAAGCTCGATGCCGTCCGCCTCGAGCGCGCGGAAGACCGCCGCCGTGGCGGCGAGTGCGGCGTCCCACTGCTGCGGGTCCTTCTGCTGCGAGCCGACGTGGAAGGCGAGGCCCCAAGGCACGAGGCCGAGCTGAGGCGCGCGGCGCAAGAGCCCGGTCGCCATCGCCGGGGTGCAGCCGAACTTGGCGTTCAGGGGCCACTCCGCACCGCCGTTGTCGGCGAGGATGCGGCAGAAGACGCGTGCCCCCGGGGCGGCCCGGGCGATCTTCTCGAGCTCGGCTTCGGCGTCGAAGGCGAAGAGGCGGACGCCGCGGGCGTAGGCGGCCTCGATGTCGCGCTCCTTCTTGATGGTGTTGCCGTAGGACAGGCGCTCGACCGGGGCGCCGGCCGCCAGCACCTCGTCGATCTCGGCGACGCTGGCGACGTCGAAATGGGCGCCGAGCTCGACCAGCTGACCCAGCACCTCCGGCGCCGGATTGGCCTTGACGGCGTAGAAGATGCGGGCGTCCGGCACGGCGCATTGGAGCGCGCGGTAGTTGGCGGCGACGCGGTCGAGGTCGACGACCAGGCACGGCGTCTCGGGCCGGGTGGCGTCGAGCCAGCGCTCGCAACGTTCGGTCATCGCGCGACCCTCCAAGGCCGGGCGTGGGGCAGCAGGCGGCGGGGGACGGGAACGCCGCGCCCTGGGCGCGGCGGGACCAACAGCAACACGGGCGCAACCTCCGATGGCCGCCGCGGGGCGCGACGGACGGGGATCGAACGGCAAGGGCGGGTTGACCAAGGCGGGCGCCGGTCGCGCCCGCCGCCTTACCGCTCGGTGCGGCCGCGCGTCATCGCGGCGGCCCCGAACGCGCGCCGGCGGTGGTGGGTCACCGCGGCGTGGAGGGTTCCACCATGGCCCGGACGCGCGCACCGCCCCGCGGCCGGAAACGACCGGCGGGCCGGGGCTCGGCGATGAAGCGCGACGCAGCGCACGTCCGCATTCCCTCGTTTCCTCGGCGACGCGGCGCCGAAGGTGGATCGGGAACGGCGATATGTTGCAACTGGCGCGTGGGGTCAAGTGCGAACCATCCGGCATCGTCACCGCCCCGTCATCGCGCTCTCACCCCACCGCGGCCCGTGCAACGCAGCTTCGATCTGCCTGCGGTCGGCGTCGTCGGCCTCGCCCATGCCCTCGCCGCCGACTGCTGGACGGTCGGGGCGGCGCGCACCGCCAACCCCGTCGGACTCGCGCCGGCGTTCACGCCATCGTCGGCGGCGTCGTCGGCCTCGAGAGCGGCGTCGCCGAGAGCGCAGGCGCCCTCGCCCACGGCGAGCGCCCCTGAGCGGCGCCGACGCCGCGACCGCCCGCGCGCGCCAGCGCCGAACGGGGTTGTCACCGCCGTGTCACAAACGGGGGTTAAGGCAACGCTACGCTCCCACCCGTAGTGCGAGGAACGAATGAAAGCGTCTGCGTACGTGTTGGCTCCGGCAGCCGTTTGCGGCGTGCTGCTGAGCAGTGCGGTCGCCGCCCAAACGACGCCCGCCGACGTCTGCCCCAGCCCGCTGAAGATGGCCGACACCGGCATCGAGGGCATGGCGCGCCTCGACGAGGCGTTCGGCCCCTTCGCCCGGAAGTTCGAGGAGGTGGCCGGCGTCGAGCTCGACCTCTACTCGCTGTCCGACCGCACCGCCGCGGGCAACGCGCTGCAGTTCGACGAGGTCGATCTCGTCTTCGCCGGGCCGTCCGAATTCGTGCTGTTCCAGC
>JBKHCM010000185.1:0-3321 GCA_046541805.1 Alphaproteobacteria bacterium
ACCAGATGTGGTGTTCCGGCTTGACCGGCTTAGCGATGTTCGCGTAATGTTCTTGTATGCCGAGCCGCTGGAAAACCGATCGTCCGATGTCGCGCGCCGCGTTCGAAGCGCGGTTTCCCGACGAGGCGGCCTGCAGCCGCCATCTCGTCGAGCGGCGCTGGCCCGACGGCTTCGTCTGCCCGCACTGCGGCAGCCGCAAGGGTTGGCGCCTGCGGCGGCCACGGCCGACCTTTCAATGCGCCGGCTGTCGCCGGCAGACCTCGGTGACGGCGGGCACCGTCATGCACCGCAGCCACCTGCCGTTGCGCACCTGGTTGTTCGCCGCGCACATCGTTGCCAGCCATTGCAACGGCATCTCGGCGCTGCAGCTGCAGGCCCAGCTCGGTCTCGCCAGCTACGAGACGGCTTGGTTTCTCCTGCATCGTCTGCGCCGGGCGATGGTCGACCCGGCTCGCCGGTGCCGTCGAGCTGTCGTGTGAGGGCGAGCCGCGGCGGATCCGGCTGGCGCCGATCGCGGATTTCTCGGCGTCGACGCTCTCCGCCTTCGTCGACGGCGCCGCCGCCCCCGGCGCCAAGGTGATCACCGACGGCTGGCGGGGTTATGCCGATCTGCCGCGACACGAGCACGTCCCCAAGACCATCGGCGTGATGGCGGCGCACGTCGTCATGAAGTGGGTGCACCGCGTGTTCGCGAACCTGAAGCGCTGGGCGCTCGGCACCTTTCACGGCCTGCGGCGACAGCATCTGCGGCGCTATCTCGACGCGTTCGTCTTCCGCTTCAACCGGCGACGTCACACCCGCACCGCGTTCGACAGCCTGCTCGGCCTCGCCACGCGGCTGCCACCGGCAACCTATCGCGACGTCGTCGACCAGCGCGTCTGAAGGCGAGACCGCGGCGCCGATCCACGTCCCGGCGCCGGCCCGCCACACCGTTTCGCCGCGGCCACATCCCCGCCTGATCGCACCCCGCCGGCCCACCGACCGTCGCTCGCCCGCGCCGCCCAGCAGCCCGCGCCCACAAAATGTTGGGCAAGCGGACGCAAATGGATAAGCCTTTTTTTCTTGAATTCCATATAGGTGAGGATGTCCTCGCGCGCGACCTTTTACACTACCCGGTGGGGCGCTAACGCCATGGTTTTCCTCCTTCGAAAGCCCGGCGACCCGGTCCAACGCATTCAGCTCGATCGCCCGGCGCCAGGCGCCCACTCCACGTTGCGGGCCAACAGGCCTGCACGCCAACGCCTGAGCCGGCCGCGACCCTCGGTCTCAAGGGGAACGCGGCACGGCGGCCCAAGGTTGGTGGGGTGGAGAACGACATCATGGCCAATATCCTCGCTCGCTTCGTCCTCGTTGCCGCCGCCGCGGTGCTGCTCGTCCTGCCCGGACGCGCCGAAGCGCCGGCCGTCGGCGTGCTCACCATCGAGGGCGCCATCGGCCCGGCGACCGCGGCCTATGTCGAGCGCGGCCTCGGCGTCGCCGCCGACGCGGGCCAAGCCGCGGTCATCCTCGAGATCGACACCCCGGGCGGCCTCTCGACGGCGATGCGCGACATCGTGGAGGCCATCCTGGCCTCCGACGTGCCCGTCCTCGGCTACGTCTCGCCGCAGGGTGCCCGCGCCGCGAGCGCCGGCGCCTACATCCTGATGGCCACCCATGTCGCGGCGATGGCACCGGGCACCAATGTCGGCGCGGCGACGCCCGTGCAGATCGGCGGCGGCAGCCCGCTTCCCGGTGGCGAGCCGCCGGCCGACGAGGGCGAGGACGGCGGCGACGGCGGCGACGGCGGCGACGACCGCGCCGACGGCGGCGAAAGCCGCGAGCGCGAGGCCGGCCCCGCGGACGACGCCGGCGAGGAGGGCGACGAGGGCGGCGGCGACCGCGACGCCCCGGCGGACGCCGGCAGCGCCAAGGCGGTCAATGACGCCGTCGCCTATTTCCGTTCGCTCGCCGAGCTGCGCGACCGCAATGCCGACTGGGCCGAGCGGGCGGTGCGCGAGGCCGCGAGCCTCTCCGCCGCCGCCGCCGAGGAGGCGAACGTGATCGAGGTGGTCGCCGCGAACCGCGCCGAGCTCCTGGCCTCCGCCGACGGGCGCAAGGTCGAGCTCACCAACGAGCGCGAGGTCACGATCGACGTCGAGGGCGCCCCGGTGGTCGAGATCGAAACCAACTGGCAAGAGCGCCTCCTGGCCGTACTGGCCAACCCCAACGTCGCCTACATCCTGATGCTGGTGGGCATCTACGGCATCATCTTCGAGCTCGCCAATCCGGGCGTCATCGGCTCCGGCGTCGTCGGCGCGATCAGCCTCCTCCTCGGCCTCTTCGCGCTGAACCTGCTGCCGATCGACTACGCCGGCGTCGGGCTGATCCTCTTGGGCGTCGTCTTGATGGTGGGCGAAGCGCTGACCCCGAGCGTCGGCATCCTCGGCATCGGCGGGGTGATCGCGTTCATCCTCGGCTCGGTGCTGTTGATCGACACCGAAGCCCCCGGCTTCGCGCTCTCGCCCTGGGTGATCGGCGGCGTCACCGCTTCGACCGCCGGGCTTCTGATGGGCGCGCTCACGCTCGCCATCAAGGCGCAGCGGGGCCCGGTGGTCAGCGGCGCCGAAGGCATGATCGGCCAGGTGGGCCGCATCGTCTCCTGGCAGGGCACAAGCGGCACGATCCACGTCGCCGGCGAGAGCTGGCACGCCGTCGGCGCCGGCGATCTCGCTCCGGGCCGCCATGCCCGCGTCGTGAAGATGGAGGGGCTCACCTTGACCGTCGTGCCGGTCAACGAAAGCGAGGACAACTGACGATGCTTCCCGTCGACTTCATCCTCTACGCGGTCGTCGCGGCCGCACTGATCTTCGCCGTCGTCTCGATCTTCCGCATCCTCAGGGAGTACGAGCGCGGCGTGATCTTCACGCTCGGGCGCTACACGGGAACCAAGGGGCCGGGCCTGATCATCGTCATCCCGTTCGTCCAGCAGATGGTCCGGGTCGATCTGCGCACGATCGTCCTCGACGTGCCGAGCCAGGACGTCATCTCCAAGGACAACGTGTCCGTGAAGGTCAACGCCGTTCTCTACTTCCGCGTCGTCGACGCCGAGAAGGCCGTGATCCAGGTCGAGAACTACCGCGACGCCACCTCGCAGCTGGCCCAGACCACCCTGCGGTCGGTGCTCGGCAAGCACGAGCTCGACACGATGTTGGGCGAGCGCGACAAGCTGAACGCCGATCTCCAGTCGATCCTCGATGACGCCACCAACATCTGGGGCATCAAGGTCGCCAACGTCGAGATCAAGCACGTCGACATCGACGAGAGCATGGTCCGCGCCATCGC
>JBKHCM010000010.1:0-44081 GCA_046541805.1 Alphaproteobacteria bacterium
CGCGCTCGACCAGGAGCCGCTCGCCGCGGCCGAGGCCGGCCGGACCGGCTTCCGGCAGGAGGATGCGCCGCGTCGGCGTCCGCCGTGGCGACGGCGCGCTCAGTGGCGCACCTTCGCACCGGCGGCTGCGACGCGGCGTAGCGGCGCAGCCGCCGCCGGCCCGAGCGCCGGTCGCGACGGCCTGCGGCGCGCGCCGTTCGACGGCGCGGATGAGACCCGTCGGGCTGCCGCAGTCGCGGACCCCCTGCATCGACGACACCAGCGGTGCCACCAGATCCCCTCGACAGCGCTTCGCCTGAGCCTCCACCACCAGCAGAGGCTCGCCCGGAACGGCGCGCACGCAGGCTTCGCGCGGCCGGCCGGCAGCGCTCTCCGCCGCCGGGTCGCCGGCGGGCCGACCCGGCAGGCGGCAGCGCCGGGCGAGCACCGTCGCCACCGCCACCAGCGCGGTGTTGGCGGTGCGCTCATCGCAGCGCCGCGGCGCGAGAATGTTCTCGGTCGTCGACGCGTACGGCACGAGCGCGGCCTCCTTCGGGATCAGTCCGCAACCGCCGCCCAGCACGTCGCGGAACGCCGGCGACAGCTTCCGCCGATCGTGATCGCGAAAACGCAGCGCTCCAGCAAGGGGCGACGCGAGACCCGGCGCCTCCGGCGCGCCGACCATGCCGTTCGCGCGCCTGACGCCGAGCTCGTCGAGGTTCGAGAGCCCGGCGCGGGCGAAGCTGACCAGCCCCACCACCAACGGCGTGACCCCGCGGATCGAGAGGCCAGGGATCGGGCACCGCAGCGTCTCGGTCGCGCCACCTGGTGGAGCCGGACGACGCCTTGGCCGACCAAGCCGACGCGTACCGCCGCCAGCACCTCCAGCATCTGGCCTCGGCCGCGCACCACCTCCGCGGCGTGGCGCGCGCGTTCGATTGCAGCCCCTGGATGCTCAACAGCACTGCCACCATCGTCGCCAGCACGACGACGACGCCCGAGCACCGAAGACGTTCGGGCGTTGGCGGTGACCAACCCGACGAGCTCGTTCTCCGGCGCGACCCGCAGCACCCACTCATCGCGACCGACGCCGTCGGCGAGCGCCGCCGCCGACGTCAGGAGGGGCGGACGTCGTCGATGGCGACGACGCCGCGTTCGGCGCGATCGATGCGGACGCGCTGGAAGACCTCGCGCAGGATCGCGTCGTCACGCTCGGCGACCGCGGGCACCGCCACGAAGTCGGCGGGCGCCGAGCCGGGGGGTACGCCGCCAGGTCGCGTGCGGGTGTGACGATGATCGCGCGCCCTTCCTCGCCGATCCGCAGCCGACCCAAAAAACCGCCCGATCTCGAGGATCTCCAGATCGGCGCCGTCGCCGGGCCGGATCGACTTGGCCCAAAGCGCCGCGCCGTCGCGTCGAACCATCAAGCGATCGCCCTCACCGTCACCGACGAACAGCGACGCGAACTCGGACCTCGCGTCCATCATCCCGCGCATCTGCGGCCCGAGCGCACGAGCCGCCGGCAGCCGGCCCGCGATCCCGCGCGTCGCCGCGCCGACGGCGAGCAGGCGCGCGCCGGCGGCGCTCGGGGCCAGCTCGGCGTCCACCTCGAGGCGCACCGGTTCGTCGATCGCGCCCACGACCCTCCGGGTGAGGGCCGACGCGCCGCGGCGGTTCACCTGCCCGGTGTAGACGGTGATGAGACCGATCGCCGCGACGAGAAGACGGGCGGTCAGGAACGGACAAACCCGCCGCAGCGCGCCGTGACGGGGGCCTGCGGCGGCCGCGTGGGGATCGCTGTCCGTGTGCACGAGCGGACCGTCCATGGTGCCTCGAGCCCTTGCCGCCGCACCTCTTCGTTCGTCATCCTGAGGTCCCGCGGGCGCCGCTGACCGGCGGGGACGCGCCGCATGCCCCCTCTCGCAGCGACGCCCGCCGGACAGGACGGCGCGATGGTGGCCCATCGCAGCATCGACAAAACGCGCAAAGCGAGGATGCTCGACGTGCACGTACGGCGTTGTCACCGCACGTGACATTGGGGGGATCTTCCATGGCGAGCCATGCCGAGACCGCGACCCTGCGCTTGGTGGAGCAGGTGCCGCACGCCCTCGACCGTTTCGATGCGCTGACCGACGCGCTCGCCGGCCGGCGCCCGGCCGTCTTCTTGGACTACGACGGCACGCTGACGCCGATCGTGCAGCGCCCCGAGCTGGCCGTGCTGTCCGATCGCGGCCGGGGCGTGGTCAACGCGATGGCCAAGAAGATGCCGGTGGCGGTGGTGAGCGGGCGCGACCGGCCCGACGTCGAGAAGCTCGTCGGCCTCGACGACGTCATCTACGTCGGCAGTCACGGCTTCGACATCGTCGTGCCGTCCGGCGAGCCGATCGACAACCCGATCGGCGGCGACTTCGCGCCGCTGCTGGACGAGGTCGAGCGCCGGCTCGACACGGGCCTCGCGCCGATCGCAGGGGCGCAGGTCGAACGCAAGAAGTTCTCGATCGCCGCACACTACCGCAACGTCGCTGATTCCGACTACGACCGCTTCCGGCAAGTGCTGGATGCCGTCGAGGCCGACTACGACGACATCAGGGAAAAGACCGGCAAGAAAGTCTTCGAGCTGCAGCCGAAGCTGGACTGGGATAAAGGCAAGGCCGTGCGGTGGCTGCTGAAGGCGCTGGACATGGAGAAGCCGGACCTGGTGCCGATGTTCTTCGGCGACGACGTCACCGACGAGGACGCCTTCGCCGCGCTGCAGGGCTGCGGCGTGTCGGTCATCGTCGCCGACCGCGAGGACGACGGCAGCGGGCGGCGAACCGCCGCGGACTTCCGGGTCCACGACACCGACGAGCTGTTGACGCTGCTCGCGCGTCTGACGCCTTGAGGGGCGCCGTCGACGCCGGGCATCACCGGAATGAACGAGGGCATCACGCCATGGGCGATTGGAGCCTGGTCTACGAGACCTATGATGCGAAGGCGCAAGGCTTGCGCGAGGCGCTTTGCGCGCTCGGCAACGGATTTTTCTGCTCGCGCGGCGCCTTCGCGTTCGAGTTCGCCGACGACACGCACTATCCGGGGACGTATCTCGCCGGCGGCTACAACCGCGCGTCGACGCCGATCGCCGACCGCGAGGTCGAGAACGAGGATCTCGTCAACTTCCCGAACTGGCTCTGCTTGAGCTTTCGACCGGCGGACGGCGATTGGCTGTCGCTCGAGCGCTACGAGGTGCTGTCGTTCCGCCAGGAGCTCGACGTCCGCGAGGGCGTGCTGCGCCTGCAGATGCGGGTGCGCGATCACGGTCAGCGCGAGACCGTGATCGACGAGCGCCGGCTGGTCAGCATGGCGGATCCACATCTCGCCGCGATCGAGTTCACGATCACGCCGGAGAACTGGGCCGGGCCGATCGAGGTCGCCTCCGCCCTCGACGGTCGGGTCATCAATTGGGGCGTCAAGCGCTACCGCCAGCTCGCCAGCAAGCATATCGACGTGCTCGATGCCCGTCATTTCTCGGGCGAGCAGGCCGGCGAGGACATGCTGGCGCTGACGGTGGAGACCAACCAGTCGAAGCTGCGCGTCGGCGAGGCCGCCCGCACCCGTCTCTTTCGGGGCGGCCGCCGCATGGAGGCGCAGATGACGCCGGCGGACGAACCCGCCTTTCCGCGCCAGATCTTCACCTTCCACGCCGACGAGGGGGAGCCTACGCGGATCGAAAAGGTTGCGGCGCTCTACAGCTCGAAGGACAAGGCGATCTCCGAGCCCGGTCTCGCCGCCCGCGAACTCGTCGACGCCGCCGCGGATTTCGACGAGCTCCTGCAACGGCACACCCACGCCTGGAGCGGCCTTTGGGCGCGCTTCGACGTCGAGGCGGAATCGGACGATCCGAGCTTTCAGAGCATCGTTCGGCTGCACATCTTCCAGCTGATCCAGAGCGTCTCGCCCCACACCCTCGACGTCGACGCCGGCGCACCCGCCCGCGGCTGGCACGGCGAGGCCTATCGCGGCCACATCTTCTGGGACGAGCTCTACATCCTGCCGTTCATCGACACCCATTACCCGGACATCAGCCGGGCGCTGTTGCGCTATCGCTACCACCGCCTGCGCAAGGCGCGCTGGGCGGCCGAGCGCGCCGGCGCCGGCGGCGCCTCCTATCCCTGGCAGAGCGGCAGCGACGGGCGTGAGGAAAGTCAGGTCATGCACCTGAACCCGCGCTCCGGCCGCTGGGTCCCCGACGCCAGCGCCCAGCAGCGCCACGTCAACCTCGCCATCGCCTACAACATGTGGTCGCACTACCAGCTCACCGACGAGCGGGCGGCCTTGGAGACCGGCAACGCCGACGTCATCATCGAGATCGCGCGCTACTTCGCCTCACTGGCGCGGTGGAACGAGGCCCGCGACGGCGGTCGCTTCGAGATCCACGGGGTCATGGGGCCCGACGAATTCCACGAAGGCTATCCGAACTCCGAGGAGCGCGGGCTCCGCAACAACGCCTACACCAACGTCATGGTGTCGTGGCTGGCGGAGACCGCGCTCAAGGTCATCGAGGCCCTGGACGAGGAGCCGCGGCGCGATCTGGTCGCGCGTCTCGGCATCACCGACGCCGAGCGCGACCGCTGGGACCTGATCAGCCGGCGGATGTACGTGCCCTTCCACGCCGACGGCATCATCAGCCAGTTCGAGGGCTACGAAGACCTCCTCGAGTTCGACTGGGAGGGCTACCGCGAGAAGTACGGCAACATTCAGCGCCTCGACCGCATCCTCGAGGCCGAAGGCGACAGCGCCGATCGCTACAAGCTCGCCAAGCAGGCCGATGCGCTGATGCTGTTCTATCTGTTCGATCAGCGGCAGATGGAGGCCCGCTTCCACCGCCTCGGCTATCCGTTCTCCACCGAGCACTGGCTCGCCAACGTCGACTACTATCTGGCGCGGACCTCGCACGGCTCGACCTTGAGCTTCCTGGTCCACGCCTGGGTGCTGGCGCGGCACCGCCCCGATCAGGCATGGGAGTATCTGTTGACCGCGCTCAACAGCGACGTCGGCGACATCCAGGGCGGCACCACCGCCGAGGGCATCCATCTGGGCCTCATGGCCGGCAGCGTCGATTTGGTGCAGCGCGGGCTGACCGGTCTGCAGGCGCGCGAAGGCAAGCTCTACTTCAACCCGAGCCTGGTCGGCTCGCTCAAGCGGATCTCGACCGCCGTTCAGGTCTTCGGTCACTGGCTCATGCTGGAGGCGACGCCCGACCAACTGACGCTCGAATTCGACATCCGTTGGCAGCGTCGCGCCGAGCGCATCCCGGTGGAGATCGCCGGCCGCACCGAGGAGTTCGAGCCGGGCGTGCGCAAGACCGTGCCGCTCAAGCGGCCCACCGTCGTCGCGGTGAACACCGCCGGGACCTGACCATCGGCGGCGGGAACCGCGTCGAAGCCTGCGGGTTTCGTCGCATCATCGCGCTTGTCGCGCCGCTCGCACACCGCAGCGGCGGCGCCGAGGGAGACATCGTATGGCGGCACGCCCGAAGTCGTCACGGGAGGCTGCGGGGCGGATGACGCTCACGGACCAGCGCAGCGGGCAAAGTTGGGAGCTCGACGTCTTCGACGGCACGCTGGGGCCGAGCGTCGTCGACATCCAGAACTTCTACGCCAGAAGCCACCACTTCACCTTCGATCCCGGCTTCACCTCGACCGGCAGCTGCGAATCCCGCATCACCTACATCGACGGGGATCAGGGCGTGCTCCTGCACCGGGGCTATCCGATCGAGGAGCTCGCGGCCCAGAGCGACTATCTCGAAGTCTGCTATCTCCTCCTGCACGGTGAGCTGCCCACCCCGGCCGAGAAGGCGGCGTTCGACAACATCATCACGCACCACACCATGGTGCACGAGCAACTGCGCAACTTTTACCGGGGCTTTCGCCGTGACGCCCATCCGATGGCGATCATGTGCGGCGTGGTCGGCGCGCTCTCGGCGTTCTACCCCGACAGCACCGACATCGGCGACCCGCGGCAGCGGGTGATCGCGGCGCACCGGCTGGTGGCCAAAATGCCGACGATGGCGGCGATGGCCTACAAGTCGTCGGTCGGCCAGCCCTACACGTATCCCCGCAACGACCTCGACTACGCCACCAACCTGCTGTTCATGACGTTCGGCGTGCCGGCCGAGGAGTACCAGCCCAACCCGGTCTTGAGCCGGGCGATGGACCGGCTGTTGATCCTGCACGCCGACCATGAGCAGAACGCCTCGACCTCGACGGTGCGCATCGCCGGCTCCTCGGGCGCCAACCCCTTCGCCTGCATCGCCTCGGGCATCGCCTCGTTGTGGGGCCCGGCCCACGGCGGCGCCAACCAGGCGGTGATGGCGATGCTCCGGGAGATCGGCTCGAAGGAGCGCATCCCGGAATACATCGCCCGCGCCAAGGACAAGGACGACCCGTTCCGGCTCATGGGCTTCGGCCATCGCGTCTACAAGCACTACGACCCCCGCGCCGCCATCATGCGCCAGAGCTGTCACGAGGTGCTAGACGAGCTCGGCGTGCGTGCCGAGCCACTCTTGGACATCGCGATGGAGCTCGAGCGGATCGCGCTCGAGGACGACTATTTCATCGAAAAGAAGCTGTTCCCGAACGTCGACTTCTATTCCGGGATCACGATGAAGGCGCTCGGCTTTCCGGAGAGCATGTTCTCCGTCCTCTTCGCGGTCGGCCGGACCATCGGCTGGATCTCCCACTGGAAGGAGATGGTGGAGGACCCGGTGCGCCGGATCGACCGCCCCCGCCAGCTCTACACCGGCGCCACCAAGCGAGCCTACGTCCCGCTCGACCGCCGCGGTTGAGCCGCCAGCACGGCGTCGACCGCGGCGGCCAAGACAGCGGCAAAGCGCGGCGCGTCGTAAAGGCTGAAATGGTCGGCCTCGGCGATGACGTGATGATCGACGAGGTTGGGCACCCGCCGCACCAAGGCCGCGGTGCGCCGCGGCCGCACCAACTCGTCGCGGCCGGCGCTGATCACCGCCACGGGCTCGGCGACGTTCGCGAGGCGCGCGACGCTGTCGAAGGGATGGCGCAGCAAGCGGCCCACCGGCACCCAGGGATAACGCTCCCGCGCCACGGCACGGACCGAATCGAAGGGCGAGATCAGGACCGCGCCGGCGACCGCGCGCTCGGCCACGACCGCGGCGGCGACGCCGGTGCCGAGACTGGCACCGACGGGCACGATCGGCCGCCCCGGCCAGCGCTCCTGCAGGCGGTCGACGATCGCGAGCGCGTCGGCGACCAGCGCCCGCTCGCTCGGCCTGCCCTCGCTGGGGGCGTAGCCCCGATAGTGAAAGACGACCACGTCCGCCGCGGGCAGGCGCTCGTGCAGGAACACGGCGAAATCCTGGGCATTCCAGGCGTTGCCGGGAAAGCCGAGGACGATCGGCGTCGCGCCCGCGCGGGCGGGGATGTGGACACCCTCGAGGGTGGCACCGTCCGCGCCCGTGAGCGTCCAGTGTTCCGCGGCGGCGGGCAACGGGTCCTGCGGCGGCGGGACCGCGCCCGTCGGAAACAGCATGCCGTCCTGCATGACGAAGAGCGCGCCCACCACCAGGGCGTAGAGCGCCACCGCCGCGAGCGCGATCTCGACCACCATCCGTCCGCACCTCGTCGCCAGCCTGTCGAGGACCTCGACTCGATCCGCCCCGCGGCGCCGGCGCAAGGGAAGATGGCCTGAGACACCCCATGTCCACCCCGCTTGGTTCAGGTGGCTCGCAGGGTGGCCCGGTGGCGAGCGGGAGCATCGGGTCGGCGGTCGTGCCGGGCGCGCCGGCGGACGCGGATGCAGGCGCGGGCGAGGACGCCGATGGCGTGGGGATGGGCGCAGCCGCGGGCTCGCGCGCTTCGGGAGAGTTGGGCGGCCCCGGCTTCGGCGGCGAGCTGGGGCGCGGGCGGTGGCCCTCGGTGCGCAGGCTGTCGGCGAGCATGAAGGCGTCGCCGGGATCGCGCTGGCGGCGGCGGCGCGGTAACGCGGCCGGCTGGCCTCGAGCCGGTTGGGACGCACCGGGCCTTGCGGGTGCCCGGCGGCGGCGCATCGCCGCGGGGCTTTTGTCATCGCCCCGGCGATCGCAGCCCTCGCGCAGGGCTCGAGCACCGCGTTACGAGTTCGCGCGCCCGCGCTGGCGCTACCCGCGGCCGAGCCGCGTCACCGCCAAGGTCTCGCCGACCGCGCGCGCCACCGCCGCGACGGTGACGTGCAGATACGGCACCCCCGCCGCGGTGGCGGTCTCGGGGTCGAGATAGGAGCCCCTGCCGGCGTGGCCCATCGGTCCGATCACGCGCTCGACCAGGCGGCCTTCGGCGCGGGCGCGGTTCCAGCTCGACCGCGCGGCGATCCGCCACCGCCCCGGAAAGGCGCGGCGGCCGAGCCGGTAGACACCGTCCCGCGAGCCGGCGAGCGAGGTCAGCCTGACGACGTAATCGACGCCGCGATCCGAAGCCATCACACCGCCGACGGTGACGACGCCGATCGGCGCGTCGAGGGCGGCGGCGAGATAGGCCGACGCTCCGAGCGAGATCTGCCCGCCGCCGCTCGAGCCCAAAAGGATCACCGGCCGCCCCGGCGCGTAGCCGGCGCCGGCGAGGTGGCGGACGACGTTCTGGGCGAGAGCGAAGCCGTAGACCGGGCCATAGCGGCGATCGGCGGCAACCAGAACCTGGAGCAGGTTGCGCAGGTTGATCAAAAAGGTAAGCGTGCCGCGGCCGGTTCGACGCCAATGCTGGAGCCACCGCCACAGCCACTGAAAGAGCCGCCGCCCGGTGAGCAACGATCGTCCCGCCGGCGAGTACGGAAAAACGTCGCGCACCACGCGGCAGTTCGGCAAGGCGGCCTCGAGCGCCTCCAGAAACCGCCGTTCGCTCGCCATGAGCTCGTCGCCCGAAAGCGAGCCGATGCCGGCCAGGAACACGATGTGGGCGTCGGGCCCGTCCAGGTCGCCAGCGGCGCCCGCCGGTGCCACCGGTGGCGCCTCGCTGTAGGGGTTGAGCCAGGTCGCCCACCACCCCAGCGTCTCCACCGGCGACGAGATCAAGGCGACCGCGAGGGCGATCACGCCCAGGGCGAGCAGGACGACGACGACGTCGGTCATCGGCGCGCTCCGTGGCCGCGGGCGATCTCGAGCAGGGCGTCGGGGATGTCGGCGAAGGTGAGCCGCCCCGAGCCCAAAAGCCAGCGCTCGAGCCGGCGCAGCGCCCGGCCGAGCGGCCGCCCCAAGAGCCGGTTGGTGATGCGCAAGCTGAGCCAGCCGAGCGCGGCGACGGTCGCCGACGCCGCCAGGTGCAGCTCGAGGCCGTGGTAGAGCCCGAAGACCACCAGCAGCATGACCCAGATGTCGATGCCGCGTTCGATCCCCTCGCCGACATAGGGCGCGATCACCAACGGGCTGAAGAGCCGCGGCGCGAAGGCCAAGGCGAACACCGACAGCGTGGGCTCGAGCCGGAGCGGGGCGGCGAGCAGCAGGCCGCCGGCGACGACGGCGCCGACGACCATGACCAGCGCGCTGAGCGCGTGGCTGAGCGCGATGGCCACGAGCGCCAAGATGAAGCGCAGCGCCCCCACCCGGTTCAGCGCGAGGATCACACTCTGCCCGAGGGCCTGCGCCGACGTCGCGAGGGCCAGCACCACCAGGCTTTCCTTCAGGTTCAAAAGGTCGAAGGCGTCGCGGGAAAACGTCAACGCTTCGGCGACACGGCTCATCGTGTCGAACAGCATACGAGCGGCCTCCATGCCGACGACGGGAGCGTCGTTGACCGCCCGCCATCGTGCCCCATCCGCGCCGGGATGGGGACGACCTCGGGCGCCGCAGCGGCAATCGCCACCCTCGCGGGTTCGTTGCAGCGACGGCGGGCCCGCTCGCGAGCCCGACACCCCCGGTGGCCGGACCGCTAAGACCCGACGGCAGCCGCCCTAATCCGCCCGCGTGATCTCGACGGTGACCGTGCAGGGCAGACACCGTCGCACCAACGGCAGATAGTGCAAGCCCGCGTAAGAGACCGTCTGCAGCTTGCCGGCCGTTCGAGGAAATCCGGATCGTCGCCGACGCGCAGGGTGGCCTTCAGCTCGTGGCACGCCTGTTTCAACGTGCCGAAATGGAGGATGCCCGCGTCGACCTCATCGCCCGCGCGGCCGCGGCGCCCCGCTGCTCGGCGCGGTGGTGGCGAGCGCGTCGGCGCCGACGTCGCCGGCGACGAGGTAACCGTCGCAACACCGCGGCTCCGCGATCGTCCTCACCCAGCCGTGGCCGCTGCCCAACTCCAGCACGCGCTCGCCGCGCTCGAGGGCGAGCCGCTCCAGATTGCGCCGGAACTCGGTGATGAAACGGGATTTGTGGCAGATGCTCTCGACGACATCGGCGCCGAGTCGCTCCCGCTCGTCGTTGGCGGGAACATGCGCTTCTTTCTGATCGACCTCGCTCAGGCGTTCGGGCTCGACGAAGCAGCGGATCTCGTCGCGCGTGACCGCGTCGCCGGACCCTCACGGCGCGGCCGCTCGGCAGTCGCGCCGCCTTTTACCCCCTCCGCAGCGAAAATTCCAACGTTGTCCAAACGCGCTCTACCCCCTAGGTGATCGTAATCCGAATGGTAACTGGCGGCGAACAAGGGCAAAGCGATAATTTCAGCGCCCTTGATTATTGGATGAACAGTGCATCGGCGAACGAATAGCACGCGGAGAGATTTTGCGACATGCACGGATGCGCGACAACGACGCAGCCAGGGAGTGGGCGGGGCGACACGAGCTCAAGACGCGGCGGCGGCTTCGCGCGCCGGTGGCCGCACGAAGAGAAGGAGGATGGCGCCGAGGAGCCACATCGCGAGGATGACGGTGAGGCCGGCGCGTTGGCTGTCGAAGAGATCGGTGAGCGCCCCGAAGCCCAGGGGGCCGACGAAGGCGATGGCCTTGCCGGTCATCGTGTAGAGCCCGAACATCTCGGTCATCATCGAAGCCGGCGCCAGCTTCGCCATGATGACCCGGCTCGCCGACTGCGCCGGGCCGACGAAGAGGCCGAGGATCAAGGCCAGCACCAAGAACGCGATCCAGTCGGTGACGAACAGGATGGCGGTGCCGACGCCGATCAGGCCGGCGAGGCCCAAGAGCACCATGCGCTTGGCGCCGACGCGGTCGGTGACAGCCGCGAACAACCAGGAGCCGGCGGCGGCGGTGACGTTGAGCCCGATCGCGAAGATCAAGATCTGCTCGAAGTCCATGCCGAAGGCGCCGGCGGCGAAGAGCCCGCCGACGGCGAAGAGGGTGGCGAGGCCGTCGCGGTAGAGGGCACTCGCGATCAAGAAGAGGAGCAGCGGGCGCTGGTGACGCAGCTTGGCGATCGTGCCCGCCAGTTGGCGAAAGCCGGCACGCACCGAACCCTCAACGCCCAGCGCGGCGCTCGGCCGGTCGGGGGTGAGCATCAGCATCGGCAGCGCGAAGACCAGAAACCAAAGGGCGGTGACCAGTGCGGTCGCACGGATGTTGGCGGCGTTGTCGGTGCCGACGCCGAAGGCGGGCTCGTCCGGCAGCACCAGGAGGAGGAGACAGACCCCGAGTGCCCCCAGCCCACCGGCATAGCCGAGCCCCCAGGCCCAGCCGCTGAGCGTGCCGGCCTTGCCCGGCGGCGCCACGTCCGGGAGCATGGCGTTGTAGAAGACCTGGCCCAGGTTGTGCGCGATCGTGGCGAGTACGGCGAGCACGAGGGTGAGGGTGACGAAGGCGGGATCGGGCTCCGCGAACCACAACAGGGCCGTCGCCGCGACGCAGACCACCATGAAGACGGCGATCCAGGGCTTTCGGGGCCCGGCGCGGTCGGCGATCGCGCCGAGCACGGGGCTGCCGACCGCGATGAAGAAGCCCGCCACCGCCATGGCGTAGCCCCACACCGCCGCTCCCTGGGTCTCGTCGCCGTAGATCCCGCGGGCGAAGTAGACCGAGAAAACGAAGGTGCCGATGACGGTGTTGAAGGAGGAATCCGCCCAGTCGTAGAGCGCCCAGGCGGCGATGCCGAGCCGGCCCCGCGTCGGCCCGGCGCTCACCGTCGCACCGTCTCGGTGAAGACGGGTGCGCTCGGATCGCCTTGGAACACCTCCAGATGCACCGCCGCGGCGTCGAGGCGAAAGCGCGCGGTCGCCAGCGTCCAGCCGTCGTCGCCACCGCCCCCGCGGCCGTGGATGGCGGCGTCGAAGAGGACGTCGAGGGCATCCTCCCGCGCCTCGAGAAAGCGCGCGGCGGCGCGCTCCTGGCGGCGGGCGGACGACGCCGTGACGACCTGGCGCAGGCCCGCGAAGTCCTCCTCGATCAGGTGGTTGGCGTGGACGTGACGGCCCTCGACCCGCCGCGCCGCGACGCCGGAGGCGGGCGCCTCGATGCTCAAAAGGCGCGGATCGCCAGCCTGGGCGAGGCCGTGGTGGTAGCCGCTGGCACGGGTCCAGCCGCGCAGGATGGCCAGCGGCCCGTCGAGCCCGGCGCAGTCCAGCAGCGCGCGGGCCACCAGCTGGCGGGGCGTGCCGACGCGGCCGTCCCGTGCGCGGAGGTTGTTGAGCGTCTGGACGACGCCCATGGCGTTGACCGCGAAGCTGTTGCCGCAGATCAGGCCGGGATAGGCGAAGCTGGTGAAGGCGAGACCCTCCGCCGGCCGCGCCCGCACCATGAAGACGTCGGCGTGGTGGGCGGCGGCGCCGTCCTCGTTGTGGACGATCCAGCGCACCGCGTCCTCGACGGCGAAGAGGGTCGTGCACCCGTGGCCGGGCGGCTCGCCGGCGGCGCGCAGATCGCCCTTGGCGTTCCACAAAAACGCCTCCTCGAAGGGCCAGTCGGCGCCGGCGGCGAGTCCCTCGATCTCGGCGACGTAGGCCGGTGTGCGCCGGCGTGCCGCGGCCTCGAGCTCGGCGGTGTAGGGATGCCGGCGCCAAGGCAGGAGCGCCTTGAACGCCGCGAGCGCGCGCACCTGCTCGTGGATGGCGCGGGCGGCATGGCGGCCGAGGGCGAAGCCGATCTCGTAAGGGGAGCCCCCCACCTCGACGACGGGAAGAGTGCTCGGGGTCATGTCACCGTTCTGCGACGTTGAGCGGATAGAGGCTGAGCACCCGTCGTACACCGCAAACGCTGCGAGGAGGACCCCCTGCCATGCGCGCCCTGCGCTATTGCGCGCTCGCCGCGACGTTCCTGGCCGCACCGCCTACCGCCGGCCAAGAGGCCTTCGAGGCCGAGTTGGCGGGCCACGCGCTGTTGCCGGCGATGACTTTCGTGCCGGCGCCCGCCGACGCGCCCGAGCGCTTCGACGTCTCCGGCCGCTTCACCGGCCCCGACAGCACCCGCATCGACGCGCTCTACGCGCTCGAGGGCTCGACCTGGATCGCCGCCGAGGACGCGCCGCGCACGACCGGGCTCTACCGCCCCTTCGTCGGCCAGCCGGTGCAAGGTTTCTCGGGCATCCGCGCGCTCGGCGACGACCGCTTTTTGGTGCTCACCGACAACGGCTTCGGCAGCCAGGCCAATTCGGCCGACGCCATGTTGATGTTCCACGAGGTGGAGATCGACTGGGAGACGGGCCGCGTCCACCGGCGCGCGACGACGTTTTTGCGCGATCCGGACGCGATCCTGCCCTTCCCGATCGCGGCCGAGCACACCGCGACGCGCTATCTGACCGGCGCCGACCTCGACCTCGAGAGCGTGCAGCCCGTGGGCGATCGCTTCTGGTTCGGCGAAGAGTTCGGCCCCTACCTCGTCGCCACCGACCGCGACGGCCGCGTCGTCGCCTTCCACGAGACCGAGGTCGATGGCCGGGTCGTGCGCTCGCCGGACCACTACGCCGTCACCACGCCGGCGGTGCCGGGCGAGGTCACCTTCGCGGTCCGGCGCTCGCGCGGCTTCGAGGGCATGGCGGTCGCGCCCGACGGCACGACCCTCTACCCGGTGTTCGAAGGCCCGCTTTGGGACGAGGAGACCGGCGCCTTCGAGACCGACGGCGACGGCAACGCTTACCTGCGCATCCTCGCCTTCGACACCGCCGAGCAGGCGTTCACCGGCGAGGCGTACAAGTACCGCCTCGAGGACCCGGACCATGCGATCGGCGACGTCAACATGATCGACGCGAGCCGCGCGTTGGTGATCGAGCGCGACGGCGGCGAGGGCGACCCGCGCCTCGCCTGCGCGGACGCGCCCCGGCCCGATTGCTTCAACCAGCCGGCCGCGTTCAAGCGGGTCTATCTCGTCGACTTCGCCCGCGCGGACGCCGACGACTTCGTGGAGAAGGTCGGCTACGTCGATCTGTTGAACATCCAGGACCCGAACGGCGTGGCGCTGCACGGGACCATCGACGGGGTCTTCACCTTCCCGTTCGTGACCATCGAGAACGTCGACGTGGTCGACGGCACCCACATCGTCGTCGCCAACGACAACAACCTGCCGTTCTCGAGCGGGCGGACCATCGGCGCGGCCGACGCCAACGAGTTCATCCTGCTCGCGGTCGGCGACTTCCTCGCGGCGCGCTGAGATGGGCGGTGCCGGCGCGGTCGAGCGGCTGGCCTCCGTCGAGGCGCGGTGGTTCGCCGCCGGCCCGGTGCCGACGGCGGTCGCCGCGTGGTTCGAGGCGGCGGGCGAGGTCCGCCGCGAGCCCGCCCGCACCGACCGCTATCTGCGGCTGCCGGGCGTCGACGGCGTCGGCGTCAAGCGCCGCGAGGGCCGCTTCGAGATCAAGGCGCGGCGCGCCGGCGCCGGCGGCGTGGTCGTCTGGGCCGGCCACCCCGCCCGGCTCGAGGCCTGGCTCAAATGGTCCGCCGCGCTCGCCCCGCTCGCCCCGCTCGCCCCGCTCGCCGACGATGCGGTGCCGCCCGTGGACGTCGCCAAGACCCGCCGGCTGGTCGCGCGCCACGGCGTAGAGGTGGAACTCGCCGAGCTCGCGGTCGGGCCTCGGCGCTTTTGGACCTTCGGGCTGGAGGGCGCGCAGGCGGGCGACCTCGAGGCGGTGCTGGCGAGCCCCTGGGCCGCCGCCGCGCCCGCCTGCGACATCGCCTGCGCCGGCGGCTACCCTGCCTGGCTCGACCGCGTCGCTCCCGGCTGACTGGAAGCCGCGCCCTCGCCTCCCCACATCCCGCCGCGAACGCGGCTCGGAGACCCGGCATGTTCGACGCCAAGCGCCTGCTCGATCAGTTCATCGGCACCGACAGCGGCGCCCAACGCCCGCCGGGCGACCAGGGTGGCGCCCCGGCCGCGGGCACGGACTTCTCGCAGCTTCTCCAGGGCAAGGGCGGGCTCGCCACCGGCGCGCTCGCGGGCGGCCTCGCCGGCATGCTCCTAGGCGGCAAGAAGAAGCCCAAAAAGCTCGCCAAGAGCGCGCTGACCTACGGCGGCCTCGCGCTGGTGGGCGGGCTGGCCTACAAGGCGTGGCGCGACCACCAGCAGGGCAAGCCGGCGCAGGTGACGGCGCAGCCGAGCCCCGAGCCGCTGCCGGCGCCGCCGGCCGACACCGCCTTCACCCCGGACGACGCCAACGACGAGGAGGCCCTCGCCCGCGGCATGTTGCGCGCGATGATCGCCGCCGCCAAAGCCGACGGCCACATCGACGCCGACGAGCAGCGCCGCATCTTCGATCAGGTCGGCCAGATGGACCTCGACAACGACGACAAGGCCTTCGTCTTCGAGGAGCTCTCCAAGCCCCTCGATGTCGAGGCGGTGGCGGAGATGGCGACGACACCCGAGCGCGCCGCCGAGATCTACGCCGCCTCCCTTTTGGCGATCGACGCCGACGGGCCGGCGGAGAAGGGCTATCTCGGCATGCTCGCGGCCCGGCTGCGGCTGCCGGACGACCTCGTCGCCCATCTCCACGCCAGCGTCGAGTCCGCCAGCGAAACCGCCTGAACGGGTTCAGGCGAGCGGGCTCGGCAACAGCGGGCGGACCTGCGCGAACAGCTGGTCGAGCGGCGTGTCGGTGTGGTCCTTGTCGAGCTCGGCGACCACGCGGCCGTGGACGTGCGCCGGCAGCGTCGCGCGCAGGGCGCCGAGCGTGCGCGGCTCCGCGACCAGCACGAAGCGCTCGACCTCGCCCGCGGCGAGGGCGTCGCGCATCGCCTCCGCGACCCGGTTTTGAAAGCGTTCCTTCTCGCGCTCCTGCGGCGTCACCTCTGGCTCCATGGCGTGACGCCCCGCGCCCGCACTGTCGAAGGCGAGGCCGGCGCGGTCGGTGACCAGATCCTCCGCCTTGCCGCGGGCGCGGGCGCTCTCCAGGCGCGCCTCGCTGGCGGCAATGGAGCGTTGGTCGTCGGCGAGCCGATAGAAGCGGGCGCGCGAGCCGTCGGCGACGACGATCCAGGTGACGGGTTGCTTCATCGTGATCGTAGCTCCTCTCGCCGATCGCAGCGCCGGAAGAGGCGCGCCGGAGGGAGCCCGACGCGCCGTCGGCGGCGTCACCCCGCCGGTGCGGCGACGCCCTGCTCGGCGGTCTTGGCCGCTTCCGGCTCGTGGCGGGCGAAGTCCCCGAGCGAGACGATGCCGACCAAGCGCTTGTCGCGGTTGACGACCGGCAGGCGCCGGGCCTGCACCTCGGCCATGTTGCGGGCGACCTCGGCGCAGGGCTGATCGTCGAAGCAGTAGAGCACCTGCGGTGTCATCGCCTCGCGCACCAGCATCCGCTCCACCGGCTTGCCGCTCGCCACACCGCGGACCGCGATGTCACGGTCGGTGAGCATGCCGATCAGCTGATCGCCCTCGCCGACCGGCAGGGCACCGGCGTCGCGCTCGGCCATCGCCTCGGCGGCGACGACGAGGCTGGCGTCCGGGGACACCATCGTGACGTTGCGGGTCATGATGTCGGCGATGTTCATGACGCAAACCTACTCGAAACTATGGGTGGCAGACCGGCCGTAGATGCCGATCACCGACGCAACACGCCCAAGGTCCATACGTTGCACCGGCGACGGCAGCGATCGGGCGCGGCGGTGGCTTGACAGACGCGACCGCGCGCTCTGCCTATGCGGGCGATGACCAACACCACCGCCCATCTCCGCCGCGCCGGTGACAGCGCCTGGCTCGTCGACTTCGGCGAGCGCACCGACGACGCGGTCAACAACGCCGCCATCGCCTTCGACCGCTGGCTCACCGACCAGGCCATCGAAGGCGTGGTCGAAACCGCGCCGACGATCCGCTCGGTGCTGGTGCGCTTCGATCCCCTGGCACTGGACGGCGAAACGCTCGCCGAACGGCTGCGCGCCGGCCTCGCCGAGCGCGACTGGCTCCAGGCCTCGCCGCCCGCGGGCCGCCGGCGCTGGCGCCTGCCCGTCGTCTACGGCGGCGAGCACGGGCCCCATCTCGCCGAGATCGCCCACCAGCGCGGCGTCGACGAGGCCACGCTCGTCGCCGCGCACAGCGCCCGGGCGC
Source organism: Alphaproteobacteria bacterium (assembly GCA_046541805.1). GTDB lineage: Bacteria > Pseudomonadota > Alphaproteobacteria > Geminicoccales > Geminicoccaceae > JAAAPF01. Next base: position 17,365 of record JBKHCM010000010.1, read on the forward strand.
ACCGGGTCCGCATGGTCGGCTTCGCCCCGGGCTTCGTCTACACCGGCATGCTGGATGCGGCCTGGGACCTACCGCGGCGGAGCGAGGTGGTGGCGCGCGTGCCGCCCGGCACGATCGCGGTGGCGGTGCGCCAGACCGTGTTGACCTCGACGACCATCCCCACGGGCTGGCGGCTGATCGGCCGCACGCCCTGGCGCGCCTTCGCCCTCGACCGCGAGCCGCCCTTCGCGCTCGCCGCCGGCGACGAGCTCGTCTTCGAACCGATCGCGGCGGCCGACTACGACCGGCTCGCCGCCGACGCCGAGGCCGGCCGCGACATCGTGACCGCGGAGCCGGTCGCATGAGCGTCCTCGGGCTCGAGGTCGTCGATCCGGGCCTGCACGCCGCAGTGCAGGATCTGGGCCGCCCCGGCCTGCAGCGCGCCGGCGTCGCCGAGGGCGGCGCGCTCGATCCGCGCGCGCTCTTCGCGGGCGCGGCGCTGTTGGGCCAGGACCCCGGCCTCGCCGCGCTCGAGATGACGCTCGGCGGCGGCCGCTTTCGCGCCGTGGGCGGGGCGGTGCGCGTGGCGCTCACAGGTGCCCGCTGTCCGGCCGCCGTCGACGGCCGGCCGGTCGCGTGGCACACCGCCTTCACGCTGCGCGGTGGCGAAGAGCTCGCCATCGGCAAGGCCGCGGACGGGGTCTACGCCTATCTCCATCTCGGCGGCGGGATCGCCGTGCCGGAGGTGCTGCACGCGCGCTCGACCCATCTGCGCGCCGGCTTCGGCGGGCTCGAGGGGCGCGAGATCCGTGTCGGCGACGTGCTGCCGGCCGGGACCGCGGCGCGCGGCGACGAGGCCGTGGCGACGCTGGACGTGGCACCCGAGCCGCCGCTCGAGACCGTGCGTATCCTTTGGGGGGTGCACGCCCGGGAGTTCGCCGAGGCCGAGCGCGCGCGCTTTTTGGCGACGACCTTTCGCGTCTCGCCCAAACGCGACCGCATGGGCGTGCGCCTCGAGGGTGCGGCGGAGCCCTTCGCGCCGGCGCGCGGGCTGACGCTGATCTCCGACGCGGTGGTCCTGGGCGACGTCCAGGTGCCGGGCGACGGCGTGCCGATCGTGCTCCTCGCCGACCGCCAGCCGACCGGCGGCTATCCGCGGATCGCCACCGTCATCACCGCGGACGTGCCGGCGTTCGCGCAGCTGCCGACCGGCGCCCCGGTGCGCTTTCGCGCGGTGGCACCCGGCGACGCCGTGGCCGCGCTCAACGCGCATCGCGCCCGGCTGGCGGCATTCCAGGGCCACGTCCGGGTCGGCCCCGCCGTCGACCCGCTGGTGACGTTGAACCTGATCGACGGCGTCTACGAGGGAGATAGCGAGCCATGACCCTGACGCTCGATCTCAACGCCGATCTCGGCGAGAGCTTCGGCCGCTGGCGCATGGGCCAGGACGAGGCGCTCTTCGACATCATCACCAGCGCCAACGTCGCCTGCGGCTTTCACGCCGGCGATCCGATGGAGATGGACCGCACGGTCGAGCGCGCCCGGGCCAAGGGCGTCGCCGTCGGCGCCCATCCGGGTTTTCGCGACCTCGAGGGCTTCGGGCGGCGGCGCATTCAGGGCCTCAAGCCCGAGGAGGTGCGCACTCTCGTGCGCTACCAGGTGGGCGCCCTCGCCGCCATCGCCCGCGCCCACGGCCTCCAGCTCAGCCACGTCAAGCTGCACGGCGCGCTCGCCAACATGGCGAGCGAGGAGGAGGCCATCGCCAAGCCGTTCATCGAGGCGGTGGCGGCCTTCGACCCCGAGCTCGCGGTCATCGCCATGGCGGCGACCGCGCTCGAGCGCACCGCCGCGGCGCACCCGCACCCGCTGGTGCGCGAGATCTACGCCGACCGCGCCTACAACGACGACGGCACGCTGGTGGCGCGCGGCACCCCCGGTGCCGTGCTCCACGACGCCGAGGCCGCTGCCGACCGTGTCCTGCGGATGCTGGAGGAGGGCGCGCTCACCTCGATCAACGGCGTGCGCGTGCCGGTGAAGCCCGAGACCGTCTGCGTCCACGGCGACGGCCCCGAGGCGCTGCGCATGGCCGAGACCCTGCGCAACCGCCTCGAGCGGGCGGGCGTCAAGGTCCAGCGTTTTCGTCCCCGCGCCCCGGAGCCCGTTTGATGGACGACGTCACCGCCGTGCTCGCGCGGATCACCACCGCCACCTTGACCACCGTCCTCTTGAAGCATGGGCTCCGCAACGTCTGGCTGCGGGGGCCGATGCCGCTGGCGCCCGGCGAGCGGGTGGTAGGGCCGGCCTTCACGCTGCGCTTCGTGCCGGCGCGCGAGGATTTGGCGACGCCGGCGAGCTGGTCGTCGCCCACCTCCACCCGCGCCGCCATCGAGGACATGCCGGCGGGTGTGGTGACGGTCGTCGGCGCCGGCGGCATCACCGACGCTGGCATCTTCGGCGACATCCTCTGCGCGCGCATGGCCAGGCGCGGCGTCAGGGCGCTGGTGACCGACGGTGTCGTGCGCGATCTCGAGGGCGTGCTCGCCACCGGCCTGCCGGTCTGGTGCCGCGGCGCCGCCGCCCCGCCGTCGGTGGCCGCGCTCCACTTCGTCGGCTGGCAGGAGGCGATCGGCTGCGGCGGCGTCGCGGTGATGCCGAATGATCTGATCGTCGCCGACCGGGACGGTGCGGTTTGCATCCCCGCCGGCCTCGCCGAGGAGGTTGCCGCGGCCGGGCTGGAACAGGAGCGCCTCGAAGCCTGGATCATGGCCGAGGTGCAGGCCGGCGCCGCGCTGCCGGGCCTCTACCCCGCGAACGACGAGAACCGCCGCCGCTACGAGGAAGCCAAGGCCAAGGGCGAGGCCTGAGCGGGGCCCGGTCGCGCGGCCTCGGCCATCGCCCTCAGGAAAGGCCGAGGGCGACGCCGATCAGCTGGCGTATCCGATCGAGCTGCGCGCTCGCGATCGTGGAGTCCGTCGGCCGGACCCGGCGCTTGGAGGTCGCCGTCACGCCGTGCGCGAGGGCACGGCACGGCCCGGAACACCCGTTCTCCGGGGTCGGGTCGATCGGTACGGAAAGGGCCGGAATGGCGAAGTCCAGATCGTCGGTCAGTGGGACGAGAAGCACGTTGGGAAAGCTCGGGTCGAAGAGTTCCGTGTCTTCGACCACCACCGCCGGCCGCAGCTTGTTCGCCTCATTCGGCGGTCCGTCGCGCCAGTCGACGACGACGATCTGACCAGCCCGCAGTCTCAATGGCGCGACACGTCCGGCGAAGGGGTTCCCCAAGCCTCGTAGAATTCGCGCGCAGGCGGGTCCGAAGCGACCCGCTCCCCCACGCGACGGCTCTGCTCGCGGATGCGCTCGCGGCGCAGGCGCCGCGCCTCGTCGGCGGCGAGATCGCGCAGGAGCGTCGAGAGGCCTACGCCGCGTTCGCGCGCCGCCTCCTCCAGCGTCTCCTGAACACGCTCTTCCAACCGGACCGAAATCGGGCGTCCCATCGACCTCTCGCCCCTCACCGCGATGCTGGACGTGTAATACATATCCGTATTGTCGGCAACGATGCGGACGCGACAATACGGCGCCGCCCCGTCACGTGAGGATCAGCCGTCGTCCCCCGCCAGCGTGCCCGCCGGCAACGCCGTGGCGTGGGCGGCGATGGCGCCGGCGGTGGTGAGCCAGACGCCCCCGAGGCGGGCGACGTCGACAACGTGCTGCAGCGCCCGCCGGAGCGGGCGCAGGCGGAAGGGCTGGCCGACGATATAGGGGTGGAGGGCCACGCCCATGACCAGGGGCTGCCCCTCGGCCTGCGTCAGCATCTCGTCGAACTGGTCGACGATCATGTCGGCGAATTCGCGCGCGCCCACCTTGCGGGCGACGATCGCGGGGACGTCGTTGAGCTCTTGGGGATAGGGCACGGCGAGGATGCGGCCGGCGCGGGTCGCCAGCCAGGTCGGCTGGTCGTCGTGGCACCAGTCGAGGAGGTAGCGGTAGCCGGCCTCCTGCAGCAGGTCCGGGGTGACGCGGCTCTCGGCGATCCACGGGCCGAGCCAGCCCGCCGGCGGGCGACCCTCCTCCTCGCTGAGGCGCGCCGTCGCCTCGGCGATGAGGGCACGCTCGGCCGCCTCGTCGAGCACGCTCTGGCGCTCGGCGTTGGTGCGGCCGTGGCCGGCGATCTCGTCGCCACGGGCGCGGTGGGCGGCGACGACGGCCGGGGCGTGGTCGTAGAGGGCGCTGTTCACCAGCACCGTGGCCGGCAGCGTCAGCTCGTCGAGAAGCGCCAAAAGTCGCCAGGCGCCGACGCGGTTGCCGTAGTCGCGCCAGGCATAGTTGAGGACGTCCGGCGGCGGCCCGCCGGGAGCGAGCTCGGCGCCGAGGCCCTCGCCGAAGGCGAAATGCTCGAGGTTGACGCCCAGATAGACGGCCAGCCGCCGGCCGTCGGGCCAGTGCCAGTCCGGCCGGTCGACGATGGCGCGATAGCCGTAGCGGCCGTGGCTGGTCAGCACCCGCGGTCTCCCCTCGCAGTCGAGCCCGGACGATGTCGGCTGCGGACGCGCCCGCGGTCAATGGGCTGGATTTTATACAACATTAAACAATTGATGACTCGCTCATGAACACCCCAGGTTCGGCCGGAACCACCCGCATGGCATGGGTGTCTCGTGGGCAGCGGTTTGGCGACGACGTACGTGCGCCAGGCTCGAGGCTCGAGCCGCCGGGCGCCGTGGACACCGAGTTCGTCGGGCTGGACGTGCGATGACACCGAGCTCGCCGGGCTGGACGTGCGATCGCCGTTTCAACGGCCCGCCGTGGGGCGCGATCACGATGTCCGTTTCCGTCTCCGGTCCTTCGATCGATCCGCGCGGGGTTTTGTTGCTTTGCCCGGCAGCGCGCGCGGCGCCCGTCGGCGCCGCGGCGAGCGAGGTGGCGCTGGCGGCGCGCCGGCCGGATCGGGGCGAGGCCCGGCCGCAAGAGCGATTCCGGGCGGCTTGGCCAAGCGCGCAGCGCGGGGGTAAAAATTTTTGCTTGGCGGCTTGACGCGCCACGGTCATCCCTTATCTGCGCGCTAGCACTCACGCACGGTGAGTGCTAACAGTTCGCGGAACACCCCTCAATGGAGGTCGATCATGGGTTTTCGACCCTTGCATGACCGCGTGCTCGTTCGGCGCATCGAGGCCGAAGAGAAGAGCGCCGGCGGCATCATCATTCCCGACACCGCCAAGGAAAAGCCGCAGCAGGGCGAGGTTCTCGCCGTCGGGCCGGGTGCCCGCGACGAGGACGGCAAGCACATCACGCCCGACGTCAAGGCCGGCGACCGCGTCATCTTCGGCAAGTGGTCCGGCACCGAGATCAAGATCGACGGTGAAGACCTCCTGGTCATGAAGGAGAGCGACATCTTCGGCATCGTCGAGGGCGACGCCGCCCAGAAGGCCGCGTAAGTCACTCATCCGATCGACCGCAATTGAAGGATAAAGGTTCGAGATGCCCGCAAAGGACGTGAAGTTCAATACCGACGCGCGCAACCGGATGCTGCGCGGCGTCGACTTGCTCGCCGACGCGGTGAAGGTCACCCTCGGGCCCAAGGGTCGCAATGTCGTACTCGACAAGAGCTTCGGGGCGCCGCGGATCACCAAGGACGGCGTGACCGTCGCCAAGGAGATCGAGCTCACCGACAAGTTCGAAAACATGGGCGCGCAGATGGTGCGCGAGGTGGCGTCCAAGACCAACGACGTCGCCGGTGACGGCACCACCACCGCGACCGTGCTGGCGCAGGCGATCGTGCGCGAGGGCGTGAAGGCCGTCGCCGCCGGCATGAACCCGATGGACCTCAAGCGCGGCATCGACACCGCCGTGCAGGCCGTCGTCGGCCATCTGCGCGAGCACGCCAAGCCGATCAGCGGCTCCGAGGAGGTCAAGCAGATCGGCACCATCTCGGCCAACGGCGACACCGAGATCGGCGAGATGCTGGCCCAGGCCATGCAGAAGGTCGGCAACGAGGGCGTCATCACGGTCGAGGAGGCCAAGGGCCTCGAGACCGAGCTCGACGTCGTCGAGGGCATGCAGTTCGACCGCGGCTACCTCTCGCCCTACTTCGTCACCGACAGCGAAAAGATGCTGACGGAGTTGGACGAGCCCTACATCCTCTTCCACGAGAAGAAGCTCTCCAACCTGCAGTCGCTGCTGCCGGTGCTCGAGCAGGTCGTGCAGTCCAACAAGCCGCTCCTCATCATCGCCGAGGACGTCGAGGGCGAGGCGCTGGCCACGCTCGTCGTCAACAAGCTGCGCGGCGGGCTCAAGGTGGCGAGCGTGAAGGCGCCGGGCTTCGGTGATCGGCGCAAGGCGATGCTCGAGGACATGGCGATCCTCACCGGCGGCCAGGTCGTCAGCGAGGACATCGGCATCAAGCTCGAGAACGTCACGCTCGACATGCTCGGCCGCGCCAAGCGCGTCGTGATCAAGAAGGAAGACACCACGATCATCGACGGCTACGGCGAGAAGGACGCCATCGAGGGCCGCTGCAGCCAGATCCGCGCGCAGATGGAGGAGACCACCTCCGACTACGACCGCGAGAAGCTGCAGGAGCGGCTCGCCAAGCTCGCCGGCGGTGTGGCGGTGATCCGTGTCGGCGGGGCCACCGAGGTCGAGGTGAAGGAGCGCAAGGATCGCGTCGACGACGCGATGAACGCCACCCGCGCCGCGGTCGAGGAGGGCATCGTGCCGGGCGGCGGCACCTCGCTCTTGCGCGCCACCAGCGCCCTCGAGGGTCTCAAGGCGCCGAACGACGACCAGCGCCGCGGCATCGACATCGTGCGCCACGCCATCCAGTCCCCGGTGCGCCAGATCGCGACCAACGCCGGCGTCGACGCCTCGGTGGTGGTCGGCAAGCTCCTCGAGAACTCGGAGTACAACTACGGCTACAACGCCGGCACCGACACCTACGAGGACCTCGTCAAGACGGGCGTGATCGACCCGGTCAAGGTCGTGCGCACGGCTCTCGAGGACGCGGCGTCGGTGGCGGGCCTCCTCATCACGACGGAGGCGATGGTCGCCGAGAAGCCCGAGCAGAAGAGCGGCGGCCAAGGCGCCGAGGCCGGCATGGGCGGCATGGGCGGCATGGACTTCTAAGAGGCCACGCCGACCGCTGACGCCGACGACGGCGGGGCCGCAGGGCCCCGCCGTTTTCGTAGGCGGAGGCCGGCCCGGGCGAGCGGCTCACCTTCCGGCCGGCCCTGCCGGTTGAGGTGCGCCCTCTGGTCGCGCCCGACCCAATCCGGTTAAATGACTGCCCGACGTCGCGGCCAGCGAGCCGGAGCCGAGCCATGCCGATCGTCATCACCGGCGGCGCCGGCGTCTTCGGCACGCGGCTCGCGCGCGCCATCCTCGACCAGGAGGGCGTCGCGATCGGCGGCGACTATCGCTCGCTCGAGCGGCTGCGGCCGGTCGACCTCGACGCGCCGGCGGGCTTTGGTGACGATCCGCGCCTCGAGCCGGTCGCCGCCGACCTCATCGAGCCCAGCCCACCTGCGCGGTCGATCGACCCGCCACCGACGTCGTCTTCCACCTCGCCGCGATCGTGAGCGCCGCCGCCATCGGCGTCGACCGCACCATCCAGCGGCTCGGCAACACCGTCACCATCGCCGAGATGCTGGCGACGCTGGCGCGGTAGCGGGGCTCGAGGTGGCGGCGCGCGTGCGCTTCGAGCCCGAGCCGGCGATCCAGCGAATCTGCGTCGGCAGGGTCCGCAGCGTCGACACGCCGCGCCAGCGCGAGCTCGGCAGCGCGATCGCCCGAGCGCTGGGGCTCACCAGCCGTCGAGCGCGAGGTGCACCGCCACCCCGGCGGCGACGCCGAGCGCGCCGACCGGCGTCCTGCGCAGATGGGTGGTGAAGGTACCGCCCGCCGCGGACGGCCATCAGGGCCATGCCCGCCGACGCAGAGGGCGATGGCGCAGAAGAAAAAAGAGTGTGTTCCACTCGGCCTTCGCCACCGCTTTGAAGATGTCAAAGCTGGGCTCGTGGTCGCGCCGCGTCATGCGTTAGATGGCGTAAGGGATCGGCGCCGTCCAGGCGACGAGCGCCCAGATCCCACCGACGGCGAGCCTCACCGGCTTGGACTTGTGCAGGTCGTGGCGCTCCTCGGTCATCACCAGGACGCAGGCGAGGGCGAAGACGACCAGGCAGGGCACAGAACGGGCCTCCGCGAGCGCCGGGGTGGGAACGACGCCGCGCGCCATCGTCGCCCACAGCACCCGCAGCCCGGCGAAGGCCGTCAAGCCCGCGAGCCCGACGAACGGCCCGACCGAAAAGGGGCGCGGTCCCGGCGGGTAGCACGATCACGGTCGTCACACGCCTCGAGATGGCGTGCGGGGTCTCGTTCTACGCCGCTTTCACGGCATCGCCGCTGCCACCGTTGTGGCATCGCACCAAACACCACACCGCCGCGCCGCTGCCGGCCGGCGTCGGCACCGGTGACGACGTTCTGCACCCAAGGGGCGAGCGCGCCGGGCTATCAGCGCACGAGCGGCATCGCGAACTCGGAGCCGGCGCGCACGCCCGTGGGCCAGCGCATCGAGACCGCCTTCTGCTTGGTGTAGAAGCGCACGCCCTCGGCGCCGTGGACGTGGTGGTCACCGAAGAGCGAACGCTTCCAGCCGCCGAAGCTGTGATAGGCCACCGGCACCGGGATCGGCACGTTGACGCCGACCATGCCGACCTGGACCTCCTGGGCGAAGGTGCGCGCGGCGTCGCCGTCGCGGGTGAAGATCGCCGTGCCGTTGCCGTATTCGTGTTCGTTCACCAGCCTCACCGCCGTGTCGTAGTCCGGCACGCGGACCACCGACAGCACCGGCCCGAAGATCTCCTCCCGATAGATGCGCATCTCCGGGCGTACCTCGTCGAACAGACAGCCGCCGAGGAAAAAGCCGTTCTCGTAGCCCTGCATCGCGAAGCCGCGGCCGTCGACGACGAGCTTGGCGCCCTCCGCGACGCCGAGATCCACGTAGCCCTTGACCTTGTCGAGGTGCTCCCGCGTAACGAGCGGGCCCATCTCGACCTCGGGCTCGGTCCCGGGGCCGATCTTGAGCTGGCGGACACGCGGGGCGAGCCGCTCGATGAGCGCGTCGCCCACCTGATCGCCGACCGCGACGGCCACCGACACCGCCATGCAGCGCTCGCCCGCGGAGCCGTAGCCGGCGCCCACCAGCGCGTCCGTGGCCTGGCCGAGATCGGCGTCCGGCATGACGACCATGTGGTTCTTCGCACCGCCGAGCGCCTGGCAGCGCTTACCATGGGCGCAGGCGGTCGCGTAGATGTACTCGGCGGTGCGGCTCGCGCCGACGAAGCTCACCGCCGCCACCTGCGGATGGGTCAACAGCGCGTCGACCGCCTCCTTGTCGCCGTTGACGACGTTGACCACCCCGGGCGGCACCCCCGCCTCCTGGGCGAGCTCGGCGAGCCGCAGGGGGCAGGACGGGTCCTTCTCCGACGGCTTGAGCACGAAGGTGTTGCCGCAGGCGATCGCGAGCGGGAACATCCAAAGCGGGATCATCGCCGGGAAGTTGAACGGCGTGATCCCGACGCAGACCCCCACCGGCTGGCGGAAGGACGCGAGGTCGATGCCCGCGCCCACCTCGGCGGAGAACTCGCCCTTCAAGAGCTGCGGGATGCCGCAGGCGAACTCGACGACCTCGAGCCCGCGGGTGACCGAGCCCCGGGCGTCGGCGAGCGTCTTGCCGTGCTCGGTGGTCACGAGCCCAGCGAGCTCATCCAGGTGCTGCTCGATCAGGTTTTTGAAAGCGAACATGATGCGCGCGCGACGGATCGGGGGCGTCGCCGCCCAGTCGGGCAGCGCCGCCCTGGCCGCCTTGACCGCGAGGTCGACCTCGCGGGCGTCGGCCAAGGCCACCTCGCCGATGGGCTCGCCCAGCGCCGGGTTGTAGATGGGCCCGATGCGCCCGCTCGCGCCGGCGACGCGTTCGCCCGCCACCAGATGCCCGATCTCCGCCATGACCAGCCTCCCGTTCGTTGTCGCGGCGGGGCCCCGGCTCAGGCCGGCTCGCCGGCCGCCTCCAGCGACTTGTGCACGATCTCGTAGAGGTCGCGCGAGAGCCCTGGCGCGCCGGCGAGGCGCTCGAGCTGCTCGCGCATGAGGCGTTGCCGCGCCGGATCGTACCGCCGCCAGCGGTCGAAGGCCTTGGCGAGGCGCGCCGCCACCGCCGGGTTGCGGGCGTCCAACTCGCGCGCGGCATCGGCGACCAGCCGGTAGCCGGCACCGTCGCGGCGGTGGAAGCCGCGCGGGTTGAAGCCGGCGAAGACGCCCAGGACCGAGCGCACCCGGTTCGGGTTGGTGAGGGTGAAGGCCGGGTGCCGCATCAGCCCCTCCACCTCCTCGACGACGCCGGCGTGCTCGGCCATGGCCTGGACCGCGAACCACTTGTTGACGACCAGCGGCTCGTCTTGGAAGTCGCGGTAAAACCGACCCAGCACCTCGCTCCGCTCAGGCCAGCCCCAGCGCGCCACCAAGGCCAGCGCCGCCAGCCGGTCGGTCATGTTGGTGGCCTCGACGGCCTGGGCGCAGATGGCGCCGCGCACCTCCTCGGGCACGCCGTGGGCGAGGTAGCCGAGTGCGGTGTTCTTGAGCCGGCGCTTGCCCATGGCCTCCGCGGTGAGCGCGAAGCCGTCCTCCCGGCAGGCCTCGGCGACGGCGGCGAGGCGGGCGGCGAGGCGGCGGCCGAGGCCGGCCTGGGCGGCCTCGCGGGCGGCGGCGATGCCCTCGACGTCGATGGTCGCCATCTGCTCGCCGAGATAGGTCGCCGACGGCAGCCCCATGAGCTGGGCCTTGAACCCCGCCTCGATGCGGTCGTCGGCGAGCACCTCGGCCCAAGCCGCGACGAAGCCTTCGGGCAGCTCCAGCAGCCGGCCGGCGGCGTGGTCGCCGACGAGGCCAAGGAGCGTGCGCAGGGCGAGCGTCTGGCCGGCGTCCCAGCGGGCGAAGCCGTCGGTGTCGTGGGCCAGGAGATGGCCGAGCTCGGCGTCGGTGAAGGTCGCCTCCAGCCGCACCGGGGCGGAGAACCCGCGCAGGAGCGACGGCACCGGCGCGGTCGCCACGTCCACGAAGACGAAGCGCTGCTCGGGCTCGGTGAGCTCCAGGACACGCTCGGTGCCCACGGGCGCGTTCTCGCCTTCGAGCCTGAGCGGCACCTCGGCGCCGTTCGCGTCCAGCAGGCCGAGGCGGACCGGGATCTCGAACGGCGGCTTGCTGGGCTGGCCCGGCGTCGGCGGGGTGTGCTGGCGCAGGACGAGCGTGTAGCGCCGGCGCTCGGGATCGTAAGAGCTCTCGACCGCGAGCCGCGGCGTGCCCGCCTGCTCGTACCAGCGGAAGAACCGGGCGAAGTCGCGGCCCGACGCCGCGGCCATCGCTGCCACGAAATCCTCGCAGGTGACCGCGCCGCCGTCGTGCCGCTCGAAATAGAGGTCGAGCCCGCGGCGGAAGGCCTCCTCACCGATCAGGGTGTGGATCATCCGGATGACTTCCGCACCCTTCTCGTAGACGGTGCGGGTGTAGAAGTTGTTGATCTCAACGTAGCTCGCGGGCCGGATCGGATGGGCGAGCGGCCCGGCGTCCTCGGTGAACTGACCCTCGCGCAACAGCGCCACGTCGCCGATGCGCTTGACCGAGCGCGAGTGCAGGTCGGCGGTGAACTCCTGGTCGCGGAAGACGGTGAGCCCCTCCTTCAGCGTCAGCTGGAACCAGTCGCGCAGGGTGACCCGGTTGCCGGTCCAGTTGTGGAAATACTCGTGGGCGATGATGCGCTCGACGTTGACGAAATCGTTGTCGGTGGCGGTGTCCGGCCGGGCCAGTGTCGCCGCGGTGTTGAAGATGTTCAGGCCCTTGTTCTCCATCGCGCCGAAATTGAAATCGCTGACGGCGACGATGTTGTAGACGTCGAGGTCGTATTCGAGCCCGAAGCGCTCCTCGTCCCAGCGCATGGCACGCTGGAGCGAGCCCATGGCGTGGGCGGTCTGGTCGATGAAGGCGGGCTCGGTGTAGATCTTCAGGTCGACGGCGCGGCCCGAGCGCGTGCGGAAGCGGTCCGCGCGCACGGCGAGGTCGCCCGCCACCAGCGCGAACAGATAGGCCGGCTTGGGGTACGGGTCCTCCCAGGTGGCGTAGTGCCAGCCGTCACCGAAGGTGCCCTTGGAGACCAGATTGCCGTTGGCGAGCAGCACCGGCAGCGTCGCCTGCGGGGCCTCGAGCCGCACGCGAAAGCGCGCCAGCACGTCGGGCCGGTCGAGATACCAGGTGATGCGGCGAAAGCCCTGCGCCTCGCATTGGGTGCAGAAGACGCCGTTCGAGAGGTAGAGCCCGGACAGCTTGGTGTTGGCCGCGGGATTGATCCGCACCGTCGTCTCGAGCGTGAAGCGCTCGGGCGGGCGATAGAGCACGAGTTCGCCCTCGCCCAGGCGATAGTCGGTGGCGGCGAGCGGTCGATCGTCGACCGCGATCTCCAGCAGTTCAAGCTCCTCGCCGACCAGCGCCAACTGGCCCACCGGCAACGCCGTCCGCCGCACGAAATGGATGCGCGCGCGCACGATCGTCGCATCCGCGATCAATCGAAAGCTGAGATCGGTCGTCTCGATGCGATAATCCGGCGCGCGGTAGTCTTCCAACCGCACCGTCTTCGGGGTCGGGCGTTCCGCCATCGGGGCCACGTCTGGGAGGTGTCTCGGCTGGGCCGTGGGTATGGCCGAAAGGCGCTCGGCTTGTCCAGTGTCGGCGGCTTCGCCTTGCCCGTGGCGCGGTGGGCGCCTATGCAGCGCGGCAGCGACGAAGGCTGCGAACAAGGGGATCCGGGGATGGCTCGCTGCGCGTTTCTCGGTCTCGGCGTCATGGGCTTCCCGATGGCGGGGCATTTGGCCGCCGCCGGGCACGAGGTGACGGTCTTCAACCGGACGGCGAGCAAGGCCGAGGGGTGGATCGGCACGCACGCCGGCACCGCGGCGGCGACGCCCAAGGCGGCGGCCGCCGGCTGCGAGCTCGTCTTCATGTGCCTCGGCAACGACGACGACGTCAGGAGCGTGGCCTACGGTGACGACGGCGCGCTCGCCGGCCTCGGCCGCGACGCCGTCCTGGTCGATCACACCACCGCGTCCGCGGCGCTCGCGCGCGAGCTCGCTGCGGCCGCCGCCGAGCGCGGCGCCGGCTTTGTCGACGCGCCGGTGAGCGGCGGTCAGGCGGGGGCCGAGAACGGCGTGCTCACCGTCATGTGCGGCGGTGACGCGGCCAGCTTCGCCAAGGCCGAGCCGGTGATGGCCGCCTACGGCCGCTCGGTGAAACGCCTGGGCGAGGTCGCGAGCGGCCAGCTCACCAAGATGGTCAACCAGATCTGCATCGCCGGCCTCTTGCAGGGCCTCGCCGAGGCGGTGAACTTCGCCCAGGCCGCCGAGCTCGACACCGACGCCGTGGTCGACGTGATCTCCAAGGGCGCCGCGCAGAGCTGGCAGATGGAGAACCGCTGGCACACCATGGTCAAAGGCGAGTTCGACTTCGGCTTCGCGGTCAACTGGATGCGCAAGGACCTGGCGATCTGCCTCGAGGAGGCGCGACGTAACGGCGCGCCCCTTCCGGTGACCGCGCTGGTGGACCAATTCTACCGTGAGGTTCAAATCGCCGGCGGCGAGCGCTGGGACACCTCCAGCCTCGTCCACAACCTACGCGGCCCGCGCGGGGGCCGCGGGAGCTGAGGCCAGCGCGTTGACACCGTCACCCTCCAGTCACGAGCCCACCCGCGAGCGCCGCAGTCGCCGGCGCCACCGGCGCGCCGCCGCCGGCGCCGCGGGCGGCGAACCGTTGCTCGAGCTCGCCGACTTCACCTACGCCGACCCGCGCGACAGCCGGATCCGGCGCCTGGCCATCCGTGGCATCGAGCGGGTCACCGGCAAGCCGCGCCTGGCCCGGCTCTACCGCCAGCATCTGGCCGCCCACGACCCCGATTTCTGGGGCTCGGCCGTGCGCCGGCTGGGCGTCGAGCTGGACTACGACGCCGCCAAGCTCGAGCGGCTGCCGGCGGAGGGCTCCGTCGTCGTCGTCGCCAACCACCCCTACGGCGTGCTCGACGGGCTGATGATCGGCCATCTGGTGGGCCGGCGGCGCCGGGACTTCCGCATCGTCGCCCACGGCCTCTTGACCCGCTCGGCCGAGGCCGCACCCTTCCTCTTCCCGATCGACTTCGCTGAAACCGAGACGGCGCGCGCCACCAACCTGCGCTCGCGCAAGGCGGCCCTCGACTGGCTCAAGGGCGGCGGCGTCCTCATCGTCTTTCCGGGCGGCACCGTCTCGACCGCGCCCACGGCCTTCGGCCCGGCGGTCGACCCGCCCTGGAAGCCCTTCACCGCCAAGCTCGTCCACGCCGCCCAGGCGCCGGTCCTGCCGGTCTGCTTCGTCGGCCAGAACAGCCGGCTCTTTCAGCTCGCCAGCCATGTCAGCTTGACCTTGCGGATGTCGCTCTTGTTCTACGAGGTCACCAACAAGATCGGCTCGCGCCAGCGCATCGAGATCGGTGACCTGATCCCCTACGCCGAGTTGGCGCCCTTGAAGGACCGCGCCGCGCTCATTACTGAGCTCCGCCGCCGGGTCTACGCGCTGCATCCGACCCCGAAGCTCGCCGAGCAGAGCTTCCGGCTCCGCGTCGCCTGAGCGGGGCGGCGGTGACCTCCCGCGCCGCCCGGCCCACGGCCGCGTGGCAGCGGGAGCTGGGGGCGCTGGCCGCGCTGGCGGGCCCGCTCGCCCTCGCCCAACTGGCGCAGATCGCCATCAACACGACCGATCTGGTCATGATGGGCTGGCTCGGCACCGAGGCGCTCGCCGCCGGCGGGCTCGCGGTCAACATCTGGATCCTGCCGGCGCTCTTCGGCATCGGCGTGGCCTCGGCGATCCCGCCGCTGGTGGCCGAGGCGCTGGGCGCACGGCAGCCGCGCCGGGTCCGCCGCGCCGTACGGCAGGGGCTTTGGGTGACGGCGGTGGTCACGGTCCCGCCGGCGCTCGCCCTCGCCTTCAGCGCGCCGCTGCTGCAAAGCCTCGGCCAGACCCCGGCGGTGGCGGCCGATGCCGAGGCCTATCTGCGCGCCGCGGCCTTGGGGCTGCCGTTCGCCGCCTTCACGATGGCGCTTCGCGGCTTCGTTACCAGCTTCGGCCACACCCGCGCCGTGCTCGCGGTCATGGCCGCGGCGGTCGTGGTCAACGCGCTCTCGAACTACGCGTTGATGTTCGGCCATTTCGGCCTGCCGCGGCTCGAGCTCGTCGGCGCCGGCATCAGCTCGACGCTCGTCAACATCGCGACCTTCGCCGCCCTCGCCGTCTTGGCGAGCCGCGTCGCGCCCTATCGCCGCTATCGCATCTTCGCCCGCCTCTGGCGGCCCGATTGGACGGTGTTCGCGGCGGTCTTGAAGCTCGGCCTGCCGATCGGGCTCACCCTCTTGCTGGAGGTCGGCATGTTCAGCGCTGCGGCGCTTTTGGTGGGCACGCTCGGGCCCGTGCCGCTCGCCGCCCACAACATCGCGCTCCAGCTCTGCGCCATCATCTTTATGGTGCCACTGGGCGTGAGCCAGGCCGCGACCATCCGCGTGGCGCTCGCCGCCGGCCGGCGCGACGGCGCGGGCATACGGCGCGTCGGTACCCTCGCCGCCGGCCTGGCGGTGGCGATCATGACGGTTCCGGCCGCGGCCTTTCTGCTCGTGCCGGGCTGGCTCGTGCGCCCCTTTCTGGACGATCCCGCCGCCCAGACGCGGCTCGTGGAGACCGCGGTCGGGCTCTTGGGCGTCGCCGCCCTGTTTCAGATCGCCGATGGCCTGCAGGTGGTGGGCGCCGGCCTGCTGCGCGGCCTCAAGGACACCACGGTGCCCATGCTCTACGCCGGCTTCGGCTATTGGCTGTGCGGCTTCGGCGCCGCGGCAGCGCTCTTGTGGCTCGCCGAAGCGGGCGCGCGCGGGGTCTGGGTGGGCCTCTTGATCGGGCTCACCGTGACCGCCGCGCTCGCGCTCCGGCGCTTCTTCCGGCGCGCCTGCCGGCTCGGGCCGTGACGCGCGGCGCCGCCTCAGGCGGCACCGCCGTTGTTCCGCGTGTCGGCGTCGGTGTCGAGGTACAGCTCCGTCGCCGGCGGACCCTCGGCCAAGACCCGCGCCAGCATGCAGATCGCCTCCTGGTGGCGACGATTGGGCAGCGAGATGAAGTTGCGGGCAAGCTCGAGCAGCATGCGCTGCTGCGCGGTCGGCCGGAACGGCTCGGCGTCGTCGAGCCCCTCGAAGAAGAAGCTGACGTCGACACCGAGCGCGCGGGCGACGTTGTAGAGCCGCCCGGCGGCGATGCGGTTGATGCCCTTTTCGTATTTGTGCGCCTGCTGATAGGTCACCCCGATGAGCTCCGCCATCTGCTGCTGGGTCAGCCCCAGCATGATGCGCCGCTCGCGCATCCGGTTGCCGACATGGCGGTCGATATCCTGCGGGCGGGCGCGGCCGCGAGGATTGGTCGGCTTGGCCGCTGCGTTGTTCATCACGATATCCACAACATACACTTTCACGAGACGATCGCGAATGAACGTTCCGGTTTCCGCGATCGGTGACAAACCGGAGCCGGACTCCAACGGACAGTGCTCGGTTTTCAGCCGACCACTCAACTATACCGCTTAGCACGCGCGAATTGATAATGTTTGGTTAAGACACACACGCGCGCTGCATCATGGTATTTCGACTGCAACGCTAGCAACGGCGGAACCGCGACGGGCGACGGATGCGGCGGCGGAACTCGCACGACGACTGCCCGCGGCGGCTCCACCACCCCGCCGTGACGAGGGGCACCGCCCCCCTTTCGTCGGACCGCCGGCGATGCGAGCTTGGCGACCAGCGATGCCGATGGACCGCTGGGAGGAGCGATAATGGACGTGGCGGGTGAGCTGGACCGACGGCTGCGCGAGGCGCTCGCGCCCGAGCGGCTGGTGGTGGTGGACGAGAGCGACGACCATCGCGGCCACGCCGGTCACGTGCCCGGCCTGGCGACGCATTTCCGTGTGCTCGTGCGCTCGGCCAGGCTGGCGGGGCTCGGCCGGATCGAACGTCAGCGCGCGGTCTACGCCGCGGTCGGCGATCTGATCGGCAACCCGGTGCACGCGTTGGCGATCGACGCCGCCGCCCCAGACGAGACCGCCCCCGACGCGGCCGACCCGTCCGACACCGCCGCCGGCTGACGCGTCAGCCGTCGGCGTCGGCGGGCCCGGTGGACCACGCGGGGTAGTGCGCGCGCACGACCGGCCCGTCGCGCCGGAGCGCGTGGCAGCTGTCGAGGTGGCGCGGCGGCCGGTCAGGCTGCGGCGGCGCGGTGCGCTCCTTGAGCGGCAGGATCGTCTGCATGGCGGTGGTCGCGAGCGGCGCCAGAAGCTCGACGAGATGGGTGCAGCCCTTGACCCCGCCGAGCCGCTTGGCGACCTCGCGCCGCCAACCCGGCCCGATGGTCAGGCCCTCGAGCGTCCGAAAGGCCGGGGTGATCGCGTCGCAGATGGCGAACGGCGCGGCGTCGGTCGCCGCCGCCACGGCGACGACGGTGAGCCCGTCGTCGACCGTGAGCCGAAGCCACATGTCGTGGATGGGTGTGCCGGGCTCGAGCCGCCCCCGCCAGCGGTTGTCGACCGCGTAGCCCTTGGTGTCGGTGAGCCGGGCCTCGATGTCGAAGAGGCCGTCGGCGCGCCGATAGCCGCGCAGATCGATGGCGCGGCGGTGCAGCGGCTCGCGCTCGACCGCGGCGGGTAGCGGCACGGCTCAGGCGGCGCTCTTGAACTGCTTGATGCTCTTGGCCACGATCCTTTTGGCCTCCTCCGCATCGAGCCAGCTGCCGACCCGGGTCCACTTGTTGGGCTCGAGGTCCTTGTAGTGCTCGAAGAAGTGCTGGATCCGCTGGAGCTCGATCTCGGGAAGATCGTTGTAATTGTAGACCTTGTCGTAAAGGGATGAGATCTTCGGCACCGGGACCGCCAGCAGCTTCTCGTCGTGCCCGCCGTCGTCTTCCAGCTCGAGCACGCCGATCGGTCGCGAGGCGACGACGCAGCCCGGCACCAGCGGCATCTCCCCCACCAGCAGCACGTCGACCGGGTCGCCGTCGTCGTACAGCGTGTTGGGGATGAAGCCGTAGTTCGCGGGGTAGAACATCGAGGTGTAGAGGTAGCGGTCGACGAAGATCGCTCCGCTCTTCTTGTCGAACTCGTACTTGATCGGATCGGAGCGCAGCGGCACCTCGATCAGCACGTTGACGTCCTCCGGCGGGTTCTTGCCGGGCGGGATCTGGGTGATGTCCATCGACGGCTCTCTCGAGAGGTTCAGGGCCAGGCGACGAGGGGCGGCAGCGACATCAGCACCGCCTCGGGGTTGCCCCCCGTCTCGAGGCCGAAGCGTGTACCACGGTCGTACACCAGGTTGAACTCCACGTAACGCCCCCGCCGCACCAGCTGGTGTGCGCGCTCCGCATCGCTCCAGGACCGGTTCATCTTAGCCGCGACCAGCCGCGGGTAGACGTCGAGAAAGGCCTCGCCGACGGCGCGGGTGAAGGCGAAGCCGCGCTCGAGGTCGCCGGTGAGATCGTCGTAGAAGATGCCACCGACGCCGCGCGCCTCGCCCCGGTGCGGGATGTGGAAATACTCATCGGCCCAGGCCTTGAAGCGCGGATAGGCGTCCGGCCCCCAGGCTTGGCAGGCCGCCTCGAGGCGGGCGTGGAAGGCCCGGGTCTCGGCGTCGTCGGGCACGATCGGGTTGAGGTCGGCGCCGCCGCCGAACCACGCTTCGGTCGTGACGATATGGCGCGTGTTCATGTGCGCCGGCGGCACGTGCGGATTGCGCGGATGCGCCACCAGCGAGATGCCCGAGGCCCAAAAGCGCGCATCGTCGCCGGCGCCGCGGATCTCGCGGGCGAAGCCCGGCTTGAAGCGGCCCCAGACCGTGGAGACGTTGACGCCCACCTTCTCGAAGACACGGCCCTCGCGCATCACCGCCATGACGCCGCCGCCGCCGCCCGACCGGTCCCAAGGCCGCCGCCCGAAGCGCCCGGGCGCGAGCGCCGCGGTGGCGGGCTGGTCGACCGCATCCTCGAGCGCCTCGAAGGCGGCGCAGATGCGATCGCGCAGCGTCTCGAACCACCGCCGCGCGGCCTCCTTGCGGGTCTCCACCGTGGCGTCGGGGTGGACCGGTGCCGGCTCGCTCAACCGTCGCTCCTCGTCTGTCGCAAGCGGCGCTGTTGGCGCAGCGCCTCGCCGGCGACCATGGCGAGAGCGGTGACGACGTTCAAGCTGCGCACGTCGGCGGCGAGCGGGATCACCACGCGCAGGTCGGCCGCGGCGTGCACGGCCGCCGGGACCCCCCGGCTCTCCGAGCCCACCATGAGGATGTCGCGCGCGCCGTAGGCGACGTCGCGGTAGTCCGTCGCCGCGCGGGTGGTGAGCAGGACCAGGCGGCGCTCGGCGGCCCGCGCCGCGGCCTCGAAGCGCTCCCAGGAGGCGTGGCGGGTGATCGCCGCGCGGTCGTGGTAGTCGAGCGCCGCGCGGCCCAGCCGCTTGCGGTCGAAGACGAAGCCGAAGGGCTCGATGAGCTCCAGCGGGCACGCCAACGCCGCCGCGAGGCGAACCATGGCGCCCACGTTTTGCGGGATGTCGGGTTCGTAAGCGGCGAAGCGTAGCGATGCGCGCATGCGACCAACGAAAGCTTGTCCCCACGCGACCCCATTCGTAATTTCCGCCGCACAGGTGGAAAAGATGACAGGGCACCCATGGCTACGGATGCAGCGGGCGGCGGCAACCGCCGCGACTTCCTTCAAATTGTTGGCTGGACCGGGTTCGGCATCGGCGTCGCCGCCGTGGCGTGGCCCTTCGTCCATCAGATGAACCCCTCCGCGGACGTGCTCGCGCTGGCCTCGATCGACGTCGACCTCTCCGACGTCGAGCGCGGGATGGCGATCAGCGTGCAGTGGCGCGGCAAGCCGGTGTTCATCCGCCACCGCACCGATGAGGAGATCGCCGAGGCCGAGGCGGTCGACGTGGCGAGTCTGCGCCATGCCCAGACCGACGCGGAGCGCACCACCAGCGCCGACGGGACCACGCGGCAACCGTGGCTCATCCAGATCGGCATCTGCACGCATCTCGGGTGCGTCCCGCTCGGCAACAACGATGGCGAGCCCAAGGGCGACTACGGCGGCTGGTTCTGCCCGTGCCACGGCTCGCACTACGATTCCGCGGGGCGCATCCGCCGTGGGCCGGCGCCGCGTAACCTCGACCTGCCGCCCTACGTCTTCAACTCCGATACCGAAATCACCATCGGCTAGGCCGCAGCGGGTCAAAGGAGCAAGCGATGAGCGCTGACACGCCGCCGCCGAAGTTCACCGGCGTTCTCGGCTGGATCGACTACCGGCTCCCCGTCATCTCTTGGGGATATAAGGAGCTGGTCGCCTATCCGACACCGAAGAACCTGAACTACTTCTGGAACTTCGGCTCGCTCGCCGGGATCTTTCTGGTGATCCAGATTGTCACCGGCATCGTGCTGGTCATGCACTACACGCCGCACGCCGACTTGGCGTTCAGCAGCGTCGAACACATCATGCGTAACGTCAACTACGGATGGTTGCTCCGTTACGTCCACGCCAACGGTGCGTCCTTCTTCTTCATCGTCGTCTATATCCACATCTTCCGTGGTCTTTACTACGGCTCCTACAAGGAACCGCGGGAGCTCCTGTGGATTCTCGGCGTCCTCATCCTGATCGTCATGATGGCGACCGCCTTCACCGGCTACGTCCTGCCGTGGGGCCAGATGAGCTTTTGGGCCGCCACCGTCATCATTAACCTGTTTAGCGCCATCCCGCTCGTCGGCGACTCGCTCGTGACCTGGCTGATGGGTGGCTTCTCGGTCGACAATCCGACCCTGCAGCGCTTCTTCTCGCTCCACTATCTGATGCCGTTCGTGATCTTCGCGCTCGTCTTCTTGCACATTCTCGCGTTGCACGAGCACGGCTCCAACAACCCCGTCGGCATCGACACCACCAAGAAGGACAAGGTCGCCTTCCACCCGTACTATACAGTGAAGGACGTCTTCGGTCTCTTCGTGGCCCTCCTGTTCTTCGGCTTCTTCGTCTTCTTCGCGCCGAACGTGCTCGGCCACCCGGACAACTACATTCCCGCGGACCCGTTGGTGACGCCGGCGCACATCGTGCCCGAATGGTATTTCTTGCCGTTCTACGCGATCCTTCGCTCGATCACCTTCGACATTGGCCTGTTCGGTTTCACGCTCATCGACGCCAAGCTCGGTGGTGTGATCGCGATGTTCGGCGCCGTGCTCGTGCTGTTCTTCCTGCCTTGGCTCGACACCTCGAAGGTGCGCAGCGCCAACTACCGCCCGATCTATTTCTGGCTGTTCTGGGTGTTGCTGGCGGACCTCGTGCTCCTGACCTATGTCGGGGCGATGCCGGCGGAGGGCATCTGGCCGGTGTTGGGACTGATCGGCACCGCGTACTACTTCGCGCACTTCCTCATCCTGCTACCGCTCCTGGGCAAGTTCGAGCGGCCCAGGCCGGTGCCGGAGAGCATCAACAAGCCGGTGCTGCCGAAGGCTGCACCCGAGGGTCCGCAAGCGCAGCCGGCGGAGTGAGATCATGCGCGCTTCCTTGACCGCCGCGCTCTTCGGCGCGGCCGTCCTCACCACCCCCTCGGCGGCGCCCGCCGCCGAGGCCGGGGCCGAACTGATGACCCGCAACTGGTCGTTCGAGGGCATCTTCGGCAGTTACGACGATGCCGCCGCCCAGCGCGGTATGCAGGTGTTCGATCAGGTCTGTTCCGCCTGCCACGGCATGGAATACGTGGCGTTCCGCACGCTCACCGACCTCGGCTACAGCGAGGAGGAAGTCGAGCAGATCGCCTCGAACTACACCGTCACCGACGGCCCCGACGACAACGGCGACATGTTCGAGCGGCCGGCGGAGCCCAACGACACCTGGCCCTACCCCTTCCGCAACGACGCGGAAGCCGCCTCGATCTACGGCAAGCCGCCTCCCGACATGTCGGTGATCGCCAAGGCGCGGCCGGGCGGGGCCGATTACCTCTACAGTCTGATGCTCGGGTACGACGAGGAGAAGGGCGCGGATTTGCGCGCCGGCAACTACTGGAACGAGTATTACCCGGGCAACGTCATCGCCATGCCGCCGCAGTTCTACCCCGACATCGTCCAGTACGAGGACGGCACGGAGGCCACGCCGGAGCAGATGGCTGCCGACGTCAGCCATTTCCTGATGTGGGCGGCGGAGCCTAAGCTGGAGGAGCGCAAGCGCCTCGGCATCGGCTTCATGCTCTTCTGTACCGCCATGGCGCTGATCTTCTACGCCATGAACAAGCGCGTCTGGGCCGACGTGGAGAAGTGAGGCCGGCGCACGCGCCGTGACGTGACGACCAGGCCGCCGGTCCGCCGATCGGCGGCCTGCGTCGTTCTTGAGTGAAACCGCCGAGCTTGGCGGTCGCGTTGGTCGTAGAACCGGAGGCCAACCTTCCTCTTCCCCGAGGCGATAGCGAGCACGCCACAGGCGGTTCCGGGCCGCCGATGCCGGCGCCTTCGCTGTGCCCATGACCGTCGAGCGGCACCGCGATAGGCCCTGCACGTCCCGCAGCGGCGGGATACCGGCTATGTTCGCGACCCGTGAGCGGCGGGCGCGCGCCGCGCCCGCGAGCGACGGCCGGACGTGCCGTTCGCCAGCGCGAGGCGACGCGGCGCCGGGTCGCCGGCATCAGCCTCGGGCATCGGCGATCGCCGCCTCGAGCTCCTCGAGTTGCACCTCGCCCGGCATGACGGTGTCGCCGACGATGAAGGCGGGCGTCCCCTCGATGCCGATCTCCTGGGCGAGCTCGTGGTTCGCCGTCAGCCGGGCGCGGACCGCGTCGCTCTGCATGTCCGCGACGAGCCGATCCCCGTCGAGACCGTGCTCTTCCGCGATCGCCACCAAGGCGGGGGCGGAGAAATCGTCCGCCGCCATGAAGGCGCGATGAACATCCGGATAGGCATCCGGGTCCTGGCGCCAAGCCGCGAGACTGGCCTGGGCGGCGCGCAGGCTGTCCCGGCCCAGCACCGGAAACTCCACGAAGACGACCCGGACGTCGTCATGGTCCGCCACGAGCGCGTCGAGCCGGGGCACCATTCGGCGGCAGAAGCTGCAGCGGTAGTCGAAGAACTCGACGACCGTCACCGCCGCGTCGGACGGCCCGACGCTCGGATGCTCGGCGCTCACGAGCGCGGCGCGGTTGGCCGCGATGGCGTCGGCGACCTGGGCGTTGCGGGCCTCTTCCTGACGCGCCTGGTAGCTGCGGATCGCCTCGATCACGATCTGCGGCTCGCGGGCCAACAGCTCGCGCACCACCTGCTCGATCTCGGCGCGCGCCGGCTCCTGCGCGGCGATAGGAGCGGCGTGCAGCGTCGCGGCGACGCCGACGGCGATGACGGTTCGAAGCACGGGCGATCTCCTCGGTCGGCCAAACACCGCGCCGCGCTTAGCCCAGGCGTTGCGTTCGTGCGAGTCACGAGCGCGTGGCGGGCCGGGCCGGTGGCCGCGGCTCAGCGTCGCCGTTCGCGAGCGTCTTCGAGCGCCCGTTCGAGATCGGCCAGCTGCTGGCGTTGCGAGCCCGAGGTGACGCGCTCCTCGGCGCGGGCCAGATAGAGCCCGGCGTCGTCCAGCTGGCGCAGCAGGACCGCCGACTCGGCGAGCGCCAGATTGCTGGCCCCGAGATCGCCGGCGCGCCCGCGCGCGATGCCGAGGGTGCGCCAAGCGAAGGCGTTGCTCGGCTCGGCGCGTACCACCCCCTCCAGCCGGGCGACCGCGTCCTCGTGTCGACCGCTCTCCAAGAGCGCGCGCCCGAGTCCCAGCTTCAATAGCGGCTGGTCCGGCGCCAGGCGCACCGCCTCGCGATAGGGCTCGATGGCGGCCTCCACCTCGCCGGTCTCGAACAGGATCTGGCCTTCCAGCTCGTGGAAATAGGGGTTGTCCGGCTCGGTTTCGATCAGCGCGCGGACCTCGCGCAAGGCCCCCGCCACGTCGTCGAGCCGGTAGGTGGCGACGGCATGGCCGTAGCGCGCGGCGATCCCGTCCTCGTCGCCGAGTTCCTCGCGGAGCTGCGCCGGGGGCTCCAAAAACCCCCGGAGCTTGGCGACCATGCGAGCGTGGCGCTCGCGCATGGCGTCGTCGATTCCGCTGGTGTCGCCCTCGGCGTGCCGGGCGACGAAGTTGATCCGGTCGCGGGTGAGCGGATGGGTCTGCAGATACGGCTCGGGCTCCGCGCCCGAGAGCAGTCGCTGCTGATCGAGGACCTCGAAGAAGTCGCGCAGCCCAGCCGCCCCGATGTCGGTGCGCTCGAGATAGGTCACCGCCGCCTGATCCGCCGCCTGCTCCTCGGCGCGCGAATACCTCAACAAACCCTGCTGGGCGAGGCCCTGGCCGCCCATGGCCACGGCGCCGCCCGCCTCCGGCGCGCCGGCGGTCGCCACCGCGGCGCCGAGCACCATGCCGAGGATCTGCTCGACCGCGGCCCTCTCGGCGGCGTCGCCGAGGCGGATCAGGTGGCCGCCGGCGATGTGTCCGGCCTCGTGGGCGATGACGCCGGCGAGCTGCTCGGGGCTGTCCGCCCGCATCAACAGGCCGGTGTAGAGAAAGAGATTCTGGCCGCCGGCGACGAAGGCGTTCAGACTGTCGTCGTCGACCAGGTAGATGTCGATCCCGGACGGTGAGATGCCCGCGCTCTCGAAGATCGGTCGCGCGAGGTCGGCGATCGTCGCCTCGATTTCGGCATCGCGGATGAGCTGCAACGGCTGGGCGCGGGCCGGAGCCACGAGAAGCATCAGCGTCAGGACCGCCGCCAGGATCTTCGAACGCGCACGCACGGCTGCCCCTCCCGGTGTCACCAGTCGTTAAATCGTTGTCCTGCGAGGAGCTTGCAACCACCATGGTGATGCGCCCCCTCGACGAGCCCTCCCGCCGCAGCCGCGTCGCCCCGTTCCGCGCGATGGAGGTGCTGGCGGCCGCCAACGCCCGCGCCGCCCGCGGCGACGCGGTCTACCACCTCGAGCTCGGCGAGCCCGGCGGCGCCCTGCCCGAGCCCGTGCGCGCCGCCATTGCCCACGCGCTCGCCACCGAGCGCATGGGCTATACCGAGGCGCTCGGCATGCCCCAACTGCGCCGAGCCATCGCCGACCTCTACGCCGATTGGTACGGCGTCGAGATCGATCCGGCCCGCATCGCGGTGACCGTCGGGGCGTCGGGCGCGTTCGTGCTGGCGCTCTTGGCCGCCTTCGACCCCGGTGCGCGCGTGGGCGTCGGCGAGCCCGGCTATCCCGCCTACAAGACCATCGTGCGCGCCCTCGACCTCCGGCCGGTGACCGTGCCCACCGAGCGCGCGCGCGGCTTTCAGCCGACGCCCGCCGACCTCGCCGCCGCCGCGCCGTTGGACGGGGTCATCCTCGCGAGCCCCGCCAACCCGACCGGGGCGGTGCTCGGCAGCGACGACCTCGACCGCCTCGCCACCACCTGCCGCAGCGCCGGCACCCGCATCCTCGTCGACGAGATCTACCACGGCCTGATCTTCGAAAAGGAACAGGTCACCCTCGCCGCGCGCGCGCCCGAAGCGCTCGTCGTCAACAGTTTCTCGAAGTTCTTCGGGCTGACCGGCTGGCGCATCGGCTGGCTGGTGCTGCCGCCGGTGCTCGTCCCGGCGGTCGAGCGCATCGCCCAGAACCTCTTCATCTCGGCGCCGGCGATCGCCCAGCACGCCGCCCTCGCCGCGCTGCGCCACCGCGATCTCTTCGCCGAGCGCCGCGCCCGCTACGCCGAGAACTGGCGCCGCCTCGCCCAGGGCCTCGAGCAAGCCGGCGTGGCGCGCGACGCCATCGTGCCCGCCGACGGCGCCTTCTACCTCTATGTCGACCTCTCGGCCTACGCCGAGGACACCGCCGAGCTCTGCCGGCGATTGTTGGCTGAGACCGGCGTGGCGGCGACGCCCGGGGTCGACTTCGACGCCGCGCGCGGCCATCGCTACGCGCGCTTCTCCGTCGCCGGCGAGACCGCCGCGGTCGACGCCGCCGTCGCCCGGCTCAGCGCGTGGCTGCCGGCGCAGCGGCGCAACCGGGCCGACTGAGCCCCGCTCGGGCTCAGCCCTGGCTGGGGCTGCGCGTCCAGCGGCTCCACCAACCGGTGCGGCGCGGCGCGTCGGTCACCGCCGCATCGTCGACGACGACGTCGGGACGCTCCTCGATCGGCGTCCGCTCCGGGCTGGGTCCACGCCCGTGACCGTTGGCCGCGGCCGGCTCGCGCTCGGACTCCGCGCTCTCCTGCTCGCCATCGTCGGTCGGCTCCTCGCCACCGCCGGTCGCCTCCTGCGCCGCCGGTTCGGCGTGCTCCGTCGCCGCTTCGGGCGCCGATTCCACAGGCTCCGGGCGCCGGCGCATCGCGTCCCCGCCCTCGCCCTCGCCCTCGCCCTCGGCCGTGCCATGCCCCTCGGTGAACGACGCCGCCGGCGCCTCGGCCACGGCGGTCGCGGCCTCGGCCGCCACCGGCGCGCTTTCGGCCATGTCGGCGACGGCCACCGCGGCCGGCTCCTCACCGCCTGGCGTCGCATCCGGCGCGGGCTTCGGCTCGGCGGCGGGCGCCTCGTCATCCGCCGGCGCGGCGAGCGCCGCGGTATCCGCGCTCTCCGCCGCCGC
>JBKHCM010000186.1:0-3295 GCA_046541805.1 Alphaproteobacteria bacterium
CAGGGTGGTGACCAGGCCGTAGAGCCCCGCGCCGAGCGCGAGCGCGAAGCCGGTCCACAGCTCGTAGCCGACGAGCCCGCCCGGCAGCCCCGTCGTCGCGGCCGCCGCGAGGCCGGTGTTGTCGGCGAGCGCCGCGGGCACCGCCAACAGCGCCAGCGGCAGGAAGGTGAAGGGCAAAAGCGGGCGCGGATGCGCCGCCAGCAGCACGAGCCGAAGCGACCACGCCGCCGCCGTCGCCGGCACGAGCCAGGCGGCGAAGCCGAAGAGCTGGTAGAGCAGATCGCTCGCGACCGCGCCGCCATGACCGAGCGGGTTGGTCACCGGCGCCGCGGTCGCCTGGTTCCAGCTCGGGTCGCCCGGATCGTGAAAGCCGAGGGCGAGCGCCAGCGCCAACGCGGCCGCGAGCCCGACGGCGCCGCCGGCCCGCACCGCGGCGCGGGCGAGGGCGACGCGCAGGGGGCGGCTGACGATCGGGGTCTCGGCGTAGCTGGCCAAGGCGAAAGCTCCTTCAAGCGGCCGGTTCGAGCTGGGTGACGAGGCCGTCGACGGCGGCGAGCGTGGTCTCGAGGTCGTGCACCAGCGCCAGGCGCAGATAGCGATCGGCGGGGGTGCGGCCGCCGGCGTCGGCGAGCGCGAGGTAACGCCCCGGCAGCGCCTTCACCCCGGCGCGCGCGTAGAGCGTGCGGGCGGCGCGCTCGCCGTCGCCGACGTCGAGCCAAAGGAAGAAGCCGCCGTCGGGGCGAAAGGCGCCGAAGCGGCCATCCAGCCGCTCGAGCGCGGCGTCGACGCGCGTCGTGTAGCCGCGGCGGATGGCGGCGACGTGCTCCTCGTCGTCGAAGAGGCCGACCGCGGCGTGCTGCAGCGGGCGCGGGATCGTCGCCCCGCCGTAGCGGCGGACCTTCAAGGTCCGGGCGAGGACGCGGGCGTCGCCGGCCATGAAGCCGACGCGCAGCCCCGCCGCGTTCGAGCGCTTGGAGAGCGAGTTGAAGACGACGAGGTGGTCGAGGCGGGCGGTGGTCGCGACCGCGGCCTCCAGGGCACCGGTGGGCGCCTCGCCGTGGTAGATCTCCGAATAGCACTCGTCGGCGACGAGGACGAAGTCGTAGGCGCGGGCGAGCTCCAGCGCGCGGCGCCAGTAGGCGGCGCCGGCCGCCCGGCCCTGCGGGTTGCTCGGCGCGCAGAGGTAGAAGAGCTGCGTGCGCGCGAGCGTCGCCTCGGGGATCGCTTCGAGGTCCGGCAGAAAGCCCGTCGACGCGTCGGCCGCGAGCGGCACCGGCTCGGCGCCGGCCATCACCGCCGCCCCCAGATAGACCTGATAGAGCGGGTTGGGCATCAGCACGGCCGGCGGCGGGCCGTCGGCGGTGGGGCCGACGACGACGCTCGCGAGCAGGTGCAGCGCCTCCTTGGTGCCGGCCACCGGCAGGATCTCGCGCTCGGCGTCGAGCGTCACGGCGAAGCGGCGCTCCAGCCAGCGGGCGATCGCGGCCCTGAGCTCCGGCGTGCCGGCCGGCGGCGGATAGCTGTTGAAGCCGGCGGCCGCCTCGACGATGCGGTCGGCGAGCCAGGCCGGCGGCTCGCCCTTGGGATCGCCGATGGAGAGGTCGGGCCCCGCGGTCGCCGGCGTGATGCCCGCCAGCAGGCGGGCGAGCCGCGCGAACGCGAATTCCGGCAGCGTGGTCAACCTGGCGTTGCGCATCGGATCTCGCCCCGTTGAGGCGCTAGTTTAACGGCGAGGGGCAACAGGTTTCAATCGACACGCTTTGCGCGCGGGCGAGGCGAGCGGGCGCGGGCCGGTCGTTTGATGCGTCGCCGGGTATGCCATCGAACGCTGATCCAGCATGGCTGAACCAAAACGTGATTTTCAACCCTTAGTGATCCCGCACGACGCGAACGGACCGTCGCGAAGCGGGTCACGACGTTCAAGTCCCTCCTGTTCGGCGGCATCCTCGCGGGCCCCCTCGCCCTCTGCGGCGCCGCCCGGGCCAGCGTCGTCGACGCGCCCGCCTTCCATGGTGCGGGAGCCTGCACCGGCCCCGTCGGCTGGGCCACGCTCGGGGCCACGCTCACGCCCGGCGACGCCTTCCCCGCACACGGCTTCGTGGCCGATGCCGGCACGGCGTTCACCCATCCCGTGAACCTCCACGCCGAGCCGGGCCGGCTCGTGGGCGACGTGACCTCGGCGCCGCGGCCGCCGGCGCGAGGCCCGGGCCCTCACCGCCGGGGCAGGGTCACGACCGCCGCCAGACCGTGCGGCTCGCGGTTCTCGAGGGTGATCTCGCCGCCATGGGCGCGGGCGATGCTGCGCGCCAGCGCGAGGCCGAGGCCGGTGCCGCCGGTGGCGCGCGAGCGCGAGCCCTCGAGCCGGCGGAAGGGGGCGAAGAGCGCCTCGAGCGCCTCCTCCGGCACGCCGGGGCCCGCGTCCTCGACCCGCACCGTCACGGTCTCCTCGCCGTCGGCAAGGCGCACGAGCGCCCCGCCGGCGTAGCGCTCGGCGTTGTCGAGGAGGTTGGCGAAGAGCCGGCGCAGCCCGCCCGGCCGGCCGTGCACGGCGAGCCGGTCCGGCCCGGCATAGGCGATGTCGGCGCCGGCGTCGGCACGGTCGTCGACGAGGCTCGACAGCAGTGCTGCGAGGTCGAGCTCGACGCGCTCCTCGGCCGTCGCCTCGCCGCGGGCGTAGGCGAGCGTGCCCTCGACCATCGCCTGCATGGCGTCGAGATCGGCCTCGGCCTTGGCGCGCTGGGCGTCGTCGTCGATGAGCTCGGTGCGCAAGCGCAGGCGCGTCAGCACCGTGCGGAGGTCGTGGCTGATCGCCGCCAGCATCATCGTGCGGTCCTCGACGAGCCGCTTGAGCCGCGCCTGCATGCGGTTGAAGGCGCGGGTCGCGGCGCGCAGCTCGCCGGTGCCGGTCTCGGCCAGCGGCGGCGCGTCGAGGTCGGTGCCGAGGCGGTCGGCCGCCGCGGCGAAGCGCCTGAAGGGGGCGGCGAGGCGCCAAGCGGCCCACGCCGTCGCCGCCACCGCGGCGATCACGGTCACCGCGGCGAGCGCCAGGGTGCGCAGGATCCAGACCGGCGACAGCAGGTCCCAGGCGATGACGTAGGTGAGCCAGCCGCCGTCGGTGACCGGCACGCTCACCGCGAGCCGGCGCCGCGCCGGCTCGAAGCCGCCGTGCTCGCGATGCCAGCGGCCGTGGCCGCGGGCGTCCTCCCCGCGGCCGCGGCGCTCGCGCCGGTCGAGAGCGCGGCCGTCGCGATCGCCCTCGCCCAGGGCTTGGCGGCCACCGACGGACCTGCGCGGG
>JBKHCM010000085.1:0-14371 GCA_046541805.1 Alphaproteobacteria bacterium
AAGGCGGCACGTCGCCCGCGACCGTAGCCGGCACCGGTCGCGGCCCGTCGAGTGTGCCCATTCGGCCTCCCCTTGTGCCCCAGGGGCAGGGCGCGCGACGCTGCGTCACCCGCGACCCAACGTTGTTGGCGCGGACCGTGCGGCCGGCGCGCCGGCAGGTCAAGCCGCGGCCGATCCGCGACCGGGGCACGCCGTGCGCGCGCAGCGTGCAGCGGCGCTGATTGCGGCCGCGTCGGTGCGGGCCCGAGCGGCGCGGCGACCCGCGACAGCCTACGAGCATCGAACGCTCGGCGTTCACATCCAGGCGAGGTCACGCCACGACGGCGAACGCGGCGACTCTCTGGACGCCGGCCGACGCGACGCGGCCGAGGCGAGCGTGACCGCGCCCAAGCCCGCCGGTGGCGACCGGCCGTGGCGCAAAGCGGGCCGCGCGCTCCGGTCTACCAGTCCGGCGAGGCGCGCCGGTCGCCGTCGGGGCCGATGACGACGCGCAGCGGATCGGACGCCGGCGTGGCGTCCGCGCGCTGGGCGTCCGCACGTCGCGCGGCGGCGCGGCGGTCGGCCTCGCGTTGACGCCGGAGCCCTTCGACGTCGCGGCGCAGCGCGTCGATCTCGGCTTGGCTGCGGGCGCGCTCGGCGGCGAGGTCGGCCTCTTGGCGTTGTTGCTGGCGGTCCATGGCGTAGCCCGCCCCGCCGCCGACCGCCGCCCCGAGGGCGGCACCGATGGCGGTGTTCTCCGAGCGGCGGCCGTCGGCGCTCAGCACGTTGCCGAGCACGCCGCCGACGACCGAGCCGGTGGCGGCGCCCGTGGCGGTGGCGGTGCTCGGCGGCGGCTGCGGGGAGGCCGTGGCACAGCCCGCGAGCGCCAGCACCGCCACCGCCCCCACCGTCGCCCGGGCCCTGCGCATCGTCATCCTCCGTCCGTCCCCCGCGAATGCGCCCACCATGTAGCCGCAGCTCGGCTGACGGAACGCTGAACGAACCTCAAGCCGCCTGCACCCTTGCGCGCGTGCCTACGCCTCCCAGTCGCGGCCCTTGACCGACGCCAGGTCGACGTCGGAGGCGATGGGCTCCGGCGTCCAGTAGCCGGCGGCCTTCTTGGCGTCGATCTCGACCCGCGCATCCGCCGGGACCAGCGCGTCGGGGATGGCGACGCGCTCGGCCACCTCGATGCCCTGGCGCACCAAGGGCTCGTACTTCATGTCGCTCATCGAGACGAAGCGGTCGATCTTGGTGACGCCGAGCCAGTGCAGGACGTCGGGCATCAGCTCTTGAAAGCGCACGTCCTGCACGCCGGCGACGCACTCGGTGCGGGCGAAGTAGTTGGCGGCGGTGTCGCCGTCCTTGTGGCGCTTGCGCGCGTTGTAGACGAGGAACTTGGTGACCTCGCCGAGGCCGCGGCCCTCCTTGCGGTTGTAGACGATGATCCCGGCACCACCCGCCTGTGCGGTCTCGATGCAGACCTCGATGCCGTGGGTCAGGTACGGCCGACAGGTGCAGATGTCGGAGCCGAAGACGTCCGAGCCGTTGCACTCGTCGTGGACGCGGCAGGCGACGGGGCGCGCCGGGTCGGTGATCGCGTCGACGTCGCCGAAGAGGTAGACCGT
Source organism: Alphaproteobacteria bacterium (assembly GCA_046541805.1). Lineage (GTDB taxonomy): Bacteria > Pseudomonadota > Alphaproteobacteria > Geminicoccales > Geminicoccaceae > JAAAPF01. Next base: position 1,608 of record JBKHCM010000085.1, read on the forward strand.
GGCCCCGCCGATCGGCGGCAAAAAGACGTGGAGGTCGTCGCGGGTCACCAGCTCGGGGAACGTGCCGCCCGAATGGCTGAAGAGCGTGCGGCGCAGGTGGTTCTCGTCGATGCCGAAGCGGGCGGCGACGCTCGGCAGGTGCCAGACCGGCTCGACCGCGATCTTGGTGCAGGCGGCCTCGCCGTTGGCCTTCAGGATCTTGCCGTCGGCCCGAAGCCGGCCGGCCGCGAGCGCGTCCTTGAGCTCGGGAAGGTGAAGATAGGCCTTGGTGACCGCGATGGTCGGGCGGATGTCGAGGCCCTGGCGGATGTCGTCGGCGAAGACCTCGGCGGCGACGTGGCCCCAGGGGTCGAGCGAGACGATCTTGTTCGGCTCGGTCCACTGCGGGTGCGGGCCGATCGGCACCGCCGGGTGGGTGTCGGCGAGGTCCGGCTTGTGCATCGGGCTGAGCGTGCCGGCGGCGACGGCGAGTGCCCGAAAGAAGCCGTAGGAGCCGCTGTGCGCGCCGATCACGTTGCGGCGCTGCGGCTCGGTCAAGGAGCCGATGACGGGCCCGCGTGCCTGGGGCGTCGGCGCGCCCCAGACGATCGCGCGCGGCTTTTGCCCGCGCGCCCGCGGGTGCGAGGTCAAGACGATGTGGCCGGGCGGTTGATTGCTCGTCGTCAACGGTCCGATCCTCGAACAGCCACGCCGACGCGACGTCGCCGGACGCAGGTCATGTAGCGCGGGCCATGCGGCTTCGCCACGCCCGATGCAAGAGCAGACTCGCGCCTTGCGCGACTTTCGGCTAGGCGCGGCGGCGCGGCGGCGGCGTCCGACGCCGGCGGCGCGGTGCCGACGACGGGGAGGAACCATGAAACTGGTGCGTTACGGCCTGCCCGGCGAGGAGCGGCCGGGGCTCATCGACGCCGCGGGCCGGCTCAAAGACCTCGGGGCGCAGGTCGACGACATCGACGCCGCCACGGTGCGGGTCGAGAAGCTGGCCGAGCTGCGGGCGCTCGATCCCAACGATCTGCCGGAGATCGGCGGCGAGCCGCGCCTCGGCCCGCCCGTGAACCCCAAAAGCGTCGGCAAGTGCGTCTGCATCGGGCTCAACTTCTCCGACCACGCCGCGGAGACCAACAACCCGATCCCCACCGAGCCGATCGTCTTCATGAAGGCGACGAGCGCCATCACCGGACCCTACGACCCGGTCATCCTGCCGCGCGGCTCGCAGAAGAGCGACTGGGAGGTCGAGCTCGCCGTCGTCGTCGGCAAGCGCTGCAAATACGTGCCCGAGAGCGAGGCGCCCGCCTACATCGCCGGCTTTTGCGCCTTCAACGACGTCTCCGAGCGCAACTTCCAGCTCGAGCGCGGCGGGCAGTGGACCAAGGGCAAGAGCTGCGACACCTTCGCGCCGATGGGCCCGTGGCTGGTCACCCCCGACGAGGTCGGCGACCCCGACGACCTGGCGATGTGGTGCGACGTCGACGGCCGGCGCATGCAAAACGGCACCAGTGCGACGATGATCTTCCGGGTGCCCGCGATCCTCTCCTACCTGTCAAACATGTTCGCGCTCGAGCCCGGCGACGTCGTCGCCACCGGCACGCCCCCCGGCGTCGGCGCCGCGATGACGCCGCCCGCGTTCCTGCGCGCCGGGCAGACCATGGTCACCGGCATCGCCAAGCTCGGCGAAATGCGCAACCCGATCCGCGCCGACGACTGAGCGCGGCCGCGGGGAGCGCCGTCGCGGGGAGGCGCGGTCGTGGCCGTCTTCTGCCTGCTGCACGGCATCCCCGACACGGCCCGGGCCTGGGACGGCGTCGTTCGCGGCCTCGGCGGCGCGCCGCGCTGCGCTTCGCCGAGGGCGGCGCGTTTGTCGTCGGGGGCGAGGTGATGGAACATCAGCGTGGAGACGCAGACGTCGAAGGGGCGATCCGAGGGCGGCGTCGCGGGCAGCGCGGTGGCGCTGGCGGCGACGAAGCGGATGGGCCCGGCCGCCGCCCGGCGCGCCCGCGCGAGCATGACCGGGTCGGGATCGATGCCGACGATCTCGGCCGCGGGGCAGGTTTGGGCGAGGAGCCGGCAGAGCGTGCCCGGCCCGCAGCCGAGGTCGAGGATGCGCGCGTGCGGCCGCGGCGCCACCGCCGCGACGACGGCCGGGCGCCAGACGCGCGCCCGGCAAAGCCGCATCGCGATGGGCTCGTAGGCCCAGGCGAGCGCGTCGAGACGCAGCGCGGTGCGGGGTCGAGGGGCCATCTTGTCCTCACCTGCGGGCGCCGGCGCGCCGGACGACCGCTTTCCGTCGCGGCGGGGATGGCGGCGGAGGGTAGCGTGGAACCGGCGCCGGCACGGCGCGTTCTAGCATTGCCTAGCGGCGTGTGCGCGCCGCCCGCTGCCGCGGCCTGTGTCGACGACCGAGAGAGGACGACGCGATGGACGACTTCCGCGAGGAGCTCACCCGCACGATCCCAAGCCTGCGCGCCTTCGCCCGCAGCCTCGCCGCCGGCGACGAAGCCCTGGCCGACGACCTGGTCCAGGACACCTGCGTCAACGCGCTCAGATCGCAGCATCAGTTCACGCCCGGCACCAACCTCAAGGCTTGGCTCTTCACCATCCTGCGCAACCGCTTTCGCAGCCTCGCCAAGCGCCGCCGGATCCGGGCGGAGGAGCCCGACGACGATCTCGACCGGCTGCCCGTGGACGCGACGCCACAGGAGGGCCGCCTCGAGATGCTGGCCTTTCGCCACGCCTTCGGCGAGCTGCGCCCGGAATACCGCGAGGCCCTGGTGCTCGCCGTCGTCCACGGCATGAACTACGAGGAGATCGCCCGGGTCTGCGGCTGTCGGGTCGGCACCGTGAAGAGCCGGGTGAGCCGCGCGCGCGAGCGGCTGCGCCGGGTGCTCTACGAGGAGCCGGAGCGGGCGGCGCAGCCGAGCCGGGCCGAGAGCGAGGCCATCGACGCTTGGCTCGACCCGGCCGCGCCGGCGTGACCTCGAAGCCGTTTGCCGATCGGGTCCGTGACCACGCGGCCCCCAGCGGCGGCCCGCATCGGCGACGGCGCCGGCGGGCGCGAGCGACGGCGCGCCCTCAGGCCGCGGCGTCGTGTCCCCGATGAGCACGGCAGCAGCCGTGGCGCGGGGGGCGGCCGCGCCACCTGAGCGTGGGGGAGACGACATGGTCGTGACGGCCACGGACGAGCCGGCGGCCCCCGGACATCTGCAAGCTCCGTTTCGCGAGCTGGCCGATGCCGCCACGGTGTGCCGTCTGGCGGCGCGCGCGCTCGACTCCGCCGACGCCGCCGGAATCGTGAGCGCCCTCGCCGGCATTCATGAGCGCGATCTCGCGCATCTCAGGCGCCTTCGCGCCAAGGTCGCTCACGCCGCGCCCGAGGCGGCCGGCGCGACGCCGGTCGACGATGGGATGGCCGGCGAACGCGCGAGGGCGGCGCGCGGACGGGTGCAGCTGGCGCACAGCCGTGACGGCGACCGCGCCGTGCTCGCGATCGTCCGCGAGACGCAGGAGCGGGTGAGCCGCGTCTACGAGCGGATGCGCGACGATCTGGCGCTGCCGGGCGAGTTCCGCACGCTCGCCGGCGCGGCGCTCGAGGAGTTGCACCGCCGTCACCGTCGGCTCGAGGCGGCGATGCGCCTCGCCGGCTGAGCGGGGAAGGTGCCGGCCGATCGCGTCGCGCCGCGTCGCCGGGTCGACGCGGCGGCGAGGGCTGCCTATTTTCGGGCGTGGCGCGAGGTGGAAAGCGAGCGGGCTCGCCGCCACGGCCGGCACCAAACCGGCCCGCTGCCAAGCGAGCCGAGGCGGGCGAAGCGGGGGGCGCACATGAGCGAGGCAGCGGCGGCGACGCGGATGGAGCCCTTGGTCGGCGCGCTTCGCCGCTACGCCCGCGCCGCTGTCGGTGACGCCGAGCGGGCCGACGGGTGCGTTTCGGTGGCGCTGGAGCGCGCCCTCGACCGGCGCTTGCCGGGGCAGCCGACCGTCGCGCTCTACCGCGCGGTCTATGAGGAAGTGCGGCGGGCGGCGCCGGTGGAACCCGATGCCGGCGCGCCGGCCGAGCCGCTGGCGCGCAAACTTCGCGAGCTGGAGCCGAGCGCGCGCCATGCCCTGTTGCTGTGTCGGCTCGAGGGGCTCGACGCCGGCACCGCGGCCGCGGTGATGGCGACGTCGCCGGCGGCCGTGAGACGTCGCGTCGAGGCGGCCGTCGCGGCCTTGCGCCCGGGCCTGCACGCCGCGGTCTTGATCGTCGAGGACAACGACGCGTTGGCGGCCCAGCTCGCCGGCGTCGTCGCCCGGCTCGGACACCACGTCACCGCGGTCGCCCGCACCGCCGAGGAGGCCGTCAGGACGGCGCGGGATCGGCGCCCGGACGTCGTCCTCGCCGACCTCGACCTCGGCGGCGCGGGTGACGGCGCCGGGCTCGCCGAGCTCGAGGCGCTTCGCGCCGACGACGGCCCACCGACGATCTTCGTGAGCGGCGCGCCGGAGCGGGTCGCGCGCCGGGGGCTGCGGCGGCCCGATTCGGTCCTGCGCAAGCCCTGCGACCCGCGCGTCCTCGCCTCGGCCTTCGCCCGCGCGCTCGACACCACGGCCGACCGGACCGGCTGAGGCGGGCCGACGCGAACCGCCGCGCGAAGCGCCCGGGCGCGGCCTATCCCGCCGACGGCGGCGCCGAGCCGAGCCATGCCACCCGCAAAATCGACAGCAGGATCAACAGACAGGTCAGGACGAAAAAGACGAATTGTCCGAACGCGAAGCCGCGATAGTGCCGCGTCATCAGCGGCCGGCCGTCGTCCAGGTGCAGACCCGTCTCGAGGATGCCCGCGAGGGCATAAAGCGCGAAGATGCCGCCGAGGATGGAGAGCAGGCAACTGACGGCGGCGCCGCTGAGCAACCACGCGATCGCCGAGAGATCGTCGCCGCGATCCAGGACCAAGGCGGCGAGAATGGCGGACAGGATGGCGGTGCAGATCGTGATCAGCTGCTTGCTGCTGTCCTGCGCGAGATCGATGGCCTTCTCGCGGCTGGCCCATCGATCCGACGGCGACGCCCGACCGGTCACGGCTCAACAGATGGGCGGCAGCGGCGGCGGGCACAGCCGCGCGAAGATCCGCGCGTCGGTGCGCAAGCGGATGACGCGGTCGCCGGCCCGAAAGAGCTCGGTTGCGGGTTCGCCGCTCTCGCGCTTGACCTCGCGGGCGCGGCGCGCGCAGCGCTCGGCGAGGCGTCCGGCGAAGCCGCACGCGGCGACGAGGTTGGCGTCGCGCTCGCGCGCGGTGTAGCGCCGGCCGCTCGGTTCCTCGCGCCCGGCGCCGCCAGCGCCGAGCACGTGCTCCATGATCGCGATCGCGAATTCGCGCACGGTGACCGCGTCCTCGGCGCGGACGACGAGGCCCTTGCGCAGGGCGACGAGCTCGAATTGCAGCAGAATCTGGGATTCCGCCGCTTGGGGGGAGATCCCGTAGACGCGCGCGACGCGGTCGGCGTCGGCGGTGGGCCGTGCGGCCGCAGCGCCGTCGGGTGCCCCCGCCGTCGCGGCGTCTTCGCCCGCCATCGGGTCCGGCATGGCTGTTCTCCTCGCGGCCGTCGCATGGCGGACGGGGCGGCGGCATCCGTCCTAGCGCGAGCTTGCCGTCGGACAACATAACCTTCTGGTTATGTCAAGATCGACCGCGACGGCGTCGGCGATGGCGAGCTCGAAACGGCGACGAGCCCCGGCCGGGAGGGCACCGGGGCTCGTTCTCCAGGGGGTCGTCCGCGAGGGAGGTGGCGGACGGCCCCCAGGGGCCTGGCGTGGCTCAGGCGGCGAGCTTTTGGAGCTCGTCGACGTTCTGCTGCACGCGCTTGGCGATCATGTCCATGGCCTCGGCCTGGGCCTTCATGCCGAGATCCATCTGGTTCTGCGTGACGCTGACGTACTTGTCGGCGACGGCCTTGACGTCGGCGACGTACGCGTCGGGCTTCTTCGCAACGTCGAACTTGCCGGTCAGCATCGCCTGCATCTGGTCCATGTAGTCGGCGAAGAAGCCGGACTGCGCCTTCACGGCCGCCTGGGCGGCGTCGAGCAGGACGGTCTGCGCCTTCACGAGGGTATCCATGTTCGCCTTCTGCATGGCGAAAAGGGCGTCCACGTCGAGCTTGGGAAGGGTCGCGAGCTTCATCGAAAGGGCCTCTCTGCGTTTGACGCCCCGACTCCTACACGCCGGATTGCTGCGGTGCAACAAAAATGTTGCAGTGCAGCATAAGACCTTCAGGCCGCGCCCGCGCCGCCGGCGCCGTGGTGGACGTCGCCGCCGGCGGCATGCTCAGGCGAGCGCGTGCAAGCGGGCAGGGGGGCGTTCCCGAGCCGTTCTCGAAGCGTGTGGTCTTCATTGCCACGCCACAGCAGCGCAGCCCCTCGGCGCGCTGACAACGCGATGTTTTCTGAGCCGGCACATCCTGTCGGGATTTTCGCGCGCCCGCCAAGATCGCGGACACCACGGGGCTAGGATGATTGCCCTATCAGTCGCTCGACACGGCTCCGACCGCGCTCGGCCTGTTACGGTCCAAACGGGGGCGGCTGGCTTCAGGTCAAGCTGACCCTGAGCGAGCCTTACCGGCTCTCGGCGCGGGTTGACAACGCAACGAGCGGAAGCGCTCTTCCCGCATCTTTGCTTCGGGCCGCAGCCCCGAGGCGCGCGCCCTAAAGCCAGGTCTCGACCCTTAGGCCCGACATCCGGTCGAACTCCTTGCTTTTGTTGGTTACGACGATGAGGCCCTCACTACGGGCGTGCGCACCGATCTGCATGTCATGGGGTCCGCACGGTGTGCCGGCTCGTTCGAGCTCGGCGCGGACCTGCCCGTAGTGGGCCGCGGCCTTGTTTCCGAAGGCCAGAACCTCCAGTCGCGCCCCGAACTGTTCGATCGCCATCAGGTTCAGCTCGCGACGCGCAGATTTCTCCGCGCCGTAGTGGAGCTCTCCGAGCGTGATGCTCGATATGCAGAGCTGCTCGGCCAACGCGTTGAACTTCTCCCGCAGGTTCTGCGGATAAGTCTTCATTACGTAGATGCAGATGTTGGTGTCGAGCATATAGGTCAGCACTAGAAGTGCTCCCGCTCCTCCAAGGGCGGCTGCTCGCGCCCGACCATGAAGTCGTCGGTGGCGCGTGGGCCGTTCGCGAACAGGTCGTCCCAGCGCTGTCCCTGTGGCACGATGACGCGACTCCGGCCGATCTTGAGAACGTCAACCCGATGCACGCCGTCGGGGAAGGCGACGGACTTGGGCAGGCGGACGGCTTGGCTGCGGTTGGAGATGAAAATGGTCGAACTGGTCATGGTAGGCCTCTGCGTCGGGATATGCCGAGTGCATATACGTAGCTCGGCACAGACCGACTCGCAAGACGCCGACGATCTGGAGCGGCTGCTGAAGGAGCCGGCGAGCGGGTCGCGGTGGACCGTCACGACCGGCGAGGCGGCCAAAGCAGAGCTTGACGATCTTCCTACCCGGCGGAGTTAGTGCCAGTCGACCACACGCTCGGAGAACGGCTCGGGGGCGTTCCAGCCCCGGCCGACGGTGCGGGCTTGGCGCCGGCCGTCGTCGTCGCGGGCGCGGCGGCGCACGTCGATCATGCCGTTGATGGCCGCCGGGCCGGCGCAACCACCGCCGCCGAGCCACCTCGCGGGTTCGCGCCGACGGCCCGCGGCCGGCGGCTCAACCGGCCCGCAGCACCCGCTCCACCTTGTCGAAGATCTCGTCGATGTGGGCGCGCTCGGCGACGAGCGGTGGGGCGATGATGCCGGCGTCGCCGGTGAACTTGACGTGCAGGCCGGCCTCCCAGAAGCGCTTGGTGGTCGCGAGGCCGCGCTGGCCCACCGGGCCGTCCGGGGCGAGGTCGATCCCGCCCATCATGCCGTAGCCGCGCACGTCGGTGACGACGGGGATGTCTTGAAGCGCGAACAGCCGCTCTTGGAAGTAGGGCGCCATCGCCGCCCCGCGCGCGAAGATGCCCTCGCGCGCGTAGATGTCCTGGACGACGATGCCGGCGGCGCAGGCGGCCGGGTGGCCGGAATAGGTGTAGCCGTGGAAGAACTCGATGGCCGCCTCGGGCGCAGCGGCGACGACGGTGTCGTAGATGCGCTCGTCGACGGCGACGGCGCTCAGCGGCTGCGCCGCGTTGGTGACGGCCTTGGCCATGGTGATGATGTCGGGCCTGACCTCGAAGCTCTCGGCGGCGAAGGCCTTGCCGGTGCGGCCGAAGCCGGTGATGACCTCGTCGAAGACCAAGAGGATGCCGTGGCGGTCGCAGATCTCGCGCAGCCGCTCGAGATAGCCCACCGGCGGCACCAGCGTGCCGGTCGAGCCGGCGATCGGCTCGACGAAGCAGGCGGCGATCGCGTCGCCGCCGTAGAGCTGGCAGATGCGCTCGAGGTCGTCGGCGAGCTCGGCGCCCCGGGGCGGCTGGCCCGGCTCAAAGCGGTTCTCCTCGAGCCAGGTGTGGCGCATGTGGGCGACGGGGAAGGTGACGGGATTGAAGACGTGGCGGTTCTTGACGATGCCGGCGAGCGAGGTGCCGGCGAGGTTGACGCCGTGATAGGCGCGCTCGCGGGAGACGAAGCGGGTGCGCTGGGCCTCGCCGTTCGCGTGGTGGTAGGCGAGGGCGATCTTGAGCGCGGTGTCGACCGCCTCCGAGCCCGACGAGCCGAAGAAGATGCGGTTGATGCCGTCGGGGAGGAGGCGCGCCAGCCGGCTCGCCAGCTCGAAGGAGAGGCGGTGGCCGGTCTGGAAATGCGGCGCGAAGTCCATCGTCAAGAGCTGCTCGTGCACCGCGTCGGCGATCTCGCGCCGTCCGTGCCCCAGGGGGCAGCAAAAGAGCCCCGAGCTGCCGTCGATGATCCGCTCGCCGGTCTCGCTCCAGTAGTACACCCCTTCGCCCCGCGCCAGCAGCCGCGGCTGGGCCTTGAAATCCCGATTGGACGTGAACGGGCACCAGTGGTGTTCCAGCGTGTTGCCGGTCATCAGGGTGCAGAGCTCGTCCATCGTCCGTCTCCCGCGGGGTGTCGGTCACGAGTGGTTTAGCACGACGCGGCGGCCACTCGACAAGCCGGGCCGCACGAGCGACCATCCATCGCCGCCAGCCGCAGGAGACGCCGTGCCCGACCGCCTCGATCCCGCCAGCCTCGTCGTCGAGGCCGACCGGGTGCGCGCGAACGGCGAGCCCCTGGCGCCGAGCCCGGTCTTCGCCAGCACCTACCGCCTCGCCGGTGACCCGGCCGCGGGACCGCCCGGCTACGGCCGCTTCCACAATCCCGGCTGGAGCGAGCTCGAGACGCTCTTGGGCCGCCTCGACGGCGGTGCGGCGGTCGCCTTTCCCTCCGGCATGGCGGCGAGCGTGGCCGCGCTCGAGCCGTTCTTGGCGCCCGGCGACCGCCTGGTGATGGCGGCGGACGGCTACTACACCACGCGGCGCTTCGCCGAGACCGTGCTGGCGCGCCGCGGCGTGGCCGTCGCCTTCGTGCCGACGGCGGGGCTGGACGGGGTGGATCTCGCCGGCTGCCGCCTGCTCTGGCTGGAGACCCCGAGCAATCCGGGCCTCGACGTCTGCGACGTCGCCGAGCTCGCCGCCCGAGCGCACGCCGCGGGCGCGCGCGTCGTCGTCGACAACACCACCGCCACGCCCTTGGGCCAGACGCCCATGGCCCTCGGCGCCGATCTGGTGGTGAGCGCCGACACCAAGGCGGTGGCGGGGCACAGCGACGTCCTCTTCGGCCATGTCACCGCGCGCGACCCCGCCGACGCCGAGACGATCCGCGACTGGCGCAAGCTCACCGGCGCGGTGCCGGGCGCGATGGCGACGTTTTTGGTGCATCGCGGGCTCGCGACGCTCGACGTCCGGCTCGAACGGATGAGCCGCAACGCCGACCGGCTGGCGCGCTTTCTCGCCGGCCACCCGCGGGTGGAGGCGGTGCGCTATCCGGGCCTCGAGGCCGACCCCGCCCACGCCCTGGCGGCGCGGCAGATGCGCGGCTTCGGCTTTCTTCTGGGGGTCACCTTCGTCGACGTCGCCGCGGCGCGGGCCTTTCTCGCCGGCACGGCGCTGGTCACCGAGGCCACCAGCTTCGGCGGCGTCCACACCACCGCGGAGCAGCGCACGCGCTGGGGCGGCGACGCCGTGCCGGAGCGCTTCGTGCGGCTGAGCGCCGGCATCGAGGCCGCCGCCGACCTCGTCGCCGACATCGAGCGGGCGCTCGCATGAGGTGGCGGGCGCTGGCCTTCGTCCCGCTCGTGCTCGGTCCGCTCGCCGCCGACCCCGCCGCCGCCGTGCCCGAGGGCCGCTTCGTCGCCGAGGACGACGCCGGCGAGGTGCGGATCGAGCGCCGCGAGGGCAAATGGATCGACGTCACGATCGCCCATCCCGCCCTGCGCGCGACCTTGAAGGCCCGCTTGGTGCGCCACTCCGAGACGGGGCTCTGGCAGGAGAGGCGCCGCCCCGAGGGGTGGCTCGCCCGGCTCAGGGGCTCGCGACCGCCGCCGCAGCCCTTCGCGGGCGAGCGCCTCGTCTTCGCGCGCGAGGACGGCGACAGCCTCCTCGCGACCACGTTCGAAGTCGACGACCGGGGTCGACCGAGCCTGGTGCGGCTGGCGGTGCGACCGGCGGAGCGGGGGGTGCGCCTGGAGATCCGACGGTTCGACGGCCGCAGCGCCGACGCCCGCGCGCCGGTGTCGCTCGAACGGGTCGAGCCGTGAGGACGGTGGCGCGGTCGGCGGTGCGGCTCCTGCTCGCCTGGCTGCTCCTCGCCGCGGGCCCGGCGGCGGCGGAGCTCGAGCCCTTCTTCGGCCGCTATGTCGGCGACGGGGAACTGCACGACACCGTCACCGGCGAGGTCGAGGAGCGCGACCTGTTGACCTCGATCGGCGCCTTCGGCGACGGCGGCTTCGCGATCCGCTGGAGCTCGGTGGTCCGCGTCGACGGCCGGCGCGACGTGCCGGGCGTCCGCCATGTCCTGCGCACCCTGGCCTTCGAGCCGGCCGAGGACGGCGACTACTTCCGGCGGGCGCCGGACTACGACCCGTTCCGCCAGCGCGAGCGGCTCGAGCCGATGGCCGGCGACGCGCTCGCCTGGGCCACGATCGCCGGCGACACCCTCGACATCTACGTCTTCGCGGTCACCGCGGAGGGCGCCGGCGAGCTCCAGCGCCACCGCCGGGAGCTGACGAAACACGGGCTCGCGCTCGACTATCTCGGGCTCCTCGACGGCGTGATCGTCAGCGAGGGCTCGGGCCGGATGGTCCGCGTCGGCCTGCCGGTGAACCTGGGCGAGCGCTGAGCCCGCCGCCCGCCCGCGAGGAGACGCCTATGGAGCCCGCCGGCGCCAGCGCCGCCGTCGTCGTCATCGGCAACGAGATCCTCTCCGGTCGCACCCGCGACGCCAATCTTTCCCATCTCGCCCGCAAGCTCGGCGAGGTCGGCATCGCCGTGGCCGAGGCCCGCATCGTGCCCGACGACGGCGACGCCATCGTCGAGGCGGTGAACGCCCTCAGGGCGCGCTACGCCTACGTCTTCACCACGGGCGGCATCGGCCCGACCCACGACGACATCACCGCGGCGGCGGTGGCGCGGGCCTTCGGCGTGCCGTTCGAGCGCAACGCCGAGGCCGAGCGCCGCCTTTTGGCGTATTACGATCCGGATCAGGTGAACGCCGCGCGCCTGTCGATGGCCGACATGCCCGCGGGCGTCGAGCTGATCGACAATCCGGTGAGCGTCGCGCCCGGCTTTCGCTTGGCGAACGTCTACGTGCTGCCGGGGGTGCCGAAGATCCTCGAGGCCATGGTCGAGCTGCTGACGCCGCGGCTCGCGGGCGGAGCACCGATCGTGAGCCGCGCCCTCACCGTCTTCTGCGCCGAGGGGGCGTTGGCCCAGACCCTCGCGGCGGTCGAGGCCGAGGCCGAGGGGGTCGCGCTCGGCTCCTATCCCTTCGTCCGCCAGGGCCGCTTCGGCACCACCGTCGTCGTCCGCGGCCGAGACGAGGCGCGCGTTGTGGCCGCCCTCGCCACGCTTCGCACCCGCGTCGAGGCGCTCGGCTTCGCCCACGCCGCCTTCGACGCGGCGGCGACGGCGACGGGCGTGCCCCGCGCCGAGTGAGCCGCGCTCAGCCGTCGAGCGTGGCCCAGGGCGCGTAGACGGTGAGATTGGGGCTTTTGAGATCGCTTCGGTCGGTCGGGTCCTCGGGGCCGCGCGCCGGCCCGCCCGGCGGCGCGTCACCCAGGCGCTCGGCGTCGACGGCGCCCACCAGCCGGCGGTTGGCGTCGACCACCGCCACCGCGCCGCCCTCTATTCCCTCGGCCGCCGCCAGCGTCAGCGCCGAGCGCGCGGTGGCGAGGCGATCCTCGGCGTAGCAGAAGGGCACCCGCGCGCCGCAGCTGTCGCGCAGGTGCACCCGCTCGCAGTTGCCGGCCGCGGCGCAACGGGCGTCGAGCGCGGCGGCGGAGAGCACCGCCGCGAGGCGGTCGCCGTCGACGACCGCGAGGGTTCGCCCGCCGCTCGCGCGCAAGCGGCCGCGCGCCCGGGCCAGGGACTCGTGCAGATGCGCCACCGGCGGGTCGCGTTCCATGACGGCTTCGACGCGGGCCTCGGTGTCGACACTCATAACGCCTCCTCGAGTGCTGGAGAAGAACACCCCGCGCGGCGGCGGGTTGCGTCGCCCGGTCGGTCACGCCGCCGGCGGCGCCCTGATCGCCGTCGTCTTGCCCTGGACAGGCAACCGCCGCGGCGAGCGCCCGGGCGGCGGGCTCGAGC
>JBKHCM010000086.1:0-14312 GCA_046541805.1 Alphaproteobacteria bacterium
TTTGGTCCGCGAGGCCGCCGGCTTTGCCGGTGATCTGCGGGCGGCGCGGACGGCGCTCGCGGTGAGCGTGGACGACCTCGCCCGGCGCGCCGCCCGCGCCCCGGGCGCTTGAGGCGGCTCAGTCCTCGTCGCGCGCGCGGAAGACGTAGCCGAGGCCGTGCTGGGTCTCGATGTAGCGCGGGCGCGGCGGGTCGGGCTCGATCTTGCGCCGCAGCCGGCCGATGAGGACGTCCACCGTCCGCTCGCTCGGGACGTCGCCACGATGGGTGAGCTCGTGCAAGAGGTCGCGCCGCGGCACCACCTCGTCGGCGCGCGCCAACAGCGCCGTCAACAGCTCGAACTCGCCGCGGGTGAGCTGCGCGCGCTGACCGCTCGGCGCCTGGACGTCGCGGGCGACGCGATCGAGCGTCCAGCCGCGGTGGCGCAACACCGGCGGTGGCTTGGTCTCGCCGGGCCCGTGGGTGCGGCGCAGGATGTTGCGGGCGCGGGCCAGAAGCTCGCGCTCGTTGACCGGCTTGGTGAGGTAGTCGTCGGCGCCGAGCTCCAGCGCGAGGATGCGGTCGACGTCGTCGGCGCGCACGCTCACCACCATGATGCCGAGCCGCGGCTCCTCGCGGAGCTGGCGCAACAGCGACATGCCGTCTTCACCCGGCAGGCGGATGTCCAAGGTCACGAGGTCGGCCTGATCGGCCGAGAGGACTTCACGCAGTTGGAGACCGTCGCTGGCTTGGCTGACCCGGTATCCTTCGCTCGCAAAATGCCCCGCCAATAGTCCGCGGGTCACCGCTTCATCCTCGACGACGACGATATGTGTTGAGGCCGGCATGTCACTCACCGCAGCCGTTTAGCCCCCTCACTTGATTCTTGAACATAGTATACACCACATTCATACCAACGTCGAATGCTTTTTTTTGCGCCGCAAGCTGTGCGGCCGTGGCGATGGCGGCGGCGAGGCTGGCGGGGTCGGCCGCGAGGCGCGCGGCGATGTCGAAGGCGGTGCCATGATCGGGGCTCGTCCGCACGAAGGGCAGGCCCAAGGTGACGTTCACCCCGTGGGCGAGGCCGCCGAGCTTGATCGGGATCAGCCCCTGGTCGTGGTACTGGGCGACGACGACATCGAAGCGGCCCTCTCGCGCCTGCATGAACACGGTGTCGCCGGCGAGGGGGCCGGTGACGTCGAAGCCCTCGGCCCGCGCCGCCGCCACCGCCGGGGCGATGATCTCGATCTCCTCGCGACCGAAGCGGCCGCCCTCGCCCGCGTGCGGGTTGAGCCCCGCCACCGCGATGCGCGGCCGCGCCACGCCGAAGGCGCGCGCCCCTGTGTCGGCGAAGCGGATGGCCCGGCGCTCCAAGGCCGGATCGAGCCGGGCGATGGCCGTCGCCAGCGGCTCGTGGATGGTGACCAGGACGACCCGCAGCTCAGGCGTCGCCAGCATCATCGCGACCTCGTCGACACCGGCGTGATGCGCCAGCATCTCGGTGTGGCCGGGAAAGGCGATGCCGGCGGCGGCGAGCGCCTCTTTGTGCAGGGGCGCGGTGACGAGGCCGGCGACGGCGCCGGTGAGCGCGAGCTCGCTGCCGCGGCGGACATAGGCGTAGGCGGCCGCCCCCGCCCCGGCGTCCACCCGGCCGGGCGTGACGCCCGCGAGCGGCGCGCCGGCGGCGAGCACGTCGATCGCGTCCGTGGCGGAGCGCGCCGAGACCGCGGTGATCCGGCGCACCGGCGGGGTGTGCCCGAGCCGCGCCGCCAGCTCCGCGAGCCAGGCGGGATCGCCGATGACGAGGGGACGCGCCGAGGGCGCCATCGCCGCCAGCGCCTTCAAGACGATCTCGGGGCCGATGCCGGCGGGATCACCCATGGTCACGGCGAGGCGCGCGGTGACGGCGGCGGCGGCGGTGGTGGCGTCCGTGGCGGGCTCGGTCATCGTCGTCGCCTTCTCTGGGCCGCGTCGCCCGCGGCGGCGTGCGTCGAGGTGTCGGCTGGGGACGCGCGGCGGGTGAAGCGAGCCTGCCGGCCTGTTAGCGTAGGCATGGGTTCAAAGGAGATCGTGGCATGCAGCCTCGTGGCACCGAAGCGGACGTCCTCGCCTGGCTCGCGGATCGCCGCGCCGAGATGGTGACCCTCTTGGAGGCGCTGGTGAACGTCGACAGCGGCAGTCACGACCGCGCCGGCGTCAACCGCGCCGGCGCGGTGCTGGCGCAGTTCCTCGCCGAGCACGGCCTGGAGGTCGAGGTGACGCCGGGCGCGCGCTTGGGTGACGGCCTCACCGTGCGGCTGCCGGCGGCGGGCGGGCGCAACGTCCCCGGTCACGTGCTCTTGATGGGGCACCGCGACACCGTCTTTCCCACCGGCGAGGCGGCGCGGCGGCCCTTTCGCGTCGAGGGCGAGCGCGCGTTCGGGCCGGGGGTCGCCGACATGAAGGCGGGGCTGGTGATGAACGCCTTCGTCATGGCGGCCTTCGCCGCCAAGGGCGGTGCCCCGGTGCCGCTGGTCATGCTCACGACCGCCGACGAGGAGATCGCCTCGCCCGAGGGCCGCGGCTTGATCGAGGCCGCCGCCCAGGATGCGCGCTGCGTCTTCAACGCCGAGCCCGGACGGCCCGGCGGCGGCGTCGTCACCAGCCGCAACGGCGCGCTCTTCTGCGAGGTGGAGATCACCGGCCGCGCCGCCCATTCCGGTGCCAACCACAAGACCGGCGCGAGCGCGATCGAAGCGGCGGCGCGCAAGGTGCAGGCTCTTCACGCGCTCACCGACGAGGATCAAGGCGTCACCCTCAACGTCGGCCTGATCGCCGGCGGCGAGGCGGTCAACACGGTGGCCCCCTTCGCCCGCTTCAGCTTCGACTGTCGCTTTCCCCGCCAGGTCGTCTTCGCCGAGGTCGAGCCGGCGATCGACGCCATCCTGGAGCGGACCGAACTCGCCGGCACCAGCCAGCGGGTCACCAGCCGGCGCCTCTTTCTGCCGGTGGAGGAGACCGCCCGCGACCGCAAGCTGTTCGACCACTACGCCGCCTCGGCGGGCGACGTGGGGCTGCCGGCGGCGCCGGTGTTCTCCGGCGGCTCGGCGGATTCGGGCTTCACCAGTGCGCTGGGCGTGCCGACGCTGTGTGGCACCGGGCCCATCGGCGAGCACGCCCACACCCCCGACGAGGTCTGCCATCTCGACACGCTGGTGCCGCGCGCCCAGGCCGTGGCGCTCGCGATCCTGCGCCTCGAGGCGTGAGCCGGCGATCACGGGCCGCCCGCCGGCGCGACCACCCGGCGGAAGGTGAGGTTGAGGCGCGGGCCCACGGGCTTGGCGGTCTTGGGCAAGGCGTGCAGCCAGTGTTGCTGCGAGCCGGGACCCATGACCAGGCACGAGCCCGGCGGCAGGTCGAGGTCGACGGTGAGCGCCTTGTCGCGGCGGTGGCGCAGCTTGAAGCGGCGCACCGCACCCAGCGACAGGCTGGCGATGACCGGATCGGGGCCGAGCGCCGGCTCGGCGTCGCGGTGCCACGACACGCTGTCCGCACCGCTGCGGTAGAGGTTCAAGAGCACCGAGTTGAAGCCGACGCCGGCGAGGCGCTCGGCCGTCGCCTTCAGCGGCAACAGCTCGTCGAGCCAGGGCCGCGGCGGGTGGTCGACGCCGCTGTAGCGATAGCCGGCGTCGCCGTACCAGGCGGTGAGCCGCGGCAGCGGCACGGCACGGCCCATGATCCGCGCCTCCTCCCGGCGCCAATCGACGACGTCGATCAGACGTGCGAAGAGGTCGTCGGGCGCGGCGACGACGTTCTCGAACAGATAGGCCTCGCCGTCCTCGGGTAGCAGATTGGCCGTCATCGCTCCGCCTTCCGCGCTCGCGTGGTGAGGTCGCCACGGGGCGGGCGGCTGTCAACGCCCGGCGCGCGGTCGCCGGGTCATCATGGAGGGAACCATGCAGGTGCGAGCCGCGGTGGCCCACG
This sequence comes from Alphaproteobacteria bacterium, assembly GCA_046541805.1. GTDB lineage: Bacteria > Pseudomonadota > Alphaproteobacteria > Geminicoccales > Geminicoccaceae > JAAAPF01. The sequence continues at coordinate 3,942 of JBKHCM010000086.1, forward strand.
GGGCCGGTCAGCCCTTGCGCGTCGAGACCGTCGAGCTGGACGGCCCGCGCGCCGGCGAGGTCTTGGTCGAGATCAAGGCGGCGGGGGTCTGCCACACCGACGAATTCACCCGCTCGGGCGCCGACCCCGAAGGCCGGTTTCCGGCCATCCTCGGCCACGAGGGCGCCGGCGTCGTCGTCGACGTCGGCGCCGAGGTGAAGAGCGTGAAGCCGGGCGACCACGTCATCCCGCTCTACACCCCGGAATGCCGCGAGTGCGACTACTGCCTCAATCCCAAGACCAACCTGTGCCAGGCCATCCGGGCGACCCAGGGTCGAGGCGTCATGCCCGACGGGACCTCGCGCTTTCGCCTCGGCGGCGAGATGCTGCACCATTACATGGGCACGTCGACCTTCGCCAACTACACGGTGCTGCCGGAGATCGCGGTGGCGAAGGTGCGCGCGGACGCGCCCTTCGAGACGATCTGCTACATCGGCTGCGGCGTGACCACGGGCATCGGGGCGGTGATCAACACCGCCAAGGTCGAGCCCGGCTCGACCGTCGCGGTCTTCGGCCTCGGCGGCATCGGGCTCAACGTCATCCAGGGGGCGCGCATGGTCGGCGCCGACCGGATCGTCGGCATCGACCTCAACCCCGCCAAGGCGCCGCTCGCCCGCAAGTTCGGCATGACCGACTTCGTCAACCCGAAGGACCTGGGCGACAAGACGGTCGTCGAGGCGGTGGTGGAGCTCACCAAGGGCGGGGCGGACTACAGCTTCGAGTGCATCGGCAATGTGGACGTCATGCGCCAGGCGCTCGAATGCTGCCACAAGGGCTGGGGCGAGAGCATCATCATCGGCGTCGCCGGCGCCGGCGAGGAGATCGCGACGCGCCCCTTCCAGCTGGTCACCGGCCGGGTGTGGCGCGGCAGCGCCTTCGGCGGGGCGCGGGGCCGCACCGACGTGCCCAAGATCGTCGACTGGTACATGGCGGGCAAGATCAACATCGACGACCTCATTACCCACCGGATGCCGCTGGACGAGGTCAACACCGCCTTCGAGCTGATGCACCAGGGCGAAAGCATCCGCAGCGTGGTGACCTTCTGAGCCATGGTCGAGATCATCGCCGAGCACAAGGCGGCGGGCGGGCGCCAGCTCGTCCTCGCCCACGCCAGCACGGTCACCGGCACGCGCATGGAGGCCTCGCTCTTCCTGCCGCCGGCGGCGGAGGCGGGGCCCGTGCCCTTCGTCACCTACCTCTCGGGGCTCACCTGCACCTGGGAGAACGTGACGACCAAGGGTGGCTTTCAGCGCGCCGCCGCCGAGCTGGGGGTCGCGGTCCTCTGCCCGGACACCAGCCCGCGCGGGCTCGATTTGCCGGGCGAGCACGCGGCTTACGACTTCGGCGCGGGGGCGAGCTTCTACGTCGACGCCACCGTCGAGCCCTGGGCGCAGCACTACCGGATGTGGACCTACGTCAGCGACGAGCTGCCGCGGGCGGCGGCCGCTGCCTTTGCCCTCGACCCGACGCGCCAGGGCCTCACCGGCCACTCCATGGGTGGCCACGGCGCCCTCACCATCGGCCTCGCCCACGCCGGCTGCTACCGCTCGGTCTCGGCCTTGGCCCCGATCGCGGCGCCGATGCGCTGCCCCTGGGGCGAGAAGGCCCTCACGGGCTATCTCGGCGCCGACCGCGCCGCCTGGCGGGCCTACGACACGACCGCGCGCCTGGCCGACGGCCATGTCCGCGACGCGATCCTGGTCGACGTCGGCACCGCGGACGGCTTTTTGGAGAGCCAGCTCAAGCCCGACCTCCTGGAGGCGGCGGCCGCCGCCGCGGGCCAGCCGCTGACCCTGCGGCGTCAGCCGGGCTACGACCACAGCTACTACTTCGTCGCCACGTTCCTGCCGGAGCACCTGGCTTGGCACGCCGCCCGACTCGCCGCTTGAGGGCGCGTCGAAACGCGCCCCAAGCCGTTGGCGGAACGAGCAAAACCGCCGATATGGCTTCGCTTCGCCAACGCGCGACCGGGCGCGCCGGCCGGCCGCAGGTCGCGCGCGCCGCGACCGGGGCAACGTACCGCATATAGGTCCAAAAACCTAGCGGATGGCGCGGGCGGCGACGCTGGGGATGCCGTCGCCGCCCGCCCCGGGTCAGGCGGCCTCGATTTGCGCGCTGTCGCCGCCGGCGCCGAGCCGGTTCCACGCCAACTCACCGCCATAACGGTGGGTGATGACCCCGTCGTCGTCCATGGCGAAGAGGTGGAGCCAGCGGTGATCGACCAGCTGACGCACCATCGCGTGCTTCTCGATGATCGCGTTCATGGCTTCGATCGGGGCGGCGATCACGACCGAAAGGCGCAAGGGCTCGTGGATCAGCCGCTCGCCGTCGTGGACGGACTGCCAGGGCAGGCCCTGGCGCAGATCGCCGGCATTTCCCTCGAACACGCCGAGATTGCCGACGACGTTGTGCAGCACTTTGTTGCCGCTGCCGAAGACGCGGTTGTCCACCGTCGAGCCGTAGTATTGCAGGCTGATCCAGCTGGCGACGACCATCGGTGCCGTCATGATCAGCTCGAGGACGCCGAAGCCCTGGTCCGTCCGCCAGTCGTAGGAGTGCAAAAAGGCGCGACCGGCGAGCCCCCGGCCGCGGCTCTTGGCGCGCGGAGCGGCGATGAAGGCGGCGCAGCCGGCGAGCCCCCATTCCGGGCGGACCTGGCTCCAGTCGTGCGCGCGGGCGACGACGCCCCGATCGACCGGCGTGCCGGCCGGCAGGTGCAGCAGCGCCGCCCGCTCCGCCCGCGCCCGCTTGCCCGCGGCTTCGAGCAGGTGCTCGAGGCGCTCGAGATCGCCCTTGTGGCTCTTCGGCAGCGGCTCGGTGTCGTAGAGCTCGACCTCGTCGGTCGTGGTGTCGTGCAGCGCGCCGACGAACACGGTGTCGTCGGGGATCGCGATGCCCTTCGCCCGCAAGCCCGTGCGCACGTCCGGGTCGTTGAGGATCAGCGCCGCCACCCGGGCGTTGGCCTCGCCGGTGTGGCCGCCGCAGGCGCCGCAGTCGAGGCCGGTGGCGTGGGGGTTGTTGACCGTGGTCGAGCCGTGGCCGGCGAGGACGACGAGGCGGGCGAAGGTCTCGGTCATCGACATGGCATCCAGCACCGCCTCGGCCATGGCGAGCCGGTCCGCCGGCGGAAAGCCGACGACGCGGCCGCCGTACTCGCGGCGGTCGAGCTCGGGGCCGAGCCGGTCGACCACCGCTTTGTCGAGGCCGTCGGCGGAGGGGTGCGCCACCGTGCGGGTGAGCCCGAGGCTGTCGGTCACGAGCTTGACGCCGAAGCCGAGACCGATGGTTTCGACGAAGGCGAAGGAGGCGACCGCCTCGCGCTTGAACGCCTTCCACGCCTTGTGGGCGCGCCGCCTGAGCATGCGCACGCCCAAGACCTCCGTCTCCTCGGGCTCGGACGCCCCCTTGACCTGCTCGCGCACGGTGTATTTGGGCGTCAACAGCACCGGGCACTGCGCGCCGCCGTGGGTCTGACCCAAGGGCACGTACTCGATCGGAAAGCCGAAGAAGCCGGCGAAGCCGATGGTCTCCACGTCGCCGTCGACGCTCTCGAGCGCGCGGCGGAAGACCTCCGAGCGGACGTCGATGCAAAAGGCCGCCTGGATCGCCTTGCGGCTCGCCGGGCCCGCCGGCCGCGGCTCGGCGAAGGTGGCGACGAGCTCGCGCTGCCACGCCTTTTCGAGCGCCGCCTGCAGGACGACGTCGAGCGCGGTGGCGGCGCGGGCGTCGGCGGGCGCCGGCTCGGCCAGCCGCGGCTTCGCCCGCGCCCAGGCGTCGCTCACGCCGTTGGCACCGAAGGCGCGCAACAGCGCCGCGTCCCAGGCGAGGCGGACGACGACAAAGGCCGAGAGCGTGTCGTCGGTGCCGCCGTAGAGCTCGCTCTCCCACACCCGCCAGCGGGCGAAGGCCGCCCAGCCGGCGACGCTCATCGCGAGCCGATGGAGATAGGCGTCGACGCCAGCGGCCGGCACGGCGAGCTCGGCCATGAGCTCGCCGGCGGCGGCGCGCCAGTCCTCGGGCAGGCTCGCCACGAAGGCGCGAAAGCCCTTCACGCCCATGATCTCGGGCGAGCGGTCGAGCGCCGCCTCGGCGCGCCAGGCGGCGAAGGGGTCGAGCCCCTGACCCGGGGCCGGCCAGGAGGCGAGGCCCTGATCGAAATGGCCCGCCGCCCAGAAGGACACCTGCTCGGTCACGAAGCGCGGCCAATCGCGCCGGGTCACCTCGGCGGCGACGTCGGCGACGGTGGGATCGAGCGGCACCTGGGTGGCGCTCTCGCCCACCGCCACCTTGAGAGCGGCGGCGTCGGCGGGAAGCTCGCCGGCGGCGGGCGCCTCGGCGAGCGCGTCCTCCAGGTCGGCGTCGGTGATCCGACCGCTCGCGATCGCCTCGGCGTAGAAGGCGCGCGGCATCGTCGTCCGGGCCCCCGCCGCCCGCGCCATCGCGATCGCGCCGTCGGTGAAGGTCTGGTCCGCGAGGCCGAAATAGGGGTTCACGGCGACGAAGTGGTTGAGGGGCCAGAGCGGCGCGACCTTGCGGCCGGCCTGGTCGATGGCGGCGGTGAGCGTGGGCGCCGGGGTCGCGACCATGGTCGCGTCGTCGAGGGTCGTCGTGGTCATCGGGTGTCCTCCCTCAGAGTTCGGCCGCGGCGGGGCGCTTGAGGGCGCCCACCAGGCGGTTGAACCAGGCGTTGGCGTAGAAGCCGTTGGCGATGGCGACGTAGGCGCCGCGCCAGCCGGGGGCGTCGGCCTTGTAGGGGGCGAGGATCTGCAAGGCCGTCAGCGCGGCGAAGACGACGACCACCGCCGCCATCAAGGCGAGGGTGACCGGATCGCTCAGCGCCGCCAGCGGCACGGCGCCGGCGAGCAGGCGCTCGGCGCCGGTCTGCAGGCCGAAATAGATCAGCGCCACCGCAACGCCGGTGGCGAGCGTGCGGCCGACGACATAGCCCTGTGGCCGGCCCTCCAGCGCCTGCGCGAGCAGGAGCGTGAGCCCCATCACCAGGATGGCGCCCAGGGCCAGGATCGCCGGCTTTTCGGCGACGGCGAAGCCGACCGCCCAGCCGGTGGCGAGGAAGATGGCGACCGCGCCGGCGAGGCTCGCCAAGAGCACGGCGGTGCGCGAGCGGGTCTCGGCCTTGGGCACCCAGGCGCTTCGGGCGAGGTCGATGACGCTGCCCGAGGCGAGGAAGGCGTGGGCCTTGTAGAGCGAGTGCGCCACGATGTGCAGCACCGCCGCGGTGAAGGCGCCGAGCCCGCACTGCAGCAGCATGAAGCCCATCTGCGCCACGGTGGAATAGGCCAGCGCCACCTTCACGCTCGTCTGCGTCAGCATGACGATCGAGCCGAAGAGCGCGGTGAAGCCGCCGACGATCGCGAGCACGTGCAGCGAGCCGACGCTCAACAGCATGACGTCGGCGAAGCGCACGACCAGAAAGCCGCCGGCGTTGATGATGCCGGCGTGCAGCAGGGCGGAGACCGGCGTCGGGGTCTCCATGACCTCGGCGAGCCAGCCGTGGGTCGGGAACTGCGCCGATTTCAAGAGCGCCGCCACGGCGATCAGGAGCGTCGCCGGGACCACGCCCGCCGGCACCTCGCCCGCCGCGGCGGCCGCGCGCGCGGCCTCGAGGATGGTGGCGAGGTCGGTGGTGGCGAAGGCCTGGGCCAGGAGCACGACCGCGGCGATCAACAGCGCGTCGCCGAGCCGGGCGGTGATGAACTTCTTGCGCCCGGCGACCCGCGCGTTCGGCCGCTCGGGGTAGAAGAGCAGCAGGCGGTGCAGCGCCAGGCTGGTGGCGATCCAGGCCGCGACCAGGTGGTAGAGGTTGCCCGAGAGAACCAACAGCGTGACGGCCGCGAGCGTCAGGCAGAGCCCACCCATGAAGGCGCCCTGGCGGTCGTCGCCGTCCATGTAGTTGCGGCTGAACTGGACGACGATGGCGCCGACGAAGGCGACGAGGACGAACATCACCGCGCTGAAGGCGTCGAGCCGCAGCGACAAGCCCACGCCGGCGACGCCGATCAAGGGGCTCGTGGCCGCACCGAGCGTCGCCACCGCGACGCCCGTCGCGAGCGCCACGGCGAGGGCGGCGAGGGTGGCCGCGCGCGTGGCCCTCAACACGCCGGCCGGGCGGCGGCCGGGCGCGCGCTGGCCGGCGGCGAAGGCGGCGAGCAAGAGGAGCGGTGCGAGCAACGGTAGCAGGGCGAGTATCGGCGGCATGGTCCCCTCCGGTCGTCCAATCGGGTCCGACGAAGGTAGCGGCCGCGTGTCGATCTCAGAAATTCAACGTTTGCAACGGAACGTTCGCTATAACAGAATAGAGCGATGGCGAGCCTGAACTACAACCACCTCAGGTACTTCTGGGCGGTGGCGCACGACGGCAACCTGACGCGCACCGCCCAGCGCTTGAACGTGGCGCCCTCGGCGCTGTCGGTGCAGATCCACAAGCTCGAGGAGCAGCTCGGCCACGCCCTGTTCGAGCGCAGAGGCAAGCAGCTCCAGCTCACCGAGGCCGGGCGCATCGCCCTCGACCATGCCGATGCCGTCTTCGCCGCCGGCGACGAGCTCGTCGCCACCCTCGGCCGCCGCGGCGGTGGCGTCCGACAGGTGCTGCGGGTGGGGGCGCTGGCGACGCTTTCGCGCAACTTCCAGATGGCGTTTTTGCGCCCGCTGCTCGGCCGCGACGACGTCGAGCTGATCCTGCGCTCGGGCGGGCTCGCCGACCTGTTGGCGAGCCTCGAGGCGCATCGTCTCGACGTCGTGCTGGTCAACACGCCGCCCGTGCGCGACGCCGCCAGCCCCTGGATCGCCCACGCCCTCGACGACCAGCCGGTGAGCCTCGTCGGCACGCCGGCGCGCGTCGGCACGGGCGGCGCCCCGGCCGAGCTCATCGCCCGCGAGCCGCTGGTGGTGCCGACGGTGGAGACCAGCATCCGCCAGGGCTTCGACGCGTGGGTCGACCGCCTCGGCGTGCGCCCGCGCTTGGCCGCGGAGATCGACGACATGGCGATGCTGCGTCTGTTCGCCCGCGCCGACGTGGGCCTGGCGCTGGTGCCGCCGATCGTCGTCGCCGACGAGCTGGCCAGCGGGCGCTTGGTCGAGGCGGCGCGGCTCGCCGAGTTGCACGAAGCCTTCTACGCCGTCACGCTGGTGCGCCGCTTTCCGAACCCGCTCTTGCGCGAACTGTTGGTGGACCATCGCCCGAAAGGAGAGGCGTGAGCGCTGCGCTTGGGGTGATCGACGACCTGAGCCGCCCGGAACCGTGGGCGCGCTGCGGGGCGGCGTGGGAGCTGATCGTCGACGGCGTCATGGGCGGGCGCTCGACCGCCACGATGCGCCGAGCGACGGTGGCGGGCCGCCCGGCGGTGCGGCTCGAGGGCGTGGTCAGCCTCGAGAACAACGGCGGCTTCGTGCAGCTCGCCCTCGATCTGCGCGGCGACGGCGGCACGGTCGACGCGGGCGCCTGGACCGGCATCGCCCTCGACGTCGTCGGCAACGACGAGACCTACAACCTGCATCTGCGCACCAAGGACGTGGTGCGGCCCTGGCAGTCCTACCGGGCGAGCTTTCGCGCCCCGCCGAGCTGGACCACCGTGCATCTGCCCTTCGCCGCGTTCACCGCCCACCGCCTCGACGCGCCCTTCGCCGTGCGCCGCCTGCGCCGGCTCGGCATCGTCGCCATCGGCCGCGCCTTCACCGCCGACGTCGCCGTCGGCGGCGTGCGCTTCTACGGCGCGAGCTAGCCGGCGACGACCTTGCCGGCGACCGCGCCGACGCGCGGGTGGCGACGGGGGCGGCGAGCCGCTTCAAGGTGGCGTGGTCGAGCACGGTGTCGCCGTCGACGCCGACGCCGCCGCCGACGCCGACGCCGATGGCGGTGTCGGTGCGGGTGAGGCCCGCGTTGAGCGCCGCCGCCGGCGCGCCGCCAGGGCCTTGATGGCGTCCGGCGGGAGGGCGCAAGGACGCATCGCCGTCGCGTCCGCCGGCAACTGGCGGTTGGACGCCGAGGCGATCGCCGCTTCGGGCGTCGGCGGCGGCTTTCCCGTGAGGAGCGACCGAGCCGTCAACTCCGCCGGCCGGCACCGCCGCGGCGCAGCGGGCGGTAGCCCGGCGAACCGGCTCGTCCGAGCCCCTGTGCCCGGGAGCTGTCGGCTTAAAATCGGAGCTCTCGCGCCGCGCTCAACCCTTCCTTAACCGGCGCCCGACACCCTGTCTTCAGCGAGCTGCGGAGCCATCGTGAGCGCCAAAATCCAGCCGATTGGAAGAAAACGCAGAAAGGCACGGCACGTCCACCAGCACAGCGCCGCGTGGAAGGTCGCCTATGCCGACTTCGTCACGGCGATGATGGCGTTCTTTTTGTTGATGTGGCTGTTGAGCGTCACCACCGACGAGCAGCGGCTCGGCATCGCGAACTACTTCATGCCCACGACCACCGACGACACCGAGAACGGCAGCGTCGGGTTCGCGGGCGGGCTGGTCACCGACATGGAGGGCCCGCTCAACCTGCCGCCGAGGAGCCGCCCCAGCGTCGTCGTCGGCCTGCCGCGCGAGGCGGCCGGCGGCGAGGGCACGGGCGACGGCGACGGCGAGGCCCACGAGGATCTGAGCGACGCCGGCGAGAAGAACCCGGGCGACGGGCCGATCGCCGAGGCCCGCGTCGTCGAGGGTGCGGATCGCGCCCAAGAGGAGCGCGAGTTTCAAGAGATCGTGCGCCGCCTGCGCCGGGCGATGGCCGACGACCCCGAGCTCGCGGGCCTGCGCGACAACCTCGCGATCGACCGCACCGAGGAGGGCCTGCGCGTTCAGATCGTCGATCGGGACGACCGCTCGATGTTTCCCCGTGGCAGCGCCGAGATGTACGCGCACATGGACGCGCTGTTGGAGAAGGTCGCCGACGTCGTCGCCGACGTCGACAATCGGGTCTCGATCAGCGGGCACACCGACGCCGCCAAGTTCCGGCCCGGCTCGCTCGGCGACAACTGGACGCTGTCGAGCGCGCGGGCGAACGCCGCGCGCAAGGTTCTGGTCGAGGCGGGCCTCGACGAGGCGCGGCTCGCCCGCGTCGCCGGCCGGGCGGCGACCGAGCTGCACGAGCCCGACGACCCGTTGGCGGCGAGCAACCGCCGCATCAGCATCGTCCTGCTCTACGCCGCCGGGCCGCGCCCGGAGCTCGCCAACCCGCCGCTCACCGATCTCGCGGCCGACCGCGGCCGCGCCGCGGTGCAGGACTGGAATCCCTGAGCCGCGCTTTCCTCAAAGCGCGGCGCGCGCGTGCCCGTGGTCCTTGCGCCCGGCGGCCCCGACGGCGACGAAGCGCGCCTGCGCCACCCGTGCGTCGGCCGCCGCGACCGCGCGCCGCCATCGCCTCCGCCTGCCGCAACCCGCCTCAGCGCACCGCCGTCAGCGCCGCCGCCATCGCGGCGAGGATGACGCCGGTGGCGACCACGACCAGCACCAAGGGGCGCCAGCCCAGATCGCGCACCGCCCGAACGGAGGTGGTGAGCCCGAGCGCCCCGATCGCGATCAACAGGCCCCAGCTCGAGACGTCGACGAGCACGGTCTTGACCGGCACGTAGGCCGCGGTCGCCCACGGCGCCGCCAGGGCTGCGCTGTTGACGAGGCAGCAACCCAAAAAGGCGAGCGCGAAGCCCGGCACGGGCACCCGCGCCGCGCCGTGGCCGCGGCCTTTTTTGGTGAACCACCAGCCCACCGCCAACACCACCGGCAACAGCAAAAAGACCCGAAAGAGCTTCACCACGACGGCGGTGTTGCCGGTGGTCTCGCCGACGGCGTAGCCGGCGCCCACCACCTGCGCGACGTCGTGGATGGTGCCGCCCAAAAACACGCCGAGGGTCGCGGCGTCGAAGCCGAGGGCGGCGCCGAGCGGTGGGTAGGCCAGCATGGCGGCGGTGGAGAGCGCGTTCACCGCGACCACGACGAAGACGATGTCGGCCTCCTTGCCCGCCCAGCGCGGCAGCACGCTGGCGGTGGCGAGCGCCGCCGAGGCGCCGCAGACGGCGGTGGCCGCGCCGGCGAGCGCGCCCAGGGCCTCGTCCCGGCCGAGCGCGCGCGCGCAGATGACGCCGGCGGCGAGGGTGAGCACCATCGCCGCGACCACGGCGAGCGCGGTCGTCACCCCCAGCGCGGCGATGTCGCCGAGCGCGATCCGAAGGCCCAACAGCGCCACCGACCAGCGCAGCAAGGTCTTGATCGCGAAGGCGAGGCCGTCGCGGAAGACGTCGCGTGCGCCGACGCCGCTGAGCGCGATCCCGATCAACAGCGCCAGCACCATGGCCGGGATCGGCACGAGGCGGGCGACCAGCAGGGACAGCACCG
>JBKHCM010000087.1:0-13915 GCA_046541805.1 Alphaproteobacteria bacterium
ACCGGGCGGAAGACGCCGCGCCCATCGGGGATCGGGGCGAAGCGGTTGGTGACGCCGAGCACCGTCTCGGTGCCGCCCAGCACGAAGAAGCCGTCTTGAGGCAGCATCTGCGCCATCGTCTCGACCACCCGCCGCTTGGTCGCCATGTCGAAGTAGATCAGGACGTTGCGGCAGAAGATGATGTCGAAGCGGCCGAAGCCGGGCTCCAGGTCCAACAGGTTGAGCGGTGCGAAGCGGATCCAGCGCTTGACCTCGGGCCTCACGACCCAGTCGTCGCCCTCGCGGGTGAAGCCCTGCACCAGGCGTTGCACCGGCAGCCCGCGCTGGACCTCGAACTGGCTGTAGCGGCCGGCGCGGGCGCGCGCGAGCGCGGTCGGCGAGACGTCGGTGGCGAGGATCTCCACCTGCCAGCCGCGCAGCTCCTCGGCGCGGTCCTCGAGGCAGAGCGCGAGCGAGTAGGGCTCCTGGCCGGTCGCCGCCGCCGCCGACCAGATCGCGAGCCGCCGGCTCGCGCGCCGGGCCGCGATCAGCGCCGGCAGCATGTGGCGCACGAACTGCTCGAACGGCCGGCCGTCGCGGAAGAAGAAGCTCTCGTTGGTGGTCATCGCGTCGACCACCTGCGCCACCAGGCTCGCCTCCTCGCGCGCGCGCAACCGGCGCACGAGCGCGGCGACGTCGGCGAGGTGGAGCCGGCGCGCCACCGGCGCGAGGCGGCTCTCCAACAGGTAGCGCTTGTCCGGGGTCAGCGCCAAGCCGGAGCGCCGGCGCAACAGCTCGGCGAGGAACCGCACGTCGTCGGGGGTCACGGCGCGCTCGCGAAGAGCTGTGCGACCCGCCCGGCGAGCGCGTCCAGATCCAGCGTCTCGCGCGCGAGGCCCGCCCGCGTCACCGCCCCGGGCATGCCCCAGACCACGCTCGAGGCTTCGTCCTGGGCGAGCACGGTGCCACCCTTGTCGGCGATGGCGCGCGCGCCGGCGCAACCGTCGTGCCCCATGCCGGTCAGCACCAGGGCCACCAGGCGCGGGCCGTAGACGGCGGCGAGCGAGCGGAACATCGGGTCGGCCGACGGCCGGCAGTAGTTCTCGGGCGGGCCCTGCGTCCGGCGCAGCCGCACCGCCCCCGCCCGGCCCTCGGCGAGCAGATGCCAGTCGCCCGGCGCCACGTAGATGCCGCCGGCGACGACGGTCTCGCCGTCGACCGCCTCGTGGCAGGGGCGCTCGCTGATCCGGGCGAGCTGCTCGGCGAAGAGCGCGGTGAAGGTGGGCGGCATGTGCTGGGTGACGAAGACCGGGCCGAGCCGACAGCCGCGCAGCCGGGTGAAGAGGCGGATGAGCGCCTGCGGCCCGCCGGTGGAACAGCCGATGGCGAGCGCTTCGGGCCTGGTGCCGCAGGTGAGCGGCGCCGGGCGCGGCGACGGTGCCGCCGGCCGGGCGGCGGGGCGCGCGCTCGGGCGCGCGCGCTCCTGGCGGACCTTGGCCCCCCAGGCCCGCACCTTTTCCAAGAGCAGGGTGGCGAAGGTCTCCGCACCGCCGGCCTGGAGGCTGGTGGGCTTGGCCACGTAGTCGGCGGCACCCCGCACCAGCGCCTGGATCGAGATCGACGCCCCGCGCCGCGTCAGCGTCGACGCCATCACCACTTTGGGCGGGCGCACGGGTGCGCTGAGGATGTCCGGCAGCGCGTCGAGGCCGTCGCGCACCGGCATCTCGACGTCGAGGAGGACGACGTCGACCTCGAGGCCCTCGAGCCGGCGCACGGCCGCGGCGCCGTCCGCGGCCGTGCCGACCAGCGTCACGTCCGAGGCGCGCTCGAGCACCCCGCGCACGAAGGCGCGCACGACGCTGCTGTCGTCGACGATGAAGACCCGCAGCGGCGCCGTCGGGCCGCTCGGCGAGCGCGCGGCCGCCACGGGGGGTGGGGGCATGGTGATGGTCCTCAGCTCGCCAGCAGACCGGTTTGCGCCAGCTTGTGCTTGAGGATGTCCGCGTCGAACGGTTTCATGATGTACTCGTCGGCGCCGGCATCGAGCGCTTGTTCGATATGCGGCAGGTCGTTGACGGTGGTGCAGAAGATGACGACGGGTCGCCCGCCGTCAGGCAGGCGCCGGAGCGCGCGCAGAAAGCTCATCCCGTCCATCTCCGGCATGTTCCAATCGAGCAGGACCAGGTCCGGCAGCCGGGCGCGGCACTCGGCGAGCGCCGCTCGACCGTCCGCGGCCTCGACCGCGGCGAAGCCGAGATCGGTGACGATCCGGCGGATGACCCGGCGGACCGTCGGGGAGTCGTCGACGACGAGGCAGGAGGTCATCGCTCACCTGGCCGAGCGGCGTCGCCGGCGGCGATCTGCAGGACGCGGCCGACATCGAGCACGACGAGCAGCCGTTGCTCGAGCCGGAAGACACCCGAGGCGAGCTCGCGCCAGGCCGGGCTGAGCGCGCCCGTGTCCGCCTCGAAGCGGTCCAGGGGGGCTTCGAGCACCTCGCCCACGCGGTCGATCAAAAGGCTGTAGAGCTCGCCTTTGTGCTCGACCACGACACTCATGCTGTCGGCGTCGGCGGCGCGCGGGCGCATGCCGAGGCGCACGCGCAGGTCGATCGCGGTGACGATGCGGCCTCTGAGGTTCAACATCCCGGCGATCTCGGCGGCGGCCCGCGGCACCGCGGTGATCCGCTGCGGGCCCAGGATGTCCTGCACCTGGGCGACCGGGATGCCGACCAGCTGCGCGTCCAGCCAGATGGAGACCAGCTCGTTCTCCACCCCGCGGGTGTCGGCTTGGCGCACCGGCGCGCTCATGCCAGCGTCTCCTCGAGTTCGATCGATTGGCTGATCGCGGCCAGCAGCGCTTCGCGATCGAGCTTGCCCACATAGTCGGCGAAGCCGGCCTCGCGGCCGCGCTCGACGTCACGCGTGCTGGTGTAGGAGGTCAGCGCGATCACCGGCAGATGGGCCCAGGCGCCGCCGCGCTTGACCTCGGCGGCGAAGGCGAAGCCGTCCATGCCGGGCATCTCGATGTCGGTGATGATGGCGTCGAAGCGCTCGCCCCGCGCGCGCAGCTCGAGCGCCGTCGCCGCACTCTCGGCGGTGGCGACGCCGTAGCCGTTGGCCACGAGGATCGGGGTCAAGAGGTTGCGGAACAAGCTGCTGTCGTCGACGATCAAGACGCGCCGCGGCACCGGCTCTTCGGCGCGAAACGGCGCCTGCTTGCCCGGCTGGAACCAGCCGCCGAAGACCGTCTGGATGAAGTGGGCGATGTCGATGATGTCGGTCGACTTGCCGGCGACGACGGTCGAGCCGATGATGCCGGCGCCCGCCGGCTCCGCCTTCATCTCCAGCGCGTCGTCGACGATGTCGACGATCGCCTCGACGACGAGGCCGAGATTGCGGCCGGCGTCGGTGAAGACGAGCACCGGGCGCCTGCCCTCGCCGGCGAGGACGGTGGCGCCGTGGATGTCGGTGAGCGGCATCAGCTCGCCGCGGTACTGCACGACCGCGCGGCCGCAGGAGTACTCGACGTGCGCGAGGTCGACCTCCTCGAGCCGGGTGACGAGGCCCAGCGGCACCGCCCGCGGCGTCCCGTCGCCGGCCTCGAAGAGGAGAAGCGAGGTGGTCTCGCGCCCGGCGCCGCGGCGCTCGCCGGCGATCGCGGCGGCCTCGGCCGGGGCCGAGGCGAGATCGCCGCTCAGGCTGTTGAGATCGAGGATCATGACGACCGAGCCGTCGCCGAGGATGGTGTTGCCGGAAAAGCAGCTGACGCTGCGCAGGATCGGCGCCACCGGCTTGACCACGATCTCCTCGGTGTCGAACACCTTGTCGACGACGAGCCCGAAGCGGGCGCTGCCGACCTGGCTGACGACGACATAGGCCGCCTCGAAGCCGGCGCCGGCGGCGTCGAGGCCGAGCAGCGCGGTCAGCCGCACCAGCGGCAAGAGCCGGTCGCGCAGCCGCAGGATCGGGGCGTCGTCGATGATCTCGATCTTGTGGTCGCTGTCGCCGCCGGCGCGCACCAGCTCGACCACGCCGATCTGCGGGATCGCGAAGCGCTCGCCGCCCGCCTCGACGATCAACGCCGCCACGATCGCCAGCGTCAGTGGAATCTTGATGGTGAGCTTGGTGCCGCGACCCGGCTGCGAGCTCAGCTCGACATGGCCGCCGATCTTCTCGATGTTGGTCTTGACGACGTCCATGCCGACGCCGCGGCCGGAGACGGCGGAAACCTCCGCCGCCGTCGAAAAGCCGGGGCGGAAGATGAAGTTGAGGATCTGCGACGGGCTCAGGCCGGCGAGCTCCTCGCCGCTGGCGAGGCCCTGCGCCAGCGCCTTCTTGGCGATCTTGGTGGCGTCGAGGCCCCGACCGTCGTCGGCGATCTCGATGATGATCTGGCCGCCCTCGTGGAAGGCGTTCAAGGTCACCTTGCCATGCTCGGGCTTGCCGAGCTTGCGGCGTTCCTCGGCGGTCTCGATGCCGTGGTCCGCCGCGTTGCGGACCATGTGGGTGAGTGGGTCCTTGATGAGCTCGAGAACCTGGCGGTCGAGTTCGGTCTCCGCCCCGCGCATCTCGAGCTCGATGGTCTTGCCCAGATCCCGGCCGAGGTCGCGGATCAGCCGCGGCAGCTTGGCCCAGGCGTTGCCGATGGGCTGCATGCGGGTCTTCATGACCCCTTCCTGCAGCTCGGAGGTGATGTGGCTGAGCCGCTGCAGCGGTGCCTTGAACCGGCTGTCGCCCTCGCTGCGCACCATCTGCAGGAGCTGGTTGCGGGTGAGCACGAGCTCGCTCACCAGCGTCATCAACTCCTCCAAGAGGTCGACCGACACCCGCAGCGACTGCGCCGCGACCGACCCCCCCGCCGGCTTCTCCGGCTCGCCGCCGCCGGCGCCATCCCACTCGGCGGAGACCGCCGGCGCCGACGCGGCCGGGGTGGCCGCATCCGGATCGGCGGTGTCGGCGGCGGCCGCATCCGGCTCGGTGGTGTCGGGCTCGTCGGTGTCGGGCTCGGCGGTGTCGGGCTCGGCGGTGTCGGCCTCGGCGGGGTCGGGGGCGGCCGGCAGAGTCGGCCGGCCGCCTTCGGCGACGACGTCGAGGGCGGCGGCGAGGGCGGCGTCGTCGCCCGGCGGCTCGGCCTCGGTGGCCTCCAGCCGCTCGAGGATCCACTTGATCCGATCGACGGCCTCGAGGACCAGGGTGACGGCTTCGGGCGTGACCGTGATCTCGCCGTCGCGGACGCGCCCGAGCACGTTCTCGGCGGCGTGCGCCACCCGCTCGAGCCGCGGCAGGCCCAAAAAGCCGCACGTCCCCTTGATGGTGTGGACGGTGCGGAAGATGCTGGAGAGCAGTTGCGGATCGTCCGGGCGCTGCTCCAGCTCGACCAGCTCGACGTCCAGCACGCCCAGGTTCTCGAAACTCTCGGTCAGGAACTCGCTCAGTAGCTCGTCCATCGCCGACGGCTCCCGCTGCGGGCCCCGCACCGTCGCCGGGGGCCTCGTGATGTGCGAAGGTGAGCGTCGCTCCCGGCCGTTAAGATCGATTGAAGACCACCCGCTCGTACCCACCACCCGCGGAGGCTTCGTGCTCGAGAGCGTCTATGTCCCCGGCACGCTGGTGCGCCATCCCGACCACCCGGAATGGGGCGTCGGCATGGTGCAGACGGCGATCAACAACAAGATCACGGTCAACTTCGAAGAGCAGGGCAAGGTCGTCCTCGACGGCACCGCCGTGAAGCTCGAGGTCGTTAAGCCGGGCTGATCGTTTCCAAAGGCGACACGCTGCGTGCGCCAGCGGGCGGCTCGTCGCCGGCGCATGCGGCTGCCATCTCAAGGCCGGCGTCATGAGCAAGGAGATGCGCGATGGCCAGGATCCTGGTCCTCTACTATTCGAGCTGGGGCCACGTCGAGACCATGGCCCACGCCGTCGCCGAAGGCGCGGCCGGCGTCGCCGGCAGCGAGGTCACCCTCAAGCGCGTGCCGGAGCTCGTGCCGGACGAGGTCGCGGCGAGCGCCGGCTACAAGCGCGACCAGTCGGCCCCGATCGCCACGCCGGGCGAACTCGCCGACTATGACGGCATCCTCTTCGGCACGCCCACGCGCTTCGGCAACATGGCCGCGCAGATGCGCAACTTCCTGGATCAGACCGGCGCGCTCTGGGCCAAGGGTGCGCTCGTCGGCAAGGTCGGAAGCGTGTTCACCTCCACCGGCACCGGCGGCGGCAACGAGACGACGATCACGAGCTTCCACCACACCCTCTTGCACCACGGCATGGTGGTCGTGGGCCTGCCCTACGTCATCCCGGAGCTGCCCGACCTCTCCGAGGTCAAGGGCGGCTCGCCCTACGGTGCCGGCACCATCGCCGGCGCCGACGGCGCGCGCCAGCCGAGCGAGAAGGAACGCGCCATGGCCCGCTTTCAGGGCGCGCACGTGGTCCGCATCGCCGCCAAGCTCGCCGGGTGAGCCCGATGGGGCTGTTGATCGACGGTGTCTGGCACGACCGCGGGGACGACACCGAGCGTCGCGACGGCCGCTTCGCGCGCCAGGAGAGCGCCTTTCGCCACTGGATCACCGCCGACGGGGCGCCGGGACCGAGCGGCGCGGGCGGCTTTGCGGCCGCCCCCGACCGCTACCACCTCTACGTCTCGGCGGCCTGCCCCTGGGCCCACCGCACCTTGATCATGCGACATCTCAAGGGGCTCGAGGCGATGCTCGGCGTCACCGTCGTGCACTGGCACATGGCCGAGCAGGGCTGGCCGTTTCGCGCCGAGGACGGCGCCGACGCCGATCCCCTCTTCGGCGCCGAGTACCTGCACCAGATCTACCGCCGCGCCGACCCGCACTACACCGGCCGCGTCACCGTGCCGACGCTGTTCGACAAACAGCGTGGCACGATCGTTTCCAACGAGAGCGCGGAAATCCTCCGCATGCTGAACACGGCCTTCGACGACCTCGGCGCCCGCGCCGGCGACTACTACCCGGCCGAGCTCCGCGGCGAGATCGACGGCTGGAACGCGCGGATCTACGACACCGTCAACAACGGCGTCTACAAGGCCGGCTTCGCCACCACCCAGGCGGCCTACGAGGAGGCGGTGACGGCGCTGTTCGAGACGCTGGACGCGCTCGAGGCGCATCTCGCCACGCGCGCCTACCTCGTCGGCGGGCGCCTGACCGAGGCCGACATCCGGCTCTTCACCACGCTCGTGCGCTTCGATCCGGTCTATGTCGGCCACTTCAAGTGCAACTGGCGGCGCATCGCCGACTACCCGGCGCTGTTGGCCTACCTGAAGCGCCTGTGGGCCATCGACGCCTTTTGGACGACGACCGACTTCGGCCACATCAAGCGGCACTACTACGTGAGCCACACCACCATCAACCCGACCGGCATCGTGCCGGTGGGCCCGGCACCGGCGACCTGGCTCGACGGCTGAGGGTTCAGCCCGGCAAGAGGAGGCGTGGCGCGGCGAGGAGGGCGAGGTCGAGCCGCAGGAGATGGCGATTGAGGTCGGCATCGTCCGGGTTGTCGCCGTCGCGCGCGACCAGAACCCGCGGCGTCGCCTCCTTCTGGGGGTTGGAGATCAGGACCGCCAGCGGGCACATCCGCCACGGCCGCGGTCCATCGAGCCGCCGTTTCGGGCGCGTCCGGCCCGTTGCCGGCGGCGAGCTTGACGAAAAGGTCGAAGCGGCCCGGGCGGGCGAGGTGGCGGACGCCTTTTAGCGGGTCGCCGTCGCGATCTCGCTCGCCACGCGCAGTCCCGCCGCCTCGAGCGACGCCGCGAAGGTCGCGACCAGGATGAGGATCTGCTGGCGCAACGCCTCGTGCTGGTCGGTGCCGTCGAACATCGCCGCCAGAAACGACGGCTCCGGCGCGTCGCAGGTGCCGGCGACCGTCACCGTGGGCCGTTGGCGCGGGCGAACTCCAACAGCTCCTCGCGGGCGGCGGCGACCGGCTGGTCGGCTTCCGGAACGACGAGGATGCGTGCGAAGCGTTCCACCTCCTTCTCGCCGGGCGGTTGCGCGCGCCGAGAGCGCCGGACTTTGCCGCCGGGCTCAACCGTTTTCTCGGGCCGCGTCGAGCGTCGGCGCGAAGAGATCGGGCTGGGCGCGGGCTTCGGGCGCAGCGAAGCGGTCGCTGCGGAGCCGCCGCGCGTCCCGCCGCGCCAGGCCGAAGCGGTTGCAAGCGGCGGCGAACCGCGCCGCGATCAGCTCGGCGATGGGCCCCGCACCCGTCATGCGGTCGCCGAAGCCCGCCGCGTTGAGCCGGCCGCCGCGGCACTGGCGCACCAGCGACAAAACCCGGGCGCGGCGGTCCGGGCGGTGCTCGGCGAGCCAATCCTCGAACAGCGCCTTGAGCTCGTGCGGCAGCCGCAACAGCACCCAGAACGCGCTCTCGGCCCCCGCCGCCGCGGCCGCTCGCAGGATCCGCTCGAGCTCGTGGCAGGTGAGCCCCGGGATCACCGGCGCCACCGACACGCCCGTCGGCACCCCCGCCGCGGCGAGCGCCGCGATGGCCTCGAGCCGCCGGGTGGGCGTGCTGGCCCGCGGCTCCATGCGCCTCGCCAGGTCGCCGTCGAGCGTCGTGATGGAGACGTCGACCACGGCGAGATCCAGCGCCGCCAGCTCGGCCAGGAGGTCGAGATCGCGCAGGACGCCGGCCGACTTGGTCACGATCTGCACCGGATGGCGCCAAGCGAGCAGCACCTCCAGCACGCGGCGGGTGATCCGGAGCTCGCGCTCCACCGGCTGGTAGACGTCGGTGACCCCGCCGAGCTGCAACGGCGCGGGTCGGTAGCGGCGCCGGCGGAAGGCCGCCTCCAGCCGCTCGGCGGCGTCGTGCTTGGCGACGAGTTCGGTCTCGAAATCGAGGCCCGGCGAGAGGCCGAGATAGGCGTGGGTCGGCCGCGCGTAGCAGTAGATGCAGCCGTGCTCGCAGCCGCGATAGGTGTTGATCGAGCGGTCGAAGCCGACGTCGGGGCTGGTGTTGGTGGCGATGATGGTGCGCGAGCGGTCGGCGCCGACCCGGGTGCGGCGGCGCTCGTGGGCGATCTCGGGGTCCAGCGGACGGCTCTGCCGCTCGAACCGGCTCTGCATGTTGCGCGTCGCCGCGCGCCCCTTGTGCACGCTTCGCTCGGTGTCCATCGCCACGCTCCCGCTCCTTGTCTCGAACGAAACAAGAACATTTTGGCGCAGCCCGTCAAGCGGCGACGGCGTTAGGACGTCGCTGAGCGTCGACGCGCTAGAGCGTTTCCCCTTCACGTGGAACATCGCCGGAGTTGGCGAGGGAATTGGCGCACGCGGTGGGCGTGAAGGCGTCGAGGCGGCGGCCGATGGGGCGCTGGAGATCGTCGACGCGGCGCGCGCCTGCGCGGCGGAGCCACGCCTTCAGCTTGGCGAAGACCTGCTCGGTCGCATCGACATCGGGGGCTGTAGGCCGGGAGGTAGGCGAGTTCGCCGTCCTCGGCCGCGATGGCCTCACGGCTGCCCGCGACCCCGTGGGCGGCGCGGTTGTCCATGACGACGACGTCGCCGGAGGCGCGCGTCGGTGCCGGGGCGTGGGCCAGCTCGAGCGCAGCCGACGAACCGCCGCGGCGCCGCCTCCCGTTTGACGTCGAGCCCCCGATGCGCCTCGAGCCGCGCCGACGCCATGCGCGTGAAAGCGCTGCTCAATTCATCTCAACGACGTTTGTCACCAGCTTCAGCCGCAATGTGAACGGAGCCCGGGGCGCGCCGCCGGGGTGGTGGCCCTTCGGCGCTTTGCAGGTCCAGCGCCTGCTCGCCCGCGACGCGCTCGCGGACTGGGCGGCCACCGGCGCGCGGCGACGCCGGGGGGCCGACCGACCGCGGCCGACCCCCGCGGGGCGTGGCTCAGCCGCCGTCGCCCATGCCGCCGCCGGTACCCTCGCCGTTGCCACCCATGCCATCGCCGGTACCACCGGTGCCGCCGGTCGGCTCGGGCGGCGGCGGCGTCTCGCGCTCACGGAACGCGAAGTCCGGCGCTTCCTCGGCCTCCTGACGGTCGAGATCGAGCGTCACCTCGTTGGCGTCGTGGTCCTGCTCCAACTCCTCCCAGTCGACGACGATCGACTTTGCACCGAAGCCCAAGAATCCGCCGACGTCGACGACCGCTCCAGTGATCCCTCCGTCCTCGGAATCGATCAGGATGTCGGAAATCGTGCCGATCGTTTCGCCGTCGGGCGACGTCACCGTGGCGCCGATGACCCAGTCACCGCGCAGCTCCGACGTCGCCTGCTCGTTGCGGACGCCCTCCTGAGCCCCGGCGACGCCGGTCGCAACCCCAACGGCGGTCATCGCGGCGATCGCAAGGCCGTTCTTCAACCTACGCATGGCGCTCCTCCTTCACGTCTCGACCGCGCGCCACCGGCCGGCTCAGCCGACGACGGCACGCCTGGAAAAAACAGGGGATCGAAGCGCGAAGTTCCACGGGCCCTGTGCACGCCCGCCGCTCGCGAGCGGCGCGCGCGGAGGGCTCCGACATCACGCGAGCGGACGCCGCCGTAAAGAGGCGGCGTTCGGGGCGGGCGCCGCGGGCGCAAAGGTCTGGGCAAGGCGGCGGCGCCAGGAGAAGACGTGGCCGCGCCGGTAGAGGTTGGCGGGTGCGGGCGGGTTCTCCGCGGGCACGCCGCGCGTGGCGGCGCCGACCCGGCGGGTGGGCCGAGCTTCACGGATTTCCGTGGAACTTTGCTGCGAATCTAAAAAATATGGCTGGGGCGGCAGGAGAGCCAGTCAAACTCGCAGACGCCCAAGAAACCCCGAAGTTACCGCGCAAGCAACGGCATTTGCGCACAACGGCGCGTCGCCGTCAAGCGCACGCTGAACGCGAGCGGGAGCGACCGCTCCACGGCCGCTCCCGCCGCCAGCTTGCCCGCCAAAAGTTGCTCGGTGGTTGCCGCCGGCGAGCGCCGCACGCGGGCCGCGCGGCCGCCGGTGGCCAGGTGCGGCGCGCTCAAGTCTCGACGACCGGCGAGGCCGATCGCCCCAGGCGGCCGAGCGCCGGCGCGGTGGCGCCTGCGACGGCTGGTGCGCGCCGCTCGATCCCGCCGGGCTCGAGGCGGGCGAGAAGGCCAGGAAAAGACCGCGCCGGCGGGTCGCGATCGCGCCGGCCGTCCGGATGGCGCGCGCCCTTTGGGCGATGCCCGGCCACCTGGAAGATGTCGACGAGCCGGCGCCGGCGGTGGCGGTCCGAGCGCGTGGACACGCCGCGCACCCCGGCACCGGTGAAGGGGGGGGTTGCCGGCGGCGCGAACGCGCCGATGATCGACGCGATCCGGGCGACCGACACCGGCGTGCCCGCTCGCGCCTCGCTCGGGTGCCCGACGGCGCCCGCGATCGGGCGCCGAGCGCCGGCTAGCTCCCCGAACCGAGCGTGGCGGTCGGCCCCAGCGGCGCATTCGGGTGTGGCCCGGAGCGCTGGCTCCGGTCGGCGCCGAGCTCGCTTTACGTGAACAAGCGCAGCCGACCACGCAATGTGGTGAAGATATTCTTTAGCGCGAACTTGTCCTTCGCGTAGGGCATATCGCAACCGGCGCACGCGCCGTTGCGGTCCGGTCGCTTGGCGATCAAGTTCCGACGCATGCGCCGCATCGGTGCGCCATTCCAAATTTCCCATAAATCTTGATGCAGAATGTTGCCGAGAACGGTTTGATGACGCAGATCACGGGAACAGGCGACGACGTTGCCGTTGGCGGCGATGGACAGTGATGTCCAGGGATAGGGGCAGAGATGATAGCGGTGGGACGACCGCTTTGCCGGCAGAAAGCCGCAGGCATTGTGAAAGGTCTTGGACAGAAGGCGCAAGCGTGGATGGGTCGGGAACATCTCGCGCAAACGCGCCTGCCGTGTCGCGACACGGTCCGGAGCGTCGACCGAAAACGGCGTGATCTCCCGTAACTCGACGACGATGTGTCGGCAGCTGGCGGCGTTCAGGATGTGGCGGATATTGGCCGCAACGCGCGCCCAAGAGCCGGGCGTGCCGCGGATGGTCTCGAACGTCTCGGCGTCCGCCGAAAAATCGATGGTGAAGGTATAAGCGCACGGGCCGCGGGGCAGCTGCTCGAGGCGATCGCGGGTACACAGCATCCCATCGGTCGCGAAGTACATCTCGGTGAAGCCGTACCGCGCCGCGACGGCGCAAATCTCGTGAAAACGCTTGTTGACGAACGGCTCACCGTCATGGGTCCAGTGGATGACGTTGGTGCGGACCCCGGCGGCGCGCAGACGCCCGAGGATGAGCTCGGCGCGTTGCGGCGACAGGTAAGTCTTCGAAACGTAGCGGTGATGCTGCGGAGCGGACTGCGGACAGAAGCGACAGCGGAAATTGCAGACGTTGGTGACTTCGAGCGAGATGTCCTCGGGTACGTATTCAAGGACGACCCGGCGCCGTAGGTAGGTCCAAATCACGCGCAAATAGTGTCGAAGCTTGGCGATGAAACGCAGCGGTGGGCCGTGCGCCCCGCGATCATCGGTCGACACCCGGAAAAGCTGCCGGCTGGATGTGGCCAAGCCGTGCCAACCTGTGGAATGGGACTCGTCCAATGCCGACAACTTTCTTGAAATGTACGAACGCCGCCGCGGGACGGGCATGAGCCGGTTACTTTCTAGACATGTGCGCCGCCGAGGCGCAACATCGCGACGACGGAGCGGCGCCGGACGGGCGCGGGCGGGCGGTCGCGGCCGCGCGCGCCGAGATCCGCGAGGCCGATGCCTCGAAAAGGGCCCATGCCCGGCCGAAGACGCGCGGCGGAGCGATCGGGGCGTGGGCCCGGTTCGCGGCTGGCAAGGCGCCGGCGGCTGGCCGGCAAGCGGCTCGGCTTGCCACCACCGACCACCGCGCTCGCCATGCCCCGACCGGCGTCGCCGACGCGTTGGCCGGGGCCCGCGGCAAGGGCGGCTTGACAGTATAAGTTTTTTTTCCTAATGGCGAGGGGAACGCTATCTCTCGGAGATGCCGCCGTGCCCCCGAAAAGCAATTCCGCTCCGCTTGCCGTCCACGATCATGTCGAGGTGCCCGCGGACGGCGTGGCCGAAATCCCCGTGCTCACCAACGACCGTGACCCCGACGACGATCGGCTGTCGATCGTCTCGTTCACGCTGCCGGCGCACGGCACGGTGGCGAACGTGGCCAACAACACCTTCCGCTACACCCCGGCGCCCGGCTATGTCGGCGACGACACCTTCACCTACCGCGTCGACGACGGGCGCGGCGGCAGCTCCGAGGGACGCGTCGACGTCAAGGTGGTGGAACCCAACGCCCCGCCGGTGGCGGCGAGCGACCACGTCACGACCGTTCAGGACACCGCGGTCCGGCTGGACCTCCTCGCCAACGACGCCGATCCCGACGACGACCCGCTCAGCATCGTCGGCGTCACGGTCCCGAACGACGGCATCCTCGAGGTCCACGACGACCAGACCGTGACCTACACCCCGAATCCGGATTTCCTCGGCACCGATTCCTTTTCCTACACGGTCACCGACGGCCGCGGGCACACCAGCTCGGTGACCGCCGAGATCGAGGTGGTTCCACCCAACGAGGCGCCGACCGGCATCTCCCTCGACGCCACCCGCGTCGCCGAGAACGCCGAGGGCGCGGTCGTCGGCAAGCTCGAGGTGGCCGACCCCGACGCCGACGACACCCACCGCTTCACCGTCGACGACGACCGCTTCGAGGTCGTGGACGGGGCCTTGAAGCTGAAGGCGGACACCGCGCTCGACGCCGAGGCCGAGCCCGAGGTCACGCTGAGGGTCACCGCCACCGACGCCGCGGGCCTCGCCCACGAGGCGACCTTCAAGCTGACCGTCGAGGACGTCAACGAGGCGCCGACCGGCATCTCCCTCGATGCCACCCGCGTCGCCGAGAACGCCGAGGGCGTGGTCGTCGGCAAGCTCGAGGTGGCCGACCCCGACGCCGACGACACCCACCGCTTC
>JBKHCM010000011.1:0-42775 GCA_046541805.1 Alphaproteobacteria bacterium
TCCACGTCCCCACCCTGGCGCTCATCGGAGCCGGCTTGATCGCGCCGCGCCGCGCCGCCGCCGCCGCGCTCGCGGCGACGGTGCCGGGGGCGGAGACGGGCGTGGTCGCCGACGCCGCGCTGCTCGCCCATGTCGCGCAGCCGGCGCCGGTGGCGGCGGCGATGATGGCGTTCCTCGAACGCCACGGCCTCGAATGAGCCGCCGCAAGCCCTGGCAGCGGCGCGCGCGGCGCGTTATCTTCTAAGGGGAGTGAGCAAGGCTCCAAGCGCCATGATGACCACGCCCCTGGACCCGCCGACCAAGCCGTTGGTGGCCATCCGCCACGCCGAAGTCCGCTTCGGCCGGGTGACCGCACTCGAGGACGTCGATCTGACGATCCGTCCGGGCGAAATCGTGACGCTGATTGGGCCGAACGGCGCGGGCAAGTCCACGCTCGTGCGCGTGGTGCTCGGCATCGTCAAACCGCGGCGGGGCCGCGTCGAGCGCCGCCCCGACCTGTCGATCGCCTACGTCCCGCAGCGGCTCGCGGTCGACGCCAGCCTGCCGCTCACCGTCGATCGCTTCCTCGACCTGCCGAAGCGGCACAGCCGCGGCGAGAAGCGGGCCGTGCTCGCCGATGTCGGCGTCCACGACGTCGAGGATCAGGCGCTCGAGACGCTCTCCGGCGGTCAGTTCCAGCGGGTTCTGCTCGCCCGTGCGCTGCTGGCCGAGCCCGACCTGCTCGTCCTCGACGAGCCGGCCCAGAACATCGACTACCGCGGCCAGATCGATCTCTACGGCCTCATCGCGGAGTTGCGCAAGACCCGCGGCTGCGCGGTGCTGCTGGTGAGCCACGACCTCCATCTGGTGATGCGGGCGACCGACCGGGTCGTCTGTCTCGACCGTCGCGTCTGTTGCGCCGGTGCACCGGAGACGGTCGGCACCGACCCGGTCTACGCGCGGCTGTTCGGCCCGGCCGCGGCCGAGGCGCTCGCCCCCTATCGTCACCACCATGACGGCGCCGATCAGGTGGTGTCGTTCGGCGCCCACCGAGGCGGCGCGTGATCCCCGAGTTTCTGCTGCGGGCGTGGCTCGCCGGGCTGGCGCTCGCCGCCGTCGCCGGGCCCTTGGGCTGCTTCGTGGTCTGGCGGCGGATGGCGTATTTCGGCAACACGCTGGCGCACAGCGCACTGTTGGGGGTGACGCTCGGCCTGCTCGTCGGCGCCAACCTGCTCTTGGCCGTGGCCGGCGTGGCCATCGTCATCGCCGTGCTCGTCGTCGCGCTGCAGCAGCAGCGGCGCCTGGCCACCGACACCATCCTCGGCATCCTGGCCCACGCCTCGCTCGCGCTCGGCCTGGTGACCTTGGGGCTCGCGGGCTCGGTGCGGGTCGATCTCTTGGGCTATCTCTTCGGCGACATCCTCGCGGTGAGCTGGAGCGACATCGTCGTGATCGGGTTCGGCGCCGCGGCGATCCTGGCCTTTCTCGCCGCCAGCTGGCGCTGGCTCTTGTTCGCGACGCTGCACGAAGAGATGGCCCGCGCCGAGGGGGCGCGGGTGGTGGCGCTGCGGCTCGCGCTGATGATCCTGATCGCGCTGGTGATCGCCGCGGCGATGAAGATCGTCGGCATCCTCTTGATCACCGCGATGCTGATCATCCCGCCGGCGGCGGCGCGCCCGCTCGCACGCACGCCCGAGCAGATGGCGGTGCTCGCCGCCGTCGGCGGCATGCTCGCGGTCACGGCGGGCCTGGCGCTCTCCTGGCAGCTCGACACCCCGGGCGGGCCATCGATCGTCGTCACCGCGATGGCATTGTTCGTGGCGACGCAGTCGGCGGCGACGGTGCGCACGCTCTGGTCCGAGCGCTGAGCCCCGAACCCGCCCCCCGCGGCGGCGATGGCGAGCCGGCGGCGCCAAGCCAGCGCGCGCTTCGGCCGACGGGGCCCGATCCCGGCACCACCTCGGCGAGCGCGGGTTCAGCCGCCCTCGCCGCGGCGGGCGCGGATCTCCTGCACGAGCTTCCCCGTCGGCCCCGGCAGGCCGGCGACGTCGCCGCCGGCGAGCGCCGGCAGGGTCCGCTTGGCGAGCTGCTTGCCGAGCTCGACGCCCATCTGATCGAAGCTGTTGAGCCCCCAGATCGCGCCCTCGACGAAGATCTTGTGCTCGTAGAGCGCGAGCAGCCGGCCGAGGGCGTAAGGGGTGAGCTCGTCGTAGAGGATCGTGGTGGTCGGCTGGTTGCCGTTGAAGAGCTTGTGCGGCAACAGCGCCTCCAGGGCCTCGCCGGTGAGCCCCTGGCCCTCGAGCTCGGCGCGAGCCTCCTCCGGGGTCTTGCCGAAGGCGAGGGCCTCGGTCTGCGCCAGCACGTTGGCCAGGAGCTTGAGGTGATGGTCACCCATCGCCGTGCCGCTCTTGGCGGCGGCGATGAAGTCCGCCGGGATCAGCTCGGTGCCCTGGTGGATCATCTGGAAGAACGAGTGCTGGGCGTTGGTGCCGGGCTCGCCCCAGACGATCGGGCCGGTGGTGTAGTCGACCCGGCGGTTGTCGCGCCGCACCGACTTGCCGTTGCTCTCCATGTCGGCCTGCTGGAGATAGGCCGCGAGCCGGTGCAGGCGTTGGTCGTAGGGCAGGACGGCGTGGCACACGGCGCCCAGGAAATTGCGGTTCCAGATGCCGACGAGCCCCAGCAGCACCGGCAGGTTCGCTTCCAGCGGCGCGGTGCGGAAATGCTCGTCCATGGCGTGGGCGCCGGCGAGCAGCTCGCGAAAGCGGTCGAAGCCGCAGGCGAGCGCGATCGGCAGGCCGATCGCCGACCACAGCGAATAGCGCCCGCCGACCCAGTCCCAAAAGCCGAACATGTTGTCGGTGTCGATACCGAAGCCGGCGACCGCCTCGGCGTTGGTCGAGACCGCGACGAAATGGTTGGCGACCGCCGCCTCGCCCAGCTGCTCCACCAGCCACGCCCGCGCCGAGCGGGCGTTGGTCATCGTCTCTTCGGTGGTGAAGGTCTTGGACGCAATGACGAAGAGCGTCGTCGCCGGGTCCAGATCGCGCAGCACCCGCGCCAGATGCGAGTCGTCGACGTTGGAGACGAAATGCGCGCGCAGCTCCGGGTGAGTATAGGGCCAAAGCGCCTCGGTCACCATGACGGGCCCGAGATCGGAACCGCCGATGCCGATGTTGACGACGTCGGCGATGCGCTCGCCGGTGGCGCCGCGGCGCGCGCCGTCGCGGACGTCGGCCACGAACGCGCCCATCCGCTCGAGCACGGCCGCGACCGCCGGCATGACGTTCTCGCCGTCGACGAACATCGCCCGCTCGGGCGGGTTGCGCAGCGCCACGTGCAGGACCGCGCGGTCTTCGGTGGTGTTGATGTGCTCGCCGGCGAACATGGCGTCGCGATGGGCGGCGAGGCCGGTCTCCGCGGCGAGGCCCCGCAACAGCTGCAGCGTTTCCTCGGTGATCCGCTGCTTGGACAGATCGACGAGGAGATCGTCGAGCCGGAAGCTGAAGCGATCGAAGCGCGCCGGGTCGGCGCGGAACAACTCGCGCAGGTGGCGGTCGCGCTGCCCGCGCGCGTGGCGCTCGAGCGCCTGCCAAGCCTGGCCTTGCGTCAGATCGGTCATCCCAGCCGCTCCCCTGCCCGCACCGTCGGCTCCTGAAGTGCCAAGGCCGGCGCCGCTGCGCAAGCGCCGCCGACGGCGCTACACCGCGCCGTCGGTGCGCGCGCGTTCGATCGCGAGCCCGGCGCCGAGCACTTCGAGGTCGGCCCCCTTGCGCCCGACGATCTGCAGGCCCACCGGCAGGCCCCGCTCGTCCTTGCCGCAGGGCAGCGCGAGGGCGGGCTCCTGGGTCAGGTTCAAGGGGTAGCTGAAGCCGGCCCACTCGGTCCAGCGGGCGAGCCCGCTCGCCTCGGGCACCTCGAGGCCGGCGTCGAAGGCGGTAAGCGGCGTCGCCGGCGAGACGATCAGGTCGACCTCGGTCTCGAACAACGCCTCCATGCGGGCGCCGAAGGTCGCGCGCGCCATCTCGGCGTCCTTGTAGGCGTCGAGCGTCAACGCGGCGCCCTCGGCGGCGACCTCGCGCAGCCCAGGATCGACGAGCTCGCGCCGTTCGGCGGGCACCGCGCGCAGGCGCTGGGCGGCGCCGGCGTACCAGTGCACCTGGAAGGTCTCGAACACGTCGTCGAGCGGGAGCTCCACGGGCAAGAGCTCGGCACCGAGATCCGCCAGCAGGCGTAGCGCCTCGGCGAAGACGCGGGCGACGGGGGGGCTGACCTCGCCCCGTGGCGGCGTCGCCCAGACGCCGATGCGACTGCCGCGCAGGTCGCCGTCCAGGAGATCGAGCTCCAGCTCGGGGTCCCAGGCCAGATACCAATCGCGCACGTCGCGGCCGGCCATCACCGACAGCATCAAGGCGACGTCGCCCACGGTCCGCGCCATCGGGCCCAGATGCGAGACCGTGCCGAAGGGGCTCAAGGGCCAGGCGGGCACGCGACCGAAGCTCGGCTTGATGCCGACGCCGCCGGTGAACGAACAGGGGATGCGGATCGAGCCGCCGCCGTCGGTGCCGATGTGCAAGGGCCCGGCCCCGGTCGCGGCGGCGACCGCCGCCCCGCCGGAGGAGCCGCCCGGGGTCAGCCCGGCGTCCCACGGGTTGCGGGTCGAGCCGGTGAGCGCGCTGTCGGTGACCGCCTTCCAGCCGAACTCGGGCGTGGTGGTCAGCCCGGTGAGGATCGCCCCGGCGCCACGGAGCTTCGCCACCGCCGGCGCGTCCTCGGCGCAAGCGGTCTCGTCGGTGGTCAGGCTGCCGTAGCGCACGACCCACTCCCGCACCCGCACCAAGTCCTTGACGCTGACCGGCACGCCATCGAGCGGGCCCAAGGGCGTGCCGGCGCGGTAGCGCCGCTCGGCGGCCTTGGCGGCGGCGCGCATGCCGTCGACGTCGACGAAGCGGAAGAAGTTGAAGCGGTCGTGGGTCGTGTCGATCCGGTTGAGCACGGCGTCCGCGACCTCCACCGGCGAGATCTCGCGGGTGGCGTAGGCCTCGACGAGCTCGCCGGCGGCGAGACGGCAGAGCTCGGGCGCGTCGGCGAGGGGTTCGGGGATCGTCATCAAGCTCTCCTCGGGTCGCGCTCAGCCGCCGCCCGTGATCGTCGCCGCCACCATGCGGGCGGAGGACCGGTGGCTGAAAACGGTGCTCTCGATCGACGGCGGCGGGATCCGCGGGCTGATGGCGGCGGTGATCCTCGCCAAGTTGGCACAGGCCCTGGCGGCAGGGGGGCTGGCGACCGCGCTCGAGCGCCCTGTCGATCTCATCTGCGGCACCTCCACGGGCGGCATCATCGCCGCGGCTTGACCGCGCCGCCCCCACCGGGCGGCGACCGTGCCGCCTTCAACGCAGCCGATCTGGCGGCACTTTACAAGCAGCACGGCGCCACGATCTTCGCGCGGCCGCGGTGGCGGGCGTTGACCCCGGTCTTCGGCGACGCCGCCTCCGCCGCCGGACCGCCGAGGTCGATGCGGCGCGAGCGCCTCGCTGCGGCGCGGCAGGGCGTGGCGGCGCGCATGGCTGCCTCGCGGCGCGCCCGCTCGCCGTCGACCGCCCCGCCCCCTAAGGTCCGCCGGCTCGGGGGTAAGGGAGAACGGCGCTGGCACCCTCCGCTTTGCCGGCCGCGTGGCGCGGCATGCTCTACATGGCGCTCGCCGCCCTGGCGATGGTGTCGATGCACGCGCTCGTGCGGCACATCTCGAGCGAGCTGCACCCGTTCCAGGCGGCCTTCTTCCGCAACCTCTTCGGGCTCGCCTTCGTGCTGCCGCTGGTGGCGCGCGAGGGTCTGGCCCAGCTCCGGCCGCAGCGGCCGGGGCTCTTCGTGCTGCGCGGCGTCACCGACGCCGGCGCCATGCTCGCCTTCTTCACCGCGCTGTCGCTGGCGCCGCTGGCGACCGTCACCGCGCTGTCCTTCACCGCCCCACTCTTCGCCACCGTGCTCGCGGTGCCGATCCTGCGCGAGGTCGTCGGCCTCAGGCGGGCGCTCTCGGTGGCCGCGGGCTTCGTCGGCGCGCTCATCGTCATCCGCCCGGGCGGCGAAGGCCTGGTCACCGCCGGGGCGGCGACGACGCTGCTCTCGGCGTGCTTTTGGGGGCTGGCGCTGTGCCTCATCAAGCTGCTCTCGCGCACCGAGACCAGCGTCGCCATCACCTTCTACGCCGCGGCGGTGCTGTTGCCGCTGACGCTGGTGGCGGCGCTGCCGGTCTGGCGCGCGCCGAGTGCCGAGATGCTGGGCTGGCTGGTCCTCACCGGCGCCCTCGGCACCCTCGGCCAGCTCAGCATCAGCCAAGCGATGCGCCTGGCCGACGCCACGGTGGTCCTGCCGCTCGACTTCACGCGCCTGTTGTGGTCGGCATTGCTCGGCTTCGTGCTGTTCGCCGAGGTGCCCGACCTCGCCGCCTTCGTCGGCGGCACGGTGATCTTCACCAGCGTGGTCTACATCGCCTACCGCGAGCGGGCGCGCCACCACCCGGCCGTCGTCTGACCGACGCCGGCGGCGCGCGCCCGGATCGGCGGTGGTGCGCGGCCGGCCGGGTACCGCCGCCGGCCGGGTCAGCGAACGACGTAGACCGAGGTCGGCGCGTGCAGCACCACGGCCGAGGCGTTCGACCCCAAAAGCGCGTCCTTGAGCTCGGGGTCGTGCGAGCCCATGACGATGAGATCGCAGTTCAGCTTCTTCGCGGCGGCACAGATCTCGCGATGCTCCGAGCCCGAGCGCAGCTCGGCCTTGGCGCTGACGTCGGCGGGGACGTTTTCCTTGACGTATGTCTCGAGCGCGGGGCGATAGTCCTCAGGGAACTTGTTGAGGTTGTGTTCGAGCTTGGGGGCGACGAAGAGCACGTGCAGCGTCGCGCCGTTCTGGCGGGCGAGGTTGACCGCGATGTCGAGCGCCTTGCCCCAGGCCTTGGGCTTGCGGACGTCCACCGGCAGCAGGATGTGTTGCAGCATCGAAGCTCTCCTCGAAGCGGCGTTGGTGTCGGGCGGCAACCGCCGGCGCGGGACCGATCGCCCGGGATCGATCCCGCCCGGACGCTCAACCCGCCGCGGCGGCGCGCTCCCTTACGAGCAACCGGCGCTCTTGGTGTAGGCCGACGAAGAGCCCCAAGCACGCCGCCATCAGGACGATCGCGAAGGGAAAGCCGGTCGCGATCGCCGCCGATTGCAACGCGCTCAACCCGCCGCCCAGCAACAGGGTGATGGCGACGGCGCCCTCGGCCGTCGCCCAGAAGATGCGCTGGGTGACCGGGGCATCGAGCTTGCCGCCGGCGGTGATCGTGTCGATCACCAGCGAGCCCGAATCCGACGAGGTGACGAAGAAGACGACCACCAGGACGATGCCGACGAAGGAGACGATCGCTGTCAGCGGCAGTTGCTCGGCCATGAGGAACAGCGACAGATCCAGCCCCTCATCGAGCGCGTCCACGCCCTGCTCGACGAGCAGATCGACCGCGGTGCCACCGAAGGCGGTCATCCAGAGCACGCTCACCAGCGTCGGGACGATGAGCACCCCCAGCATGAATTCACGGATCGTCCGCCCCTTCGAGACCCGCGCGATGAAGGTGCCCACGAACGGCGACCAGGAGATCCACCACGCCCAGTAGAAGGTGGTCCAGCTGTGCAGGAACTCGGTGTCTTCCCGCCCCACCCAATTGCTGAGGCTCGGCAGGTACTGAAGGTACGTCCAGATGTTGGTGAAGAAGCCGGTTAGAATGGCGACCGTCGGCCCGACCGCGATGATGAACAGCAAGAGCAGGAACGCGAGCGCCATGTTGAGCTCGCTCAGCCGCTTCACGCCGGCGTCGAGACCGGCGACGACCGAGACGAGCGCCGCCGCGGTGATGCAGACGATCAAGACGACCTGCGCGTTGTCGGTGGACGGCAGGTCGAAGAGGTAGCTCAGACCGGCCGATGCCTGCTGTGCGCCCAAGCCGAGCGAGGTCGCGAGGCCGAACAGCGTCGCGAACACCGCCATCGTGTCGATGACGTGGCCGAACCAGCCCCACACCCGATCGCCGAGCAGCGGAAAAAACAACGACCGCAGGGTCAGCGGTAGGCCCCGATTGTAGCAGAAGAAGGCGAGGCCCAAAGCCAGCATCCCGTAGATCGCCCACGGGTGCAGCCCCCAATGAAAGATCGTCGCCGCCATGCCCGCCTCGCGGGCCAAGGCGGTGTTCTCGCCGTCGATGCCCAGCGGCGGGCTCTGGGTGTGGTAGAGCGGTTCCGCCACCCCGTAGTACATGAGCCCGATGCCCATGCCGGCGGCGAACAGCATCGCGAACCAGCCGGCGTAGCTGTACTCCGGCTCGGCGTTGCGGCCACCGATGCGGATGCTGCCGTACGGGGTGAGGATCAAGGCGAGGCACGCGATCACGAACACATTGCCCGCGAGCATGAACAACCAGTCGAACTGGTCGCTGAGCCAGGGTTGAAGCTCGCCGAGGATCGCGCCCGCCTGATCCTGGAACGTCAACGCGTATGCCACGAAGGCGATGATGACCAGGCTCGAGATGAAGAACACCGGGTTGTGCAGGTCCAACCCGAGGACCTGAACGTTGTCCTGGCCGACCTCGTAGTCGGTGCCGGCGGGGTTATCGACGCTAGGGTCGGTCACGGCAGCGTTTCCTCCACAAGTGTTGGCTGTCCGCTCGCCTCGGCCGCCGCCTGCACGGCGCCGCGCGACCCGGAGGAGCGGGCGACGCGGACGGAGCGGACCCGCCTCGGCGTCAGCGGCGATCGCAACGAGCCGTCGCTCGACCATCCGTCGCCGGTGACGGAGCCTATCGCTGACAACGACGTTCGAGCTCGGCCGCGCGCAACCGATCGGACATCAACGCTGACAGTCCGGTTGCCGCGACGCAACCCCCCGACCGCTGCGGCCGTTGTCAAGAGGCGGGTTGCGTGTGGCGGCACAAGCTGAGACCGTGCCTCGCAGGTGAGCCCGCTCGCCACTCTCCAGACGCGAAAGGTCATCATGAGCGACACGCCCCAAAATCCGGCCGAGCAGTTCCGCCAGCTCGCCTCCGACGGCGACCGCATCGCCGAGGCGCTCGCGCAGAACGGCGCCTCGCAGCAGGGCCAGGTGGTCGCCGCCCTCGCCCATATCGTGCGCCAGGTCGCCGATCAGCTCGACACCACCGAGCCGGAGGCCTGACCACCATCAGCCGCGCTGGGTGAGGGCCAGCCCCGCGCCCAGCGCCCGGCTCACGGCTGCGCGCGCGCTCGACAACGGAGCCAGCAGCGCCCGCGTCGCCATGTCGCTATAGGCCACGGAGGTGCGGCCGATCGCATCGAGGCCGATGCGCGCCACGTCCTCCGGCGCACGCGCGCCGGGAGCGACGCGAAACGGCAGCGCGCGTGTCCGCACAGGCCCCGGGCACAGCGCCAAGACGTCCAGCGGCTCGTGCCTGAGCTCGGTGGCGAGCGCCTCGGTGAAGCTCAAGACGAACGCCTTGCTGGCGGCGTAGACCGCCATCCGCGGCACCGGCGCGTAGGCCGCGGTGCTGGCGACGTTGAGGACGAAGGCACGGCGATCGCCGCCTCCGGCCCCCTCCAACAGGTGTGGCAACAGCGCGTGGGTGAGCGCCACCGGCGCGCGGCAGTTCACGTCCACGGCGGCGGTCAACTGGTCGGTGGCGGCATCGCGGAACCGGCCGTAGGGCCCCAGGCCCGCATTGTTGATGAGGCCGTCGAGGGGCGCCGCCCGGGCGGTGTCGACGACGGCCTCCACCGCCTTGGGCGACGCCAGATCCGCCGCGACCACCTCCACCCGGCGACGCTCGCTCGCCAACTCCCGGGCGAGGCGATCGAGCTTGGCGTCGTTGCGCCCGGTGAGCACGAGGTCGCAGTCCCTCGGCAAGGTGCGGGCGAAGGCTTCGCCGATGCCGCTGGTGGCGCCGGTGACGAGGATGCGGCGGGGA
This sequence comes from Alphaproteobacteria bacterium, assembly GCA_046541805.1. Lineage (GTDB taxonomy): Bacteria > Pseudomonadota > Alphaproteobacteria > Geminicoccales > Geminicoccaceae > JAAAPF01. Next base: position 9,944 of record JBKHCM010000011.1, read on the forward strand.
CGGCCGAGGCTCATCGCAAAACTCCTTTCGCGTTGGTGAGCGAGGTGGTTCGAGCACCCGCGGTGACCAGAGCCGGCGGCGCCCCGCGCGACCAAAGCTGCCGAGCGATGACCGCTTCCTGCGGTGTTCGGCCTGCCGCGCGACGATCGCAGCCATGCGCAAGAGTCATCTTCCATTCCCCTTTTCGAACACGTATTCCCTGCATGAGACTGTGGATTTCATATCCGGAGGAATCGATACCATGGCGGACACCGCCCGAGACGATAAGACGCGCCGCGATTTCCTTCAGCTCACCGGCTGGACCGGCATGGGCATCGGCGTGGCGCTCGCGACCTGGCCGTTCATCCAACAGATGAACCCGTCCGCCGACGTGCGCGCACTCGCCACCGTCAAGGCCGATCTGAGCGCGGTCGAGCCCGGCATGGCGATCACCGTGATGTGGCAGGGCAAGCCGGTCTGGATCCGCCACATGACCGACGACGACATCGCCGAGGCCGAATCCCTCCCGGTCGACGGGCTGCGCGACCCGGAAACCTACGAAGAGCGCGTCAAGCGCCGGTCTTGGCTCGTGCAGATCGGCGTCTGCACCCATCTCGGCTGCATCCCACTCGGCCACAAGGAGGGCGAGCCGAAGGGCGATTTCGACGGCTATTTCTGCCCGTGCCACGGCTCGCACTACGACAATGCCGGCCGCATCCACAAGGGCCCGGCGCCGCGCAACCTGGACTTGCCGCCGTACGCCTTCCTCGACGACGCCACCATCGAGATCGGCTGATCGGCGGCTCAGGGCGACCCCGCCCCGGCGTCGCGCGGGCGGGGCCGCCGGCCCGGGCGGTGGCCGAAGAGGTGGAGAAAGCGCAGGCCGTCGCCGAGGCGGAGGATGACGATCGAGAGCGCGAGCACCAAGATCGCCACCGCCTCGAACAACACGTTCTGCGGGTCCATATCCTTGCCCTGCAGCACGATCAGCCGGGCGAGCGCGGTGTTGGCGATCAGGAGCGGATAGGTCACCGGTACCCGGCGGCTCTCCATGTAGACCGCCACCATCGACAGCACCTCGGTGTAAATGAAAAGCAAGAGGATATCGGCGATCGCGACGTCCTGCCGCTCGTAGACCTTGTAGAGTTCAACGCCGACGGCGCCGATCGTCAGGCCGGCGACGAGGAGAAGCACGAACTGCTCGACGTGCCGAATGGTGCGCGCGAAACCCATCGTACCGTCCCGAAGCCATAGACGAGCGGGCAACGGCCAACGGTGGCCAGCGTTCCCGGTGCCGTCAGAGCCGGCGCAGCAGCGCCAAGAACGGCTCGGCATAGCGCTCGAGCTTGGCCGCGCCGACGCCCTGGACCGCGGCGAAGGCCGCGCGGTCGCGGGGATGCCGGCGCGCCATGTCCTGGAGCGCGGCGTCGGTGAAGACGACGTAGGCCGGCACCCCTTGTGCGCGCGCGAGCTCGAGCCGCAACCGCTTGAGCTCGGCGAGCACCCGGTCGTCGACCGCGGGGTCCGACGCCGGCGCGGGCCTGGCCGCCGCCCGCGCGGGCGCGTCGAGGCGCAGCGCCACGCTGCGCTCGCCCGCCGTCACCGCGGCACCCGCGTCGGTGAGGGTCAGCGCACCGTGACCGGCGATGTCCACCGCCACCAGCCCACCGGCGTAGAGCTGGCGCAGGATCGAGCGCCAGGCCGGCCGTGGCCGGGACTTGCCGGCGCCGTGGACGTCGAGCCGGTCGTGGCCGAGCCGGGCGATCTTCTCGGTCCGGGCGCCCACGAGCACGTCGACGACGTGGGCGGCACCGAACCGCCCGCCGGTGGCGCGGATCGCCTCGGCGACCAACCGCACGACGTCGTCGGCGGGGCTCAAGGCCGGCGGCTCGAGGCACAGATCGCAGCGCCCGCACGGGCCGGTCTCCTCGCCGAAATAGCGCAAAAGCGCGCGCTTGCGGCAGTCGGTGGCCTCGGTGAAGGCCAACAGCGCGTCGAGGCGGCGGTGCTCGACCCGCTTGCGGTCGTCGTCGCCGCCGCCCTCGTCGATCATGAAGCGGCGGGTGCGGATGTCGTCGAAGCCGTGGATCAAGAGGGCCTCGGCGGCAGCACCGTCGCGCCCGGCCCGGCCGATCTCCTGGTAGTAGGCCTCGAGGTTCGACGGCAGGTCGAGATGGGCCACGAAGCGCACGTCCGGCTTGTCGATGCCCATGCCGAAGGCGATCGTCGCCACCACGATCACGCCGGGCTCGGTCAAAAAGCGGTCGAGTGCCGTGGCGCGCACCGCCGCCGCGAGGCCGGCATGGTAAGGAACGGCCCGATAGCCGTCGGCGGCGAGCTTGTGGGCGGTCTCCGCCACCGCCCGGCGCGAGAGCCGGTAGACGATGCCGGCCTCGCCCGGGTGCCGGGCCAGGAGCTCGCGAAGCTGGCGATGCGGGTCGGTCTTCTCGGCGACCGCGAGGGCCAGATTGGGCCGATCGAAGCCGGTGACGAAGACGCGGCCGCCCGCGCCCAGAAGCTGCTGCTTGATGTCGTCCTGGGTGAGCGGATCGGCGGTGGCGGTGAAGGCGGCGACCGAGATGCCCGGCACGTGGTCGCGAAAGCCGCCGAGCGCGCGGTATTCCGGGCGGAAGTCGTGGCCCCACTGGCTCACGCAATGGGCCTCGTCGACGACGAGCCGGACGACGTTCATCCGCGCCAGCGCCGCCAGCATGCGCGCGGTCATCAGCCGCTCGGGCGCGATGTAGAGGAGCTTGAGCCGGCCGGCCTGGACCTCGCGCCAGACCGCGACGTTGGCCGCGCGCGGCCGGCCCGAGTGGATGGCGCCCGCCGCAACGCCGAGGGCGCGGAGCTGGCCCACCTGGTTCTCCATCAGCGCGATCAGGGGCGAGCAGACGATGGTGAGCCCCTCGGCGGTGAGCGCCGGCAGCTGGTAGCACAGGCTCTTGCCGGCGCCGGTGGGCATCACCGCCAGCACGTCGCGGCCCTCGAGAAGCGCGGCCACGACCGCTTCCTGCCCCGGCCGGAAGTCCGCGAAGCCGAAGACCCGGGCGAGCGCGCGGCGCACCTCGCTCAACCGCTCCGGCATCGCCTCGAGGTCGTTCACGACAGCCCGGCTTCGCTCTCGAACCGCGCCGGGCACGCGGCGACGTCGCCGGGGCGGACGAGCTGGGGTAGAGGGCCTTCGTCGGCGATCAGCTCGAACGCGGCAGCGGGGATGGTCGACGCCATCCCGCGCATCCGGTCGGGCGGCGTCGCGCCGTCGTGCTCGCCGACCACGCACGAGGCCGGCACCGTCACCGCGAGGGCGGCCTCGAGCGCGGCGTCGCGGATCGCCGCGCAGCCGGCGGCCTCGAGCGCCTTGATGCGCTCCTGCCTCAGCTCGGCGGTGCCGATCCGGGGTGCGGTGTCGAGCCGCACGAGGCCGAGCGCGTCGACGCTGGCGGCGAGATCGTCGGCGAGCCCCGCCATCGGGTCGGGGCCGGGCGTCAGCTCGCAGCGGCCGTGGCCACGCTGCTCGCAACGGCCGAGCCGCTTGCCGGCGAGGGCCGGTGCGCGCGGGTTCCACACCCGCAGATCGGCGCCGGGCGCGTTGGCGAAGACCCGGACCGGACCGGCCGCCGGCCCGTCGAGCCGCACCTGGGCGCGCTGGCCGTTCGCCCGGATCACTCGCGTCTCGTCGCCCGCCGGCGCCACGGTCATGATCGCCCGCTCTCCTTTGATCGCGCCTGCGCCATGGCAGATCGGGACGCGGCGCCGCAAGGGCTGATAGGTCGAGGTGGCCGGCGCCGCGGCCGTGCTAGGCTCGCTTCGACGATGAGGGAGAACCGACATGCCGCAACGCTCCGTCCGCTGGGGTGAGCTGCGCGCGCCGGAGTTGCGCGCCCTCGCCGAGGCCCGTGCCACCGTCGTCGTGCCCGTCGCCTCGATCGAGCAGCACGGGCCGCATTTGCCGACGATGACCGACACGCTGCTCGCCACCAGCGTCGCCTACGCGGCGGCGGAGCGGCTGGTCGCCGACGGCCGGGCCTGCGTCGTCACCTCGCCGGTGTGGTCGGGGCTGAGCGAGCACCACATGGCGCTCGGCGCCACCTTGAGCGTCGACTTCGACGCCTTTTCGGCCCTCCTGCGCGGCGTCGTCGGCTCGCTGGCGCGCCACGGCTTCGACCGCGTGCTGCTCTTGAACAGCCATGGCGGCAATGTCGCGGCGCTGAAGACGGTGGTCGAGACGCTCGCCCGGCAACACCCCGCCGTGCGGCTGGTCGCCGCCACGCACTGGCATCTGGCGGCCGATCTGGTCGACCCGTTGTTGGAGACCCAGCGGTCGATCCGCCACGCCGGCGAGGCCGAGACCTCGTTGGTGCTCGCGCTGCGCCCGGAACTCGTCGACGAGGGCGCGTTCGACGCCGCCGCCTGCCCCGACCCACGCGACGGCCCCGGTGCCCGCGACGACGGCGCCTATCGTTGGCAGAGCTTCGCCGACAAGACGCCCTCGGGTGCCTTGGGCGATCCGCGCGCGGCGTCGGCCGAGAAGGGCCGACGCCTCTTGGACCTGCTCGCCGGCCGCCTCGCCGAACGGCTCGCCGATCCGGCCTTTTGGGGCGAGCCCGGCTAGGCCGGGCGGCCAGCCGCCGAGCCCAGAACCGCCGGGGCTTGTCGGTCGCCTCGGGGTCGCCGAGCTCGCGCCCGGCGAAGCGACAGACGACACCCTCCAGGGGAACGTAGCCACGGCCGCGCCCGAAGGGTTCGAGCGCGCGGCCGCCGGTCGGCGCGGTTCGTCGGCGGCACGCCCGACCGCGCGGCAGACTGCGGCCTTGAACCGGGCCGGATAGCGACGCTCGTCGTCCAGCTCGCCCTCGTCGAGATGGAGCCCGTCGAAAAAGGCCGCGATGCGGCGCGCGGCCAGCGGCTCGAGGACGTCGTCGATGGCCCGGCCCCGCAGCCGCCGCGAGGTCACCGCGCCCATGGCCGCCTCTTCCGGGTGCCGACCGCCAGCCGAGCGTCGCCGGCGCCGCGGCGCAAGCCCGGCGGTGGAAACGCTTGCGTCGCACGCCACGCCGCGCCCAACTGGCGACGGACCGGGTGCGACGGAGGTGACGCGATGGCGGCGGACGGCGACACGGTGACGTTGACCCTCGACGAGGTCGACCGGCTGGCGCGGCGCTGCCTCGAGCTCGCCGGCGCCGACGACCGCAACGCCGCGGCGGTGGCGCGCGTCATCACCCGGGCCGAGCGCGACCGCGCGGTGTCCCACGGCCTCTTTCGCCTGCCGGGCTACTGCGCGTCGCTCAAAAGCGGCAAGGTCGACGGCGCGGCCCGGCCGGAGGTCCGCCAGCTCGCGCCGAGCGTGGTGCAGGTGGACGGCCGCGACGGCTTCGCGCCGCTCGCCCTCGAGGCCGGCCGCGCGCCGCTGATCGACCGCGCCCGCGCCCAGGGCGTCGCCGCCCTCGCCCTCGTTCGCATCTTCCACTTCCAAGCGCTCTGGGCCGAGATCGAGCCGTTGTGCGAGGCCGGGCTCGTGGCCCTCGCCTGCACCGCCTACAAGCCCGTGGTCGCCCCCGCCGGCGCGCGCGCGGCGTTCTTCGGCACCAACCCCCTCGCCTTCGGCTGGCCGCGCGGCGACCGCCAGCCGATGATCGTCGACATGGCGACCGCGGCGATGGCCCGCGGCGAGATTCAGGTGGCGGCGCGCGACGGCCACGCCGTGCCACCGGGCGCCGGCCTCGACCGCGCCGGGAGGCCCACGACCGATCCCGCCGCCATCCTGAACGGCGGCGTCCAGCTCCCCTTCGGCGGCTACAAGGGCTCGGCGATCGCGATGATGGTGGAGCTGCTCGCCGCCGGGCTGATCGGCGAACGCTTCAGCTTCGAGGCCGGCGAGCAGGATGTGGAGGACGGCGGCCCGGCGCGCGGCGGCGAGTTCATCCTGGCGCTCGATCCGGCGGCGTTCGGCGACGGCAACGCTTGGCTCGCCCACGCCGAAAGCTTCTTCGACCGCTTCAAGACCCTCGCCGGCGGCCCCCGACTGCCGGCCGATCGTCGCTACGCCGCGCGGGCCGAGACGCCCGCGCGCGGCGTCGAGGTACCGGCCGTGCTGCACGCCGAACTCGAGCGCTTGGCCGCGGGGGCGTGAGCGGCAACTCCAACGCGCTGCCAACGCGAGCGGATTTCGCCGATCAATGTCTCCCGCCGAAGATTGCGCCCGGTCAACGCGCGCGGCGGCGCGTCCGGGTTCCCTCGTTCCGTCACTGGGAGAGGGACATGACCCACATGCTCGTGCCGCGGCTCGTCGCCGCCCTTGTCTTCATGGTCGCCGCACCGGCCGCCGCCGCGGAATGGCGCGCAACGGTCGGCGATTGGGACCTGCGTGCCGACCGTCTCGACGACGGCGCGCCCTATTGCTACGCCAGTGCCGATCGCGGTCCGGGCGATCGGCTGACCTTCCTCAGAAGCGAGGTCGGCCTCGCCGTCATCCTGACGCGGCAGGGCTGGGATCTCGCCGGCCGGGTGGTCGACGTGGAGGTCGCCGTCGACGACCGCTGGCGGGATCACCGGCGCGCCGCCGTCGACCCAAGGACGCTGATGCTGAGCTGGGCCGAGCCGGCGGCCGTCCGCACCGCGCTCGCCCGCGGCCTGGAGCTGCGCGTGACCGGCCATGCCACCGGCCGCGGCGTGCGCTGGAGCCTCGCCGGCAGCGCCGCCGCGCTGGAGGCGATCGAGCGCTGCTGGCGCGCCCGCCAAACCGGCGCCGAGGCCGGCCGCGCGCCGGACCGCGACCCGTTCCACGCCGATGCCCCGCCGCGGGCCGAGGCGCGCGACACCACCGTCGACCGTGAGGCCCTCGCCGCCGACTTCGAAGCCTGGCTCGACCTCGCCGCCGCGAGCTACCGCGCGACGGTGACCCCCGAAGCGGGCGCGCCGCAACGGTTCCGGCTCGAGACGATCCTCGGCGCGGGCGAGCTCCGGCTGCTCGCCGGCGGGACGCCCGACGCCGTCCTCCATGGCGCCACCGCCCAGCTCCGCGCCGCCTGCCCCGGCGCCGCCGCGATGGCGGACCACGACCGTCACGAGCTGAACGGGAGCGTGGTGCAGCGCACGCGCCTGGCCTGCGCCGACGGCGACCAGGAGGTTCTGGAAGCGGTGGCGGTGAGCTGGCCCGACGCGCCCGGCGGGCTGGTCATCATCGTTCCGGACCCCGGTGGGCGCGGGCTCGGCGCCGACTTCACCGCCGCCCTCGTCGAGGATCTCGCCGCGAGCGAGGGCCTGACGCTCGAGCTGCGGCCGCCCGAGATCGCCTCTTGAGCCTCAGCGGGGCCGTTGGTCGCGCATGGCGGCGAGGATGTCGCGGGCGAGCGGGCTCGCGAACACGTCCTCCACCGGGGCGTCCAGCCGGCGGCGCCAGTTCGGGTGCTCGTCGAGCGTGCCGGGCAGGTTCGGCTGCTCCAGCGCCCCGGCGAGGTCCTCCATCTGGACGAGCGCGAGCGCGGCGCTGCTGGCGGCGAGAAAGCGGTGCAGCGCGATCGCCACCGGCTGGTCGCCCATGCCGGCTTGATCCAGCGCCGCTTCGAGCGCCGCCTTGTCGCGGTCGCGCGCCGCCTTGGCCTCCTTCCGGCTCGCCGCGTCATGGCCGCCGATATCGGCGCGCCAGTCGACGTCGGTGCCGGCCATGAAGCCGTTGACGGTAGCCAGGTCGTGGGTCGAGACCGAGGCGAGCGCGGCGCGGGGGTACTCGTCGGGGCGGCGGAAGCGCTCGTCCTCGCGCTCGAACCAGAGCACGCGGCAGGAGAGCATGCCGGCGGCGTGCAGCTGCTCGCGAAACCCCTCCGGCACGGTGCCGAGGTCCTCGCCGATGACCACGCAGCGGTGCCGGTGCGAGACCAGCGCGCACAGCCGCGACATGACCTCGAAGGGAAAGCGCACATAGGTCCCCGCCGAGGCCGGCGCGCCCTGGGGGATCCAGAACTGTCGCGCGAAGCCCAGGACGTGATCGATCCGAATGGCACCGGCGTGGCGGGCGTTGGCCTCCAGGTCCTCCAACAGCGGCCGGTAACCCAAGGCGGCGAGCCGCGTCGGCGCGAAGGGCGCGAGCCCCCAGTTCTGACCCTCGGGACCGAGCGGGTCCGGCGGTGCCCCGATGGCGAGGCCGTGGACGGTGAGACCCTTGGTCGACCACGCCCGTGAGCCCGCCGGGTTCACGCCCACCGCGAGGTCGCGGTAGAGCCCCAGCCGCATGCCGTGATGGCGTGCCGTCGCCTGCGCGTCGGCGAGCTGCCGGTCGGCGAGCCACTGCAGAAAGGCGAAGAACGCGACCCGCTCGGCGTTGCGCTCGGCGAAGGCGGCGACCTCGGCGGCGTCCGGCTCCTGCCAGCCCCTGGGCCAGAGCCAGAACGCCCAGGCCTCGGGGTCTTGCGCGAGGGCGGCCTCGTGCAGCGCCTCGAACCGGCAATGGTGTTCGAGGCTCACCCCGCCCGCGGCGCGAAAGCGCCGAAAGTCGAAATGATCGCCGTTGGCGGAGAAGTCGCGGAAGAGCGCTTCCAGCTTCGTGCGCTTGTCCTGGGCGAGTTCGGGGTAGTCGAGCAGCTTCTCGCCGTCGTGGGCGGGCGCGGGCGCCGGCAGGCCGAGCCGGCGGGCGGCGGCCGCGACGTCGATGTAGAGCGGGTTCACGAACGCCCGGTGCGACGGCGAATAGGGGCTGCGCGCCGCCGGATCGGCCATGAAGAGCGCGTGCAGCGGGCTCAGGCCGAAGAGATCGGCGCCCGCGTGGGCGGCGAGCTCGACCGCCACCTCGAGGTCGCCGAAATCGCCGATGACGCTGGGGCGTCGGCTCTTCAGGCTGTAGAGCTGCGCGCTCACCCCGAAGGCGCGGTCGATGCCGAGGTCTTCCGGCTGCAGGCAGCGCGGCGGCGCGATCAGCAAAAAGCGCTCGCCGCCGTCCGAGCGCAGGCGATGCAGCCCCATCGGCAGTCCGCCCGCGAGGGTGCCGCCCGCCTCGCCCGGCTGCGCGGTGCCGGCGACGACCGCGCCGTTCTCCAGCTCGACGGTGTAGCGCTCGCCGGGCGTGAGCTCGGCGAGGCTCAGCGGCCGCCACGGCTCGCCCAGCGCCGGCGGCGGCGGCGCGCCCGCCGCGTTCGGTACGGCGGGGTCGACGCCGAGGGCCTGCAGCACCGCCTCCAGCGTGGTGTCGGGGACGTCGTGACGCTCGCCGGCGATGTCGTACCACGTGGTGGCCACGCCGTGGGCCTCGGCGAGCGCTTGCAGCGAGGTCATGGGTTGGGAGCCTCCGTGAGGAACCAGGCGACCGACCAGGGCGGCAGGCGGTTGTGGGCGAGCTCGCGCGCCAGATGGGGGGTTGAAAGCCAGAGCTCCTCACCCGCCGGGCGATTGAAGCCGCGGCCCGGCTCCGGGCCGAGCTGCGCCAAGAGCACCAGCTCGCGCAAAGCGCCGAGCTCCCAGCGCACCTCCAGCCCGTAGGCGCCGATGCGCGTGCAGCGCCCGCGCCCGCTCGGCGCATCCTCCAACAGCGGCTGGAGCCGCCGCGCGCGGAGCGCCAAGAGCTCGCCCACGAAGGCGCGGCGCCCGCGCGCCGCCGGCGTCTCCGCCTCCTGCCAGTCGAGGCGGGAGCGGGCGAAGCTGGCCTCCGCCTCCGGGTCCGGCATGATCGTCGCGTCGAAATCGTGAAAGCTCTCGTACTCCCGACGCCGCCCCCGCTTGACCGACTGCGCGAGCGCCCCGCCGAAGTCGGTGAAGTAGAAAAAGGGCGTCGTCGCCCCCCATTCCTCGCCCATGAAGAGGAGCGGGATCTGCGGCGACAGCAGCAGTACGGCCTGGCCCGCGGCGAGCACTTCCGGCGCCAGCTTGGTGGTCAGCCGCCGACCGGCGGCGCGATTGCCGATGCGGGCGTGGTTCTGCAAAGAGGCGACGAAGCGCGTCGGCGGCAGCGCGGTGGCCGCGGCGCTCCCGGCGAGCGCTGCGGCCTCGCCGTCGTCGCCGAGCGCCCACCCCTGGGCCAGGCCGCGGCCGACATAGTCGATCGGGTCGACCGCGACGCGCGGGTCGTCCGGCTCGCTCTCGCCGGTCAGCGCCACGTGCAGCGCCCGGCCGAGCTCGGTATTCCAGCGGGCGCGGTAGGCGCCGTCGAACCGGCCGGTCTCCTCGGGCGCGCTCTCCAGTATCAAATGGACGTAGCGGCGGCCGCCGAACCGCTCGGCCACGGCGGCGGCCAGCTCGTCGACGATGTCGGGGGTCTCCTCGTCGACGATCGTCCCGGCGGCGTCGAGCCGGAGCCCGTCGAGGCGGTACTCCTCGATCCAGAACAGCGCGTTGTGGACGACGAAGTCGCGCACCGGCCGACGGCGGTAGTCGATCGCCGTCCCCCACGGACTGACCACGTCCTCGCGCAAAAACGGCCGGGCGAACGGCGGCAGGCCGTCACCGACGGGCCCCCAATGGGTGTAGACGACGTCGAGGAACACCATCAGGCCGTAGCGGTGCGCCTCGTCGACGAAGGCCTTGAGCTGCTCGGGCGTGCCGTAGGCGGGCGCCGGCGCGAACGGCAGCACGGTGTCGTAGCCCCAGTTGCGGGTACCCGCGCACGCCGCCACCGGCATCAGTTCCAGCGCGGTGATGCCGAGCTCGGCCCATTGCGGCAGCTTGGCCTTGAGGGCGTCGAAGGTGCCCTCGGGCGTGGCGGTGCCGACATGGATCTCGAGGATGACCGCCTCGTGCCACGGGCGGCCCCGCCAGACGCTCTCGCGCCAGCGATAGGCCGCGGCGTCGACCACCACCGACGGCCCGAGCACGTCGGCGGCCTGGCGCCGCGACGCCGGGTCCGCGACGACGACGTCGCCGTCGAGACGAAACGCGTAGAGGCTGCCGGCCGCGGCCGCCTCGCTCCAGAGCTCGAACCAGCCCGCCCCGCGGGAGTCCATGGCGAGCACCGCGGCCTCGTCGCCGCTGCCGAGGATCAGATCGACCGCACCGCGATCGGGCGCCCACAGCCGAAAGCGCACGCCGCCGCGGCGCAGCGGCTCGGCGCCGAAGGGCATGGCGTGGCGGCTGGTCTCGACGACGTCGTGGTCCGGCGCCGCCTCGGCCGTCGCCATCAGTACCGCGAGGCTGCGCGCGGCGAGCCGATAGCTCGCATCCGCGCCGATGACGGCACCGTTCGGGCCGAGATCGGGATCGACGGTATCGAGCATGCGGCGCCAGGACATCACCCCGGGCGCCGCCGGCAACCGGACCAGCTGTTCCTCGCCCGCCGCGTTGAAGAGGACGAGGAAGGTCTCGCCCAGCCCCTCGCGCTCGCTCTTCGCGGTGGCGGGCGATGCCGCGGCACCGCAGAGCATGACCGCGAGGGTGCGGCGGTGCGGGTCGACCCAGTCACCCTCGCGCATCGGCGCGCCGGCGTCGTTGAGCCAGGTGACGTCGCGCACCCCGGCGGGCGAGCGCTCGCGACCGTGCAGAAAGCGGCGGCGGCGGAAGATGGGGTGCTCGCGGCGGAGTTGGATCAACCGCGCGGTGAAGCGCACCAGCGCGCGGTCCTCGGCGTCGAGCTCCGGCCAGGGCAGCCAGGTAAGCTCGTTGTCCTGACAGTAGGCGTTGTTGTTGCCGCTCTGCGAGTTGCCGAGCTCGTCGCCGGCGAGCAGCATCGGCGTGCCCTGGGCCAAGAGCAGTGTCGCCAGCATGTTGCGCTTTTGGCGCTGACGCAACGCCCGGATGCCGGGGCTCTGGGTCGGCCCCTCCTGGCCGCAGTTCCACGACAGGTTGTGGTCGTGGCCGTCGCGGTTGTCCTCGCCGTTGGCGTAGTTGTGCTTGCGCGAGTAGCTGACGAGGTCGTGCAGGGTGAAGCCGTCGTGGGCGGTGACGAAGTTCAAGCTGGCCCAGGGGCGGCGACCGCGGCGCTCGAAGATGTCGGCGGAGCCCAAAAAACGCGTGGCGAATTCCGGCGTGAGCCGCTCGTCGCCGCGCCAGAAGGCGCGCACGGTGTCGCGAAAGCGGTCGTTCCACTCGGCCCAGCCGGGCCCGAAGCCGCCGACCCGATAGCCGCCGGGGCCGACGTCCCAGGGCTCGGCGATGAGCTTGACCTTGGCGAGCACCGGGTCCTGGCGCACCGCGTCGAGAAAGCCCGAGCCGGCATCGAAGCCCGTGTCCTCGCGGGCGAGCGCGGTCGCGAGGTCGAAGCGAAAGCCGTCGACGTGCATGACCTCGACCCAATACCTGAGCGAGTCCATGACGAACTGGAGCACCCGCGGGTGGCTGAGGTTCAGCGTGTTGCCGCAGCCGGTGACGTCGTCGTAGTAGCGCGGCTGACCTTTGCGCAGGCGGTAGTAGCTGGCGTTGTCGATACCGCGGAAGGACAAGGTCGGGCCGAGCTGGTTGCCCTCGCCGGTGTGGTTGTAGACGACGTCGAGGATGACCTCGAGGCCGGCCTCGTGCAGGCGCGCCACCATCGTCTTGAACTCGCGCACGGCGTCGCGGTCGCGGGCGTAGCGCAACTCCGGCGCGAAATAGCCGATCGAGCTGTAGCCCCAATAGTTGGTGAGCCCGCGCTGCAGGAGCGGGCGCTCGTCGGCGATGGCGTGAACCGGCAGGAGCTCCAGCGCGGTGATGCCGAGCTGCCGCAGATGCTCGACGACGGCGGGATGCCCCAGCCCGGCATAGGTGCCGCGCAGGGCGTGCGGCAGCTCGGGATGGCGCTCGGTGAGGCCGCGGACGTGCGCCTCGTAGACCAGCGTCTCTTCCCAGCCGCGCTCGGGGCGCCGCTCACCGCCCCATTGAAAGGCGTCGTCGACCACCACCCCCTTCGGCATCGAGCGGGCGTTGTCGCGCCGGTCGATCGAAAGGTCCTCGCGCGGGCTGCCGATGCGGTAGCCGAAATCGGCGTTCGACCAGCGAAACGGCCCCGACAGCAGCTTGGCGTAGGGGTCGATCAGGAGCTTGGCCGGGTTGAAGCGATGTCCGGCCTCGGGCTGGTAGGGGCCGTGCACGCGAAAGCCGTAGAGCTGGCCGGGGACCAGGTCCGGCAGATAGCCGTGGAAGACCTCGTCGGTGTACTCGGGCAGCTCGACCCGCTCGATCTCGCGCTGCCCGGTCGGCTCGAACAGGCAGAACTCGACGCGCTCGGCGTGGGCGGAAAACAGCGCGACGTTCACCCCCCGGCCGTCGAAGGTGACGCCGAGGGGATAGGGCTTGCCCGACCAGACGCGCGGGCCCGACCGCGTCACGGCGGCGCTCCGAGGCGGCGGGCGCGCGCCGTCATTGCGGCAAGACGACCACGGTCGCCAAGGGCGGCAGGGTGAGCGCGAGGCTGTAGGGCCGGCCGTGCCAGCTCACCTCCTCGGCCTCGATCGTGCCGTTGGCGACACCGCTACCGCCGTAGGCCGGATCGTCGGTGTTGAGGCGCTCCACGAAGGTTCCCGCCACCGGCACGCCGACCCGGTAGCCGTGGCGCGGGACCGGCGTGAAGTTGCAGGCGACGACGGCGAGCCCGCCCTCGGGCGTGCGCCGCAGATAGGTCACGACGCTCTGCTCGCTGTCGCTGGCGTCGACCCACTCGAAGCCGTCCGGCTCGCTGTCGCGCGCGTAGAGCGCCGGCGTCGCCCGGTACAGGTGGTTGAGGTCCCTCACCAGTCGCTGGACGCCGCGGTGCTCGGCGATATCCAGAAGATGCCAGTCGAGGCTGTACTCGTGGGTCCACTCGCGGCCCTGCGCGAACTCACCGCCCATGAACAAGAGCTTTTTGCCGGGATGGGTCCACATGAAGCCGAAATAGGCGCGCAGGTTGGCGAACTGCTGCCAGGGGTCGCCGGGCATGCGCGCCAAGAGCGAGCCCTTGCCGTGCACCACCTCGTCGTGGCTGAGCGGCAAGACGAAGTTCTCGGAAAAGGCATAGAGCAGGCCGAAGGTCAGGTCGTTCTGGTGGAATTTGCGGTGGATCGGCTCGAGCCCGAAGTAATGCAGGGTGTCGTGCATCCACCCCATGTTCCATTTGAAGCCGAAGCCGAGGCCGCCGACATAGGTCGGCCGCGACACCGCCGGCCAGGCCGTCGACTCCTCGGCGATGGTGGTCGCCCCGGAATGCTCGCCGAAGACGAGCTCGTTCATGTGGCGCAGAAAGGCGATGGCTTCGAGGTTCTCGTTGCCCCCGTACTTGTTGGGTATCCACTCCCCTTCTTTTCGCGAATAGTTGAGATAAAGCATCGAGGCGACGGCGTCGACGCGCAGACCGTCGATGTGGAAGCGGTCCAGCCAATAGAGAGCGTTGGCGAGGAGGAAGTTGTCGACCTCGCTGCGGCCGTAATTGTAGATCAGGGTGTTCCAGTCGTGATGGAAGCCCTTGCGCGGGTCCTCGTGCTCGTAGAGCGCGGTGCCGTCGAAGCGGGCGAGGCCGTGGGCGTCGCTCGGAAAATGGCCGGGCACCCAGTCGATGATGACGCCGATCCCGGCCTGATGGCAGGCGTCCACGAAGGCCGCGAACTCCTCCGCCGTGCCGTGGCGGATCGTCGGCGCGTAGAGCCCCGTCGGCTGATAGCCCCAGGAGCCGTCGAAGGGGTACTCGCTCACCGGCAGCAGCTCGACGTGGGTGAAGCCCATGTCGGCGACATAGGGTACGAGCCGCTCGGCCAGCTCCTGATAGGAGAGGTAGCGGCCGGCGCCCGGGCCGATGCGCTGCCAGGAGCCGAGATGGACCTCGTAGATGCTCACCGGCGAGGCGGGCCGTTGGCGGTCCTCGCGCTCGGCCATCCAGGCGCCGTCGTTCCAGGCGTGGTCGACCAGCCCGGCGACGACGCTGGCGGTCTCGGGCGGGTGCTGGGCGCGGAAGGCGACCGGGTCCGCCTTCAGCGGCAACAGCTCGCCCTGCGGGCCGAGCAGCTCGTATTTGTAGAGCGCGCCGATCTCGACGCCCGGCACGAAGAGCTCCCAGACGCCGCACTCGATCCGCTTGCGCATCGGATGGCGGCGGCCGTCCCAGTGGTTGAAGTCGCCGATGACGGAGACCCGGGTGGCGTTCGGCGCCCAGAGCGCGAAGCTGACGCCCTTGACACCGTCGACCTCGTGCGGGTGCGCACCGAGCTTCTCGTAGAGCCGGCGGTGACGGCCCTCGGCGAGGAGGTAGACGTCGACCTCGCCCAACAGCGGCGCGAAGCGGTAGGGGTCGTCGACGACGCGACCGTCGACCTCGAGCCGGTAGGCGTCGCCCGGCTGGAGCTTGGCGACCGCGCCCTCGAAGAACCCGGACGCCTCGGTGCGCTCCAGGGCGGCGAGGCGCCGGCCCTCCGGATCCAGGACGTGCACCTCTTGGGCGTCGGGCTGGATGGTGCGCAGCTGGCCGTCGTGGATGCCCAGTACGGCGAAGGGATCGCCGTGGCGCCCCTCGACGATGGCTCGGACCGTGGCGGGCTCGACCCGCGCGCTTTTCGCCGTGCTCGTCGCCATGGTGCCCTCAGCTTGCTTGACCGTTGGCGGACGGCAGGAGCGCCGCCACGCCCTTGAGCGGAATGCCGAGCCAGGACGGGCGGTTGGCCGCCTCGTAGCTGATCTCGTAGAAGGCCTTTTCCAAAAGGAACAGGTCCAGCAGCAACTGGTCCTCCTCCGCCGAGGCCGGCATCGACGCACAGTCGGCCATGCGCTCGCGATAGGCGTCGAGGAACGCCCCGACGGTCGCCTGGCGCCACCGCTCCATCAATGGCCCGACGACGGCGACGGCGTGGCCGCGGTCGCCGACGAGCCGCTCGCCCACCGCCTCGGCGGCGTAGTCGAACGAGCGCAGCATGCCGGCGACGTCCTTGTGCACCGCCATCTTGGCGCGGCGCTCGGCCAACGAGCGCGCCGGCTCCCCCTCGAAATCGAGGATATAGACGTCGTCCTTGCCGACCAGCACCTGGCCCAGGTGGTAGTCGCCGTGAAGCCGCGTCTTCTGCGCGGTCGGCCGGAGCCCGCGGACGGCCTCGAGCCGCGCGGCGAGCACGTCGCGGCGATCCATCACCGTCGCGGCGAGGGCCTCGCTCGCCTCGTCGAGGTCGGTGTCGACTTGGGCGATGGCCCGAAACGCCGCTTCCGCCTGGCGCTCGACCCCGTCGACCCACCGGGCGAGATCGGCCGCGGTGATCGGCTCGGCGGCGAAGGCCGGATCGTCGGTCGCGACCGCGAAGGCGCGATGCAAATCGGCCGTGCGGGTGCCCAGCCGCCGCGCGAAGTCGCCGAAGAGGGCGAAGACGCCGCTCTCGCTGACCACGGACGCCGTTTCCTCCTCGCTCGCCGCCGCGGCCAGCACGACGGGCTCGAGCTCGCGCTCGAGGAACTCGATGGTGTAGCTCCAGCCGTCGCCCTGGTTGAGCACGAAGCCGAAGGCGGCGGCGACGGCGGTGGGCACGCCCGCCTCGTCGAGCCATTCGAGCGAGCCCAGCAGCGGCGGGGTATTCGCGAACCCGCCGACGTCGGTCAAAAAGCGCCCGACCTCCACCTCGGGATGCACGCCCGACTGCAGCCGCCGGTAGAGCTTGACGATGACCTCGCGGCCGATGGTCATGGAGGTGTTCGACTGCTCGACACCGAGCCGGCGCACCACCGGCTCGGGCGGCGCCGCCAGCTCGGCGAGCTTGGCCCCGGCGCGAAAGATCAGCGCGCCGTGGGGCCCGTCGATGCGGCGTTCGGCCCGCATGTCCTCCAGCAGCAGATGGGCGAAGCGCTCGCCGGCCGTGGCGTCGTAGAGGGCGCCGATGCGCGAGCCGCGCCGGGCTTTGGCCAGCGTGAAGGGCAACAGCGGCGAGCCCGTCTGGACGTTCTCCTCGCCCCAGGCGACGGCGAGCGGGAGCACGTAGCGGTGGGTCACCGCGTCGGCGAGCTGGACCTCCAAAATCTGCAGGCACAGCCCGTCGGCACCCTCGCGCAAGGCCGCGGTCGGCCCCATGCCGATGCGCGCGATGGCGGCGTCCTTGGCGGCGAACCAGCGTTGGTTGCGGGCGAAGGGCACGAGCGCCTGGCGCTCGAGCGAGCGGCGGTTGGTCGGATCGGCCAAGGCCGACCAGCCGTCGCGCATGACGACGGTGACGAAATCCGGCAACGGCTCGGGGATGGTCTGATGCCAACTCGGCACTTCCGCCTCCTCGGCCAAGAGGAACCAATAGAAGCCGTAGGCTGGCAGCGTCAGCAGATACGGCAACTCGCCGATGGGGGGAAACGGCGTGCGGCCGAGAAGTTCCACCGGCACCCGTCCGGCAAAGGCGGCCAGATCCAGCTCGACCGGCTGGGCGTGCCGCGACAGGTTGACCACGCAGAGGATGACCTCACCGGCGTGCGAGCGCGTATAGGCGAAGATCTTGCGGTTACCCGGGTAGATGAACTCGAGCGTGCCGCGCCCGAAGGTCTTGTGGGCGCGGCGCACCGCGATCAGCCGCTTCATCCAGTTCAAAAGCGACGACGACGACCGGGTCTGCGCCTCGACGTTGACGGTGGCGAAGCCGTAGACCGGGTCCATGATCGCCGGCAGGTAGAGTTCCTGCGGGTTGGCGCGGCTGAAGCCGGCATTGCGGTCGGGCGACCACTGCATCGGCGTGCGGACGCCGTCGCGATCGCCCAAATAGATGTTGTCGCCCATGCCGATCTCGTCGCCGTAGTAGACGACCGGGGTGCCCGGCATCGAGAACAAGAGCGAGTTCATCAGCTCGATCTTGCGCCGGTCGTTCTCCATCAGCGGGGCGAGGCGCCGGCGGATGCCGAGATTGATCCGCATGCGGCGGTCGCTGGCGTAGGTGTTCCAGAGAAAGTGGCGCTCGTGGTCCGTGACCATCTCGAGCGTCAGCTCGTCGTGGTTGCGCAGGAACACCGCCCACTGACAGGTCTCGGGTATCTCCGGCGTCTGCCGCAGGATGTCGGTGATCGGGTGGCGGTCCTCCTGGGCCAGCGCCAGATACATCCGCGGCATCAGCGGAAAGTGGAACGACATGTGGCACTCGTCACCACTGCCGAAATAAAGGTGGGTGTCCTCCGGCCACTGGTTGGCCTCGGCCAGCAGCATCTTGTCGTCGTAATGGGCGTCGAGCTCGGCGCGGATGCGCTTCAAGACGTCGTGGGTCTCTGGAAGGTTCTCGCAGTTGGTGCCCTCGCGCTCGATCAGGTAGGGGATCGCATCGAGGCGCACGCCGTCGACCCCCAGCCTCAGCCAATGGTGCAGAACGCTGATGACCTCGCGCAACACCGCCGGGTTGTCGAAGTTCAGATCGGGCTGATGGCTGTAGAACCGATGCCAGAAATAGGCTTGGGCCTCGGGGTCCCAGGTCCAGTTGCTCTTTTCGGTATCGATGAAGATGATCCGCGTCTCTTGATATTTCTGATCGGTATCCGACCAGACGTAATAGTTGCGCTGAACGCTGCCGGGCTTGGCGCGACGGGCGCGCTGAAACCAGGGGTGCTGATCGGAGGTATGGTTGATGACGAGCTCGAAGATGAGGCGGAGGCCGCGCTTGTGCGCCTCGCGCACCAGCCGCCGGACGTCGGCCCGGCTGCCGTAGGCCGGATTGACGTTGCGGTAGTCCTGGATGTCGTAGCCGTCGTCCTTCAACGGCGACGGATAGAACGGCAACAGCCAGATCGTGTCGACACCCAGATCGGCGATGTAGTCGAGCTTATGGATCAGCCCTTCGAAGTCGCCGACCCCGTCGTTGTTCGCATCGAAGAACGCCTTGACGTGCGTCTGGTAGATGATGGCGTCTTTGTACCAGAGGGGATCGGGCATCTCGGGGGATCAGCCGGCAGCGACGACGGGTGACGCGGCGGCAAGACCGGGCGGGACGAGACGCCAGATCTGATAGGGGCGATGGGCCGGGTCGAGCCAGACGTGCTGAACCTTGCCGGTCCAGGTGAAGCGCGCCCCGGTGACCAGGTCCTCGACCTCGATCGAGCCGTGATCGGCGAGGCCGAAATGCCACAGCGGCACCTCGAAGGCGGCGCCCTGGGCGTGATGCGGATCGACGTTGACGGCGACGAGGACGGCGTTGTCGCGGGCTGGGGTCATCTTCGAATAGACCATGACGTGGTCGTTCCACGCCTGGTGAAACTCCAGATTGGTGAACGACCATAGCGCCGGATTGTCGCGACGCACGCTGTTCAAGAGGCGAATATCGTCGCGGATGTGCCCCGGGCGGTCCCAGTCCCACGCCTTGATCTCGTATTTCTCGCTGTCGAGGTACTCCTCGCGCCCCGGCAAGGGCGTGCCCTCGCAGAGCTCGAAGCCGGAATACACCCCCCACAGGGTCGAGAGCGTCGCCGCCAGCACCGCCCGCACCTGAAAGCCGGGCCGGCCACTCGTTTGTAAATAATAGGGATTGATATCCGGCGTGTTGACGAAGAAGTTCGGCCGCATATGCTCGCGCGTTTCCTCCCGCGTCAACTCGCTCAGGTATTTCTGCAATTCGTGCTTGGTCTCGCGCCAGGTGAAATAGCTGTAGGATTGGGTAAATCCGATCTTCGCCAAGCGATGCATCATCTTCGGCCGGGTGAACGCCTCCGAGAGGAAGACGACGTCGGGGTGCTTGGCCTGGACGTCGCCGATCAACCACTCCCAGAACGGCAACGGCTTGGTGTGCGGGTTGTCGACCCGGAAAATCTTGACGCCGTGCTCGACCCAGAACATCACGACGTCGCGCAGCGCCAGCCACAAGTCGGGAAGCGCGCCCTCGCGGTAGAAGTCGACGTTGGTGATGTCCTCGTACTTCTTGGGCGGGTTCTCCGCGTATTTCAAAGAGCCGTCGGGCCGCCAGTCGAACCAGTCGGGATGCTCCTTGAGCCAGGGATGGTCCGGCGAGCACTGGATGGCGAAGTCGAGCGCGAGCTCGAGGCCGTGGTCGTGCGCGGCCTCCACCAGCCGGTGGAAATCCTCGAAGGTGCCGAGCTCGGGATGAAGGGCGTCGTGGCCACCCTCGGGGCCGCCGATGGCGTAGGGCGAGCCCGGATCGTCGGGCGCCGGCGTCAAGCTGTTGTTGCGGCCCTTGCGGTTGGTCCGCCCGATCGGGTGGATCGGCGGGAAATAGAGAACGTCGAAGCCCATGTCCTGGACATAAGCGAGCTTGGCGATGACGTCGTCGAAGGTGCCGTGGCGGTGCGGATCGTCGCTCTGCGAGCGCGGGAACAGCTCGTACCAGGCGGCGAAGGCGGCGACCGTGCGGTCGACGACGACCTCGAGCTCGCGCTCGTAGCGCGTCAGGTTGTCCTTGAGGTCGGCGGCGCGCATCAACGCGGCGGTGTCGTCGGCGAAGAGCCGCGCCAGCTGAAAGCCCTCGTCGTCGACGCGGGCGCGCAGCTCGGCGGCGAGCGCGTCGAGCGCGTCCCGGCTCTCGCCCGCGGCGCCGGCGGCCGTGCGCTCGACCAGGCGACGGCCTTCCTCGAGCTCGAGGCCGATGGGCACGGCGGCGTCGTTCTTCTTGGTCACCTCCACCCGCCAGGAGGTGAAGGCGTCGCGCCAAGCCTCGATCGTGAACCGCCAGCGGCCGTTGCGGGTGAGCGGGACTTCGCCCGCCCAGCGATCGTTGCCGATCGGGCGCATCGCGACCGCGTCCCAACCCCGCTGATCCGCCGGCCGCACCAGCAGTTCGGCGGCGAGCTGGTCGTGGCCGTCCATGAAGATGTCGGCCTCGACCTCGAGGAGATCACCGACGACCCGCTTGACCGCAAAGCGCCCGCCGTCGAGCTCGGGGCTCACCTTCTCGATCACGACCCGACTGGCCGCCACCTGCAGAACGCGCTTTTCCGCCGAGCCCGCCCGCTGGTTGCGCGCGGCCCTGGGCTTCACCGGCCGGCTCGCCAACAGCCGCAAGGCGCCCGGCTCGAGCGTCAGCGGCCGGCTCGGGTCGACCACCGCGCCGCCATCGTCGAGACCGACCTCCACCAGGCTCTCGAAGCGCCCGCCGGCGGCGGTGAGCAGCCCGCGCGGCTCGAGCCCGTCGCTCTGGCCCGGATCGGGATTGGCTGCGATGAAGAGCGCCTCCTCGGCCCGTGCCGGCGACGGATGCGACAGCCGCGACAGCGCCACCACCCGCGCGTTCGGCGCGTTGACCCGCCGCAGCTCGCCCGCGACCCTGAGCGCCGGATGGTGCGCGCTCAAGGCGTTGGCGGCGGCGATCCGCGCGCGCAGGTCGACCACCGGCTCGGCGGTCTCGGCCTCCCAATCGGCGGGGCTGCTGCGCGCCGGGTCGAGCGGCCGGCGGCAGCCGTACTCGAAGCCCATCGGCATGAAGACCCCGGTGCCGAGCGCCACCGCCTTGAGATAGGCGGCGGCGAGGCCGTCGGCGATGTGCTCCGCCGGCGCGCCCGCGAGCGCCGCCGCGCGGCGCGGCTCGCCGTCGTGCTCGGGAAAGGCGAAGGGCACGCCGATGCCCCGCAGGGCGTGGTGCTGCTCCAGAAACCAGCCGTCGTGGAAGTTCCACCAGCGCGAGCTGTCGAGGACGCCGTCGAAGCCGACGCCCGCGAGCTCGCGCAACGCGCTCGCCGGCGCGCCGAGGACGTCGGCGACGAACCAGGCGTCGGGCGCGTGCGCGCGCAAGCGCCCCAAAAGGGCCCGCCAGAACGGCGCGGGCACCCGATGCGCCGCGGTGAAGCGCAGCCCGCGCGCGCCGGCGTCGAGACACAGGCGGCCGCGCGCCGTCATGTGCTCGAGTTGCGCCGCGTCGTCGCCGTCCAGCGCGAGCACCACGCCGCCGGCGCCGCCGGCGTGGCGGGGCCAGCCCCGGGCGTCGCGCGCGATCCACTGCGGGTGGGTGCGCGCGAGCAGGCCGTCCTCGGCAGCGAACGGCAAGATCAGCTCGAGCCACAGGGCGAGGCCGTGCTCGCCGGCCGCCGCCGCGAGGTCGGCGAGCGGCGCGAAGGCGTCGGCGTCGTCGCCGGCGAGCCGGCGATCCAGCTTGAAGGGCTCGGCCGGCAAGGCGAGCGAGCCGGCGCCCCCCGCGGCGAAGGGGCTCGCCACGTACACCCCGTCGAACGCCATGGCGCGGACGCGCGGGAAGTGGCGCGACCAATGCGCGATCGGGCCGGCGGTGAGCGGGTGCAGGTGGTAGAGCCGCGGCGCGGCGCCGCCGGGCGTGGACGACGACACGTGACGATCCCCCCTTCGACGCGCCGGACCGGTCTCGGCCCCGGCGGCTTGTGCCGGCTTACCGCGGCGCGGTAGAGCGCGATCGGGCGCCGTCGTCAACCGCCGCGCTCGTCGGATGGCGCGCGCGCTCAAGGCCCGCGACGGCCGGCCCGTGCCCGCTCGTAGACCTCGACGTACCGCCGCGCGGCGCGGGTCCAGCCGAGATCCTCCTCCATGCCACGGCGCTGCAGCGCATGCCAACGCGCGGGATCGCCGTAGGCGGCGGCGACCCGAGCGAAGGCGTGGCGCAGCGCCCCGGCGTCGCCGGCGTGGAAGACGAAGCCGTTGGCGCGCCCCGGGTCCGCGTCGGCGTCGATGACGGTGTCCAAAAGGCCGCCGGTGCTGGCGACGAGCGGCACGCAGCCATAGCGCAGGCCGTAGAGCTGGGTGAGCCCGCAGGGCTCGAAGCGCGACGGCACGACGATGACGTCGGCCCCCGCCTGGAGGCGGTGCGCGCGTTCCTCGTCATAGCCGAACCAGGTGGCGACGCGACCCGGATGGGCCGCCGCCGCCGCGGCGACGCGGTCCACCATGCCCGGATCGCCGCTGCCGAGGATGATCAACTGGCCGCCGGCGGCGACCAGGCCGTCGAGCGCCTCGACCAGAAGATCCGTGCCCTTCTGCCAGGCGAGCCGGCTGATGACCGCGAACAGCGGGCGCGCCGGGTCGCCGTCGAGCCCGAAGCGGGCCTGCAGCATCGCCTTGTGCGCGCCGCGGCGGTCCAGCGATCCGGCGTCGTAGTGTGGCTCGATCAGCGGGTCGCGGGCGGGGTCCCAGACCCCGGTGTCGATACCGTTGACGATGCCGGTGAGGTCGTCCGCCCGCGCGCGCAACAGACCCTCCAGGCCCATGCCCCAGAGCGCGCCCTGGATCTCGCGGGCGTAGGTGGGGCTCACCGTCGTGATCTGGTCGGCGTAGTAGATCCCGGCCTTCAGATAGCCGACGCTGCCGTAGTATTCGACGCCGTCGGGAGCGAAGGCGTGCGCCGGCAGGCCGAGCCGGCCGAGCCAGGCCGGCGGCATCTGCCCTTGAAACGCGAGGTTGTGGATGGTCATGACCGTCGCCGGCCGTGGGCGCGGATCGAGCGCCAGATAGGCCGGCACCAGCCCGGCCTGCCAGTCGTGGGCGTGGACGACGTCGACCTCGAGGTCGGGCACGCGGCCGAGGGCGAGCTCGCGGGCGACCACCGCCAGGGCGGCGAAGCGAAAGCCGTTGTCCCCCCACTCCTCGCCGTCCGGCCCGACATAGAGGTGCCCGGCTCGGGCGAAGAGGTGCGGCGCGTCGACGACGGCGACGTCGAGCCCGGCGGCGCGGCCGCGCAGCACCCGGGCGGGACCGCCGTAGAGTTCGCCGTAAGCGTCGATCTCGGCGGCCTCGTCGAGCGCGGCGACGACGCTCGGATAGCCCGGCACGCAGGTCAGGACCTCGTGGCCGAGTGCTGCGAGCGCCGGCGCCAGCGCGCCCACGACGTCCGCGAGACCGCCCGTCTTGGCGAGCGGATAGCACTCCGAGGCGACGACGAGCACGCGCACGGCGCTCAGGCCTTGAGGCGTTCGATCATCGGCGCCGTGATCAGGGTGATGCCGTTGGCGGTCCGGCGGAAGCGGGCGGCGTCGAACTCCGGGTCCTCGCCCACCACCAGCCCGGGCGGGATGTGCGCGCGCCGGTCGACGACGCAGTTGGTGAGCCGCGCGCCGCGGCCGACGTCGACGTCGGGCATGACGACGCAGCCGCTCAGGCTCGAGAAGGAGTGGCAGTGGACGTTGGAGAAGACCAGCGAGGTGTTGAGCGTCGCCCCCGAGATGATGCAGCCGCCGGCCACCAGCGAGCTGATGGCGTTGCCGCGGCGACCCTCCTCGTCGTGGACGAACTTGGCCGGCGGCGTGATCTCGGCGTAGGTCCAGATCGGCCAGTTGTGGTCGTAGAGATCGAGCGCCGGCGTCACCGTGCAGAGGTCGATGTTGGCGGCCCAGTAGGCGTCGATCGTGCCGACGTCGCGCCAATAGGCCTCGGGCTCGGTCTCGGCGCGCACGCAGGACGCGGTGAAGCGATGGGCGTGGGCGTGCCCGTATTCGACCAGATAGGGGATCAGGTCCTTGCCGAAATCCCGCTGGGAGTCCGGCGCCTCGGCGTCACGGCGGAGCTGATCGTAGAGGGTCGCCGCGCTGAAGACGTAGATGCCCATCGACGCCAGCGCGATGTCGGGATGGCCGGGCATGGCCGGCGGGTCGGCGGGCTTCTCGACGAAGTCGATGATGCGGTCGTTCTCGTCGACGTGCATGACGCCGAAGCCGGTGGCCTGCTCGCGCGGCGTCTCGATGACCCCGACGGTCACGTCGGCGCCGGTCTCGACGTGGTCGCGCACCATCGTCTCGTAGTCCATCTTGTAGACGTGGTCGCCCGCGAGCACGATGACATGCTCGACGCCGTAGCGCTCGATGATGTCGAGGTTCTGAAAGACCGCGTCCGCGGTGCCCTCGTACCACTGGTTCGGCGCGATCCGCTGCGACGCGGGCAGGATGTCGAAGCTCTCGTTGCGCTCGGGCCGAAAGAAGTTCCAGCCGCGCTGCAAATGCCGGATAAGGCTGTGCGCGTTGTACTGCGTCGCCACCGCGATACGGCGAATACCCGAGTTGAGCGCATTGGAAAGCGCGAAATCGATGATGCGTGACTTGCCGCCGAAATGGACGGCCGGTTTGGCGCGACTGTCGGTTAATTCGTAGAGACGGGTACCGCGTCCACCCGCGAGCACATAGGCCATGGCGTTGCGCGCAAGATTGGGTGCGGGCCTCGGTGCGGAGACCATCGCCGATCCTCCCGTCCTATCGCCGCGACGCGGCGGGCGTGGCCGGCGCCGCCGCTAATGCCGCGCTGCGCCGTCAATCCCGGGGTACCGGATCGAGAGGCACACGCCAAATCTCTTCGGCATAATCTCGCACCGTCCGATCAGAGGAGAACCATCCCATCCGCGCGGTGTTGCGCGCCGCCTTGTACCACCAAGTCTCGCTGCCGAACTCGCCCGCCACGTTCTCCTGCGCGCGGGCATAGGCCTCGAAATCGGCGGTGACCAGATAGCGGTCGTGGTGAACGATGCTGTCGACGAGGCCGCGAAAGCGCGCGGGCTCGTCCGGCGAGAACACCCCCGAGCGGACCTGCTCGAGCGCCTCGGCGAGCGCCGGGGTCCGCCTGAGCGTCGCGTGCGGGTCGTAGCCGTCCGCCCAGCGCTGCGCCACCTCCTCCGCCGTGAGCCCGAAGATGTGGATGTTCTCCGGCCCCACCTGCTCACGGATCTCGACGTTGGCGCCGTCGAGGGTGCCGATGGTGATCGCGCCGTTCAGCGCGAACTTCATGTTGCCGGTGCCCGACGCCTCCATGCCCGCCGTCGAGATCTGCTCGGAGAGGTCGGCGGCCGGAATGACCATCTCCGCCAAAGACACGTTGTAGTTCGGGATGAAGATGACCTTGAGCCGATCCCCGACCAGCGGGTCGCTGTTCACCATCTTGGCGACGTCGTTGATCAGTTTGATCACCAGCTTGGCCTGGTGATAGGCGGCGGCGGCCTTACCCGCGAAAATCTTGACGCGCGGCTTCCAGTCGCGATGCGGCTGGGCGCGCAGCGTGTCGTAGACCACGATGGTCTCGAGAATGTTCAAAAGCTGGCGCTTGTACTCGTGGATGCGCTTGATCTGGACGTCGAAGAGCGCGCTGGGGTCGAGCTGGAGGCCGTAGCGGCGGCCGATGACGTCGGCGAGCCGCTCCTTGTTGGCGCGCTTGGCGGCGGCGAAACGCTCGCGGAAGCCCGCGTCCTCGATCAACGGCTCAAGCGCGGCCAACGCCGCGGTGTCGCCGACCCACTTCTCGCCGATGCACTCGGTGATCAGCTCCGCGAGCGCCGGATTGCACACCAAAAGCCAGCGGCGGGGGGTGATGCCGTTGGTCTTGGCGGTGATCTTGTGCGGCATGATGCGCTGCAGCGGCTCGAACACCGTCCGCTTCATCAGATCGGTGTGCAGCACCGACACGCCGTTGACCTTGCGCGCGCCCAAAAAGGCCAGATGGCCCATGCGGACGCGGCGGCCGCTGGTCTCGTCGATGAGCGAGACCTCGCGCACGAGCGCGTCGTCGACGCCCGACTTGTGCCTGAGCTGACGCAGGAAATCGGCGTTGAGCTCGTAGATGATCTGCATGTGCCGCGGCAGCAGGCGCTCCATCAGGGGCACGGGCCAACTCTCGAGCGCCTCCGGCAGCAGGGTGTGGTTGGTGTAGGTCACCACGCCGTGGACGATGTCCCAGGCGTCCTGCCAGGGGGTACCGTGGACGTCGACCAACAGGCGCATCAGCTCCGGCACCGCCAGCGCCGGATGGGTGTCGTTGAGCTGGATCGCCACCTTCTCGGGCAGGTTGTCGAAGGTGCCGTAATAGTCGAGGTGGCGGCGCAGCAGGTCCTGCAGCGACGCCGCGACGAAGAAGTACTCCTGCTTCAGCCGCAGCTCGCGGCCGGCCTCGGTCGTGTCGTCGGGGTAGAGGACGAGCGAGATGCTCTCGGCGTTGGCCTTGCCGGCCAGCGCCCCGACATAGTGACCGAGGTTGAACTCGCTCAACAGCACGGGCTCGACCGCGCGCGCGGACCACAAGCGCAGCGTGTTCACCTGCCGGCCGGCCCAGCCGACGATGGGGGTGTCGTAGGCCACGGCGTTGACCCGCTCCGACGGCTGCCAGCGGGCGCGGCGGTCGGTCGTGCGCTCGACGCTGCCGCCGAAGCCGATCTCGTAGACGACCTCGGGCCGCTCGAACTCCCAAGGATTGCCGAACTCCAGCCAGTCCTCGGGGCGCTCCACCTGCCAGCCGTCGACGAAGGCCTGGCGAAAGAGGCCGTGGCGGTAGCGGATGCCGTAGCCGTAGCCGGCGAGGCCGATGCTCGCCATGCTCTCCATGAAGCAGGCGGCGAGCCGGCCGAGACCGCCGTTGCCCAGCGCCGCGTCGGACTCGATCGCGGCGATCCGGTCGAAGTCGATGCCGAGCTCGCCCAGCGCCTGCCGGCACGGCTCCAACAGCCGCATGTTGGAGAGGCTGTCGCTCAACAGCCGGCCGATCAGGAACTCGACCGAGAAGTAATAGACCCGCTTGCGCTCGCGCACGTAGGTGTCCTGCGTGCTGGCGACCCAGCGCCGGGTGACCTGGTCGCGCAGCGCGTAGGCGGTCGCGAGGAACCAGTCGCGGTCGCTGGCGTGGTCGGCGTCCTTGCCCACCTGGAACATGAGTTTGGCGAGGATCGCCGAGCGCAACTCGGCGATCCCGGGGCCGCCAGCGTCCTGCGCGAGTGGCTGGTCGTGCAGCTGCAGGGCTTCGGTCATCTAGGTCCTTCACCTGGCACACCCGACGACGCGGCGACGCCGCGCGACGGACCCTTATGGTCGCGTTGTAATCGCTCCGACGGTCGGCGTCCGGGCATTCTTTCGGCGCATGGAACGACGCATCGAGCGCGCCGCCCGACGGCTCGGGCGAAACTCAGAGCGTCCAGGTGTCGGTGCCGTTCAACAGCGCCTGCAGTGACCGAGCGTCGCGCCGCTGCGCCGGCCTCGCCGCGTGATGACGCCGCTCCAGGACCGCGGCGTCGCGGCGGTGGATGACGCCGAGCGCCAAGGGCGCGTCGAGCTCGCACAAGAGCCGCGCCAACATCGGGTTGGTCGCATCGTGCACGAGGATCTCCTCCGCCGCGCCGTCGACGCCGGGGGTGAAGACCTCGAGCGCGAGCGCGGCGGGGTTCAGCCGCAGCGCCTTCGCGCCGCCCTCGCCGAAGCGCAGCGGCTCGCCGTGGCGGCACCAGAGCTGGCGGTCGGCCGCCGTCTTTTTGTCGGTGACCGCGCTCCAGGCACCGTCGTGGTAGACGATGCAGTTCTGCAGGATCTCGACGAAGCCGGTGCCGGCGTGGGCGTGCGCCGCCTTCATGACCTCGACCAGCTGCGCCTGCGCGACGTCGGGCACGCGCGCGAAGAAGCTGCCGCCGCACCCCAGCACGTAGCGCCCGGCGTGCACCGGCTCGTCGAGCGAGCCCGCGGGCGTCGACGGCGTCACCTGGCCCACCGGGCTCGTCGGCGACGCCTGGCCCTTGGTGAGCCCGTAGACCTCGTTGTTGAACAGGAGATAGACGAGGTCGACGTTGCGGCGCAGCAGGTGCAACAGATGGTTGCCGCCGATCGACAGGCTGTCGCCGTCACCGGAGACCACCCAGACGTCGAGGTCGGGCCGGGAGAGCTTGACACCGGTGGCGATCGCCGCAGCGCGGCCGTGGATGGTGTGAAAGCCGTAAGTGTCGACGTAATAGGGAAAGCGGGCGGCGCAGCCGATGCCCGAGAGGAACACCGTGCGGTCCGGGTCCGCCGCAAGGTCGGCCAGCGTTTTCTGCACCGCCTTCAAGATGGCGTAGTCGCCGCAGCCCGGGCACCAGCGCACCTCCATGTCGGCGGCGAAGTCCTTCGCCGTGCGTCCGGGGGCCGTCCGCTCGGGGGCGGACGGCACCGCCTGATCGAGCGTATCACTCATGCGTCCACTCCCAATTCCGCGCGCACGCGGTCCTTGACCTCGCCGATGCCGAAGGGCCGGCCCGCGACCTTGGTCAGCGACGACACCGCTCGGCCGTAGCGGCCCTGCAACAACAGGGCGAGCTGGCCCATGTTCAGCTCCGCCACCAACACCTTGTCGAAGGCGGCCAAGAGATCACCCAGATTGCACGGCAACGGGCTCAGATGGCGCAGGTGGATTTGGGCCACCTTGAGCCCCTCGGCGCGCAGCTGGTCCACCGCCGAGGCGAGCGCGCCGTAGGTGGAGCCCCAGCCGACCACCAGGATGTCGTCGCCACCATCGCCGGCCTCGAAGGGCTGTTCGGGGATGACCTGGGCGAGCTTGGCGATGCGCGCGTGGCGGAGCTCGGTCATGCGCTGGTGGTTGGCCGGATCGTAGGAGACCGCGCCCGTGCCGTCCTGGCGCTCGAGCCCGCCGATGCGGTGCCTGAGACCCGGCGTGCCGGCGGGGATCCAGGGCCGGGCCAGCGTCTCGGGGTCGTGGTCGTAGGGCCGGCGGGTGCCGTGGGGCCGGCGCTCGATGGGCGGGAGCGCCGCGACGTCGGGGATCGCCCAGGGCTCGGTGGCGTTCGCCAGATAGCCGTCGGTCAACAGGATCACCGGCGTCATCGCCCGCACCGCCAGGCGGATCGCCTCGATCGCCATCTCGAAGGCGTCGTGCGGGGTGGCCGCGGCCAAGACCGGCAGCGGCGAGTCGGCGTTGCGCCCCAGCACCGCCTGCAGGAGGTCGGACTGCTCGGTCTTCGTCGGCAACCCGGTCGAGGGGCCACCGCGCTGGGCGTCGATGACCACGAGCGGCAGCTCGGCGGCCAGCGCCAGGCCCAGCATCTCGGTCTTGAGCGCCATGCCCGGCCCGGAGCTGCCGGTCACACCCAGCTTGCCGGCGTAGGAGGCCCCGAGCGCCACCCCGATGGCGGCGATCTCGTCCTCCGCCTGAAAGACGTCGACCCCGTAGGCCCCGAGCTTGGCGAGGGCGTGGAGCATCGTCGAGGCCGGCGTGATCGGATAGGAGCCGTAGACCAGCTCGAGCGCCGCCAGATGCGCGCCGGTCACGAGCCCCAAACAGAGCGCGTCGGCGCCCGAGATCGAGCGGTAACGGCCCGCCGGCAAGGGCGACGGCCCGCGCTGCAGCACCGGCTCCACCCGCGCCAGCTCCGCCGTTTCGCCGAAGGCGTGCCCGGCCTGGAGGGCGCGGGTGTTGGCGTCGACGAGCGACGTGTCGGCCTTGAAGCGCTCCGCGATCCAAGCGGCACTCTTCTCGACGTCGCCGCCGGTGAGCCACAGCACCAGGCCGAGCGTCCAGAAATTGCGTGCCCGAGCGGCGTCGCGGGCCTTCACCCCGGAAGGCTTCACCGCCTCGGCGGTGAGCTTGGTGATGTCGAGCGCGACCAGGCGGTAGCCGTCGAGCGAACCGTCGTCGAGCGGGCTCGCCGCGTAGCCGGCCTTTTTCAGGTTGCGCTCGGTGAACGCGGCCGCGTCGGCGACGATCACGCCGGCCGGGCGCAGCTCGGCGAGGTTCACCTTCAGCGCCGCGGGGTTCAGCGCCACCAGCACGTCGACCCGGTCGCCGGGCGTGCGCACGGTCCGGCGACCGATCTGGATCTGAAAGGCCGAAACGCCGTAGGTGGTCCCGGCCGGAGCGCGGATCTCGGCGGGAAAGTCGGGAAAGGTGGAGACGTCGGCGCCGCTGAAGGCCGCCGCCGCCGTGAAGCGGGTTCCCGTCAGCTGAATCCCGTCGCCGCTGTCCCCGGCGAAGCGCACCACCAGCACGCCCTCGCCGAGCTTCGGCTCATCCATGTCGTCGTCCTCGTTGGAACCCTGCCACCCTGTGCGCGGACGTGGGCACGCCACCCCTCTTCTTAATGTGCGGGATTGACGCAGGCTTTCACGTCGATCCACCGCCACCATCGTCGCCTGCGCCGAGCGGCCGCAGGCGGTGGCGATAGGTTTGCGCCCGCTCGACGTAGGCCGCGGCGCCCTGCTTCATCCGTGCCGCCTGCGCGGCGGAGACCGCGCGCACGATCTTGCCGGGCTGGCCCATGACCAGGCTGTCGTCCGGGATCTCCTTGCCCTCGGGGATGAAGGCGTGGGCGCCGATGAGGCAGCGCTTGCCGATGCGCGCCCCGTTCATGACCGTGGCGGCGATGCCGACGAGGCTGCCCTCGCCGATCTCGCAGCCGTGCAGCATGGCCAGATGGCCCACCGTCACGTCGCGCGCGATCGTCAACGGAAAGCCCGGGTCGGTGTGCAGCACGCAGTTCTCCTGCACGTTGCTGCCCTCGCCGATGACGATGAGCTCGTTGTCGCCGCGCACGACGGCGCCGAACCACAGGCTCGCGCGCGCCTCCATGCGGCAGCGGCCGAGCACCACCGCCGTCGGCGCGATCCAGGCGGTCGGGTCGATCTCGGGGGCGAGCCCGTCGAGGGCATAGCGCATGGTCGTCTCCATCGAGCGCGCCAAGGCTTGCCAACACCGGCGCCATCGCGCAAGCCGCCGCGGCGGGACCAACCGGGAGCGTGCCATGCAGCGGATCGATGCCGAGACCACCGGCGCCTTCGTCATCGCGCCGACGCCCTTCACCGATGCGGGCGAGGTCGACGTCGCCAGCATCGACCGCCTCGTCGACGGCTATCTCGCGGCCGGGGCGGCCGGCATCACGATCCTCGGCATCATGGGCGAGGCCACCAAGCTCCTGCCCGAGGAGAGCCGAGCCGTCATCGCGCGCTGCCTCGCCCGCGTCGACGGCCGCGTGCCGGTCGTCGTCGGCGCGAGCGCGCCCGGCCTCGTCCCGCTGGTCGCGCGGGCGCGCAGCGCCATGGACGCCGGTGCCGCCGGGGTCATGCTCGCCTGCCCCGAGGGCACCAAGACCGAGGCGGCGGTCGAGGCCTACATGGTCGAGGTGGCCGAGGCGCTCGGCCCCGAGGTGCCGATCTGCTTTCAGGACTACCCGCTCACCACCGGCGTGACCTTCTCCGTCGCCACCTACCAGCGCATCGTCGAGCGCTGCCCGAACGTGGTGATGTTCAAGCACGAGGACTGGCCGGGCCTCGCCAAGCTCGCCGAGATCCGCCGCCGCGAACGCGAGGAGGGGCTGCGCCGGCTCTCCATCCTGACCGCCAACGGCGGGATGTTTTTGGCCTCCGAGCTGCACCTCGGCGCCGACGGCTGCATGACCGGCTACGCCTTCCCCGAGGCGCTGGTCGCGATCTGCCGCGCCTTTCGCGCCGGTGAGGCCGAGCGTGGCGAGGACCTCTTCGACGCCCATCTGCCGCTGATCCGCCTCGAGCAGCAGCCCGGCGCGGGCCTCGCGCTCCGCAAGGAGATCTTTCGCCGGCGCGGGCTGATCGCCTCGGCCGCGGTGCGCCGGCCGGGGCCGAGGCTCGCGCCCTCGGACATGGCCGAGCTCGACCGCCAGCTCGCCCGCCTCGCCCGCCGGCTGCGCCAGCTCGACGAACCCCTGCCGCCCGGGCTCGCCTGACGCCCAGCGGATGCTACCTCCTCGGCCATGACCGCGTCTTCCGCGCCCGTTCACGTCGTCTGGTTCAAGCGCGATCTGCGCGTCCACGACCACGCCCCGCTCGCCGAGGCGGCGGCACGCGGCCGGGTGCTGCCACTCTACGTCGCGGAGCCGGGCTTTTGGGCCTTGGCGGAAAGCTCCGGGCGGCAATGGCGCTTCGTCGCCGAGAGCCTCGCCGAGCTCGACGCCGACTTGCGGGCGCGCGGCAGCGCGCTGGTCGTGCGCACGGGCGAGGCCGTGGACGTGGTGCGCGACCTGCTCGACCGGCTGCCGGTGGCGGCGCTGTGGTCGCACCAGGAGACCAACAACGCCTGGACCTTCGCGCGCGACCGCCGCGTGGCCGAGCTGCTGCGCGCGCGCGGCGTGCCCTGGCACGAGCGCCGTCAGCACGGCGTCATTCGCGGGCTCGCCCGCCGCGACGGCTGGGCCGCGCGCTGGGAGCAGCTGATGCGCGCGCCGCCGGCCGCGGCGCCCGAGGCCTTGAACCCGCCGCCGCTCGCCGTCGCGGCGATGCCGTCGGCGGCGGCGCTCGGCCTCGCGGACGATCCGCCGTTGCGCCAGCCCGGCGGGCGCGCGGCCGGGCACGGCTTGCTCGCGAGCTTTTTCGGCCCGCGCGGGCGGGACTATCGCC
>JBKHCM010000187.1:0-3139 GCA_046541805.1 Alphaproteobacteria bacterium
GCCCGCCACCGGGCCACCCTGCGAGCCACCTGAACCAAGCGGGGTGGACACGGGGTGTCTCAGGTGGCGCGAACGTCCTCATAGGGGTCGCGGGCATCGGCCGCGGTGGCGTCGTAGATCTCGGTCCTGCGGTACCGCGCCCAGAACCAACGCCCCGTGACCACCAGCACGGTCGTGCCGGGCAGCGCCAACAGCGCGCCCACGAACCCGAACAGCCGACCGCCGAGGATCGCCGCCACGATCATGAGCAGCGGATGGACGGCGATCTGCCTGCCGATGAGCAGCGGCACCAGCAGCAGCGTCTCGAGCATCTGCGCCGAACCGTAGAGGGCGAGCACGCCGAACGGGCCGAGCCAGCCGTCGAACTGCACGAGTGCCACCGCGATCGCGACGATGAACAGCGCGGCGTTGCCGATGATCGGCACGATCGCGCCGATTCCGGTGAGCACGCCGATGACCAGCCCGAAGTCGAGGCCGATCAGCATGAGCCCGGTGGCGTGGTAGATCGCCTGCGCGGTGCAGACGAGGGCTTGGCCGCGCATATAGTCGCCGAGACCCGCGCCGATGTCGATCACGAGCTCGCGGGCGGGGGCATGGTAAGGTCGCGGCAGCAGGGCGATGAGACCGTCGCGAAAGCCGCGCCCCTCGCGGAGCAAGAAGAACAGCGCCACCGGCACGAGCAGGACGAAGAGGATCGCGGTCGCGACGGCGCCGCCGACGGAGACGAGCTGCTCCAGCGCGGGCGCCAAGTTGTCCGCCGACGGCGCCAGTTCCTCGGCCCGGGTGCGCAGCGCCTCGCGCAGCGACTGCCCACCCGGCAGCCAGCGCGCCCATATGCCGGCGAGCCGGTCGACGAGCTCGTCGGCGCTGTCGGTCAGCGTCTCCACGAGGCCCTGCACGTCTTGCAGGAAGATCGGCACCGCCCCGAAGACGATGGTGAAGGTGATCAGCGTGGCGAGCGCCGTCGTGATCGCGGCGGCGGCGGTCTCGCCCGCGCCGACGCGCACGAGCCGCCGCACGAGCGGGTCGAGAAGCAAGGCGAGCAATAGGGCCGCGACGAAGGGCAGCGCGGCCAGCTCGGCCGTGAAGACGATCAGCAACGGGACGGCGCAGGTGACGATCAGCGCCAGTCGTTGTCGAGCCGCCAGAGACATGGGCGCCCCCTCGCTAGCGTTCGAGCAATCGCGGCGGCACCCGTGTCGTTCCCGGCGCGCCGACCGGGACGATGCCGCCCACGCCACGGGCGGCAGCCGGCCGTGAACCGGACCCGGTTCCTTGGACACTCGGTCGGGTTACGCGGCCACGGTCAGCTCCGACACCGCGTGTTGGCGGCGTCAGGTGTGGGGGCTGAGGTAGCCGTTCTTGGCGACGAGCCTTTCGGCGGTGTAGCGGTCGACGAGGGCGCGCACGCCCATGGCGAGGGCCTGCATCGCCTCGCGGCGGGCGCTGCGCTTGCGCACGCGCCACCGCTGCGCCGCGGCGTTCCAGCGCTCGACCGTGGCGAGCAGCCGGACCTTGCCGGCGCGGACGGTGGTGATCGGCGTGCCGTCGATCGGCCACATCAGCTCGGGCGCATCGGTGACGATCGGACGGCCGTGCTCGTCGATGGGCCTGGGCTCGGGCCGGGTGCGATGGGCTGAGAGGAAGCCGGCTTCCGCCATCGCGCGCAGCACCCGCTCGCGCGCCACGCGCAGGCCATCCAGCACGCGCAACTTTGCCCGGACTTTGCGATGGCCCTCGCCCCACCAGGAGCAACGGTCAAGCTCGGCCCTGATCGCGGCCGGGAGCTCGGCGTCCGCCAACGCCGGCTTCCCTCGCGTCGGCCTTTCGGAGCGCGGCCATCGAGGCCAAGGGCGCCGACGCCGCCTTCGAGCGGTTGCTCGAGGCGAGGGTGGAGCGCGACGGCTGAAGGCGCCGCCCGAACGCAGGCGCAGCCGCATCACCCCGCCGCTGGTGGCGGAGCGGGCGACGACCTCGAGCCGGCCCTCGGCGCGGATCTCGCCGTCGAGCGTGGGGCCGGGAACGCTCAGCCGTGCCGGCGTGACGTCGCGCCGGGTGGCTCCGTTGCAGGCGAGGACGAAGGCGGTGGGCCCAGGTTCGGCGGGGCGGTGCGCTCGACCAGGAGGTCGCCGGTGGGGGCCTCGCCGCCGCCGGCGACGATGGCGGTGGGAGCGCGGCCGCGGCGGCATCGCGGGTGCCCTCGAGGCCCGATCCTCGCGCTTTTCTGCATCCGCTCGCCGCGGCCGTCGAGGCGGGATCGCGCATCAGGCGTCAAGGAGTGCCGTCGGTGCCGGCGCCGGGCGGAGCGAGCGCGCGCGCCGGGGGCTCAGCCGGGCCTCGAGGTCGGGTGCCGGCATCGGCCGGCCGATCAGGAAACCCTGGACCCAACGGGCGCCGAGCGCGCGGGCCAGCGCCAGCTGCGCCGGTGTCTCGACGCCCTCGAAGACGCACGGCAGGTCGAGCTTGCGCAACAGGGCGACGATGCCCTCGACCACCAGCCGGGTGCGCGCCGCTGTTGCGGCGTCCCACACCAGCCGCGCGTCGAGCTTCACCACATCGATCGGCAGATCGGCGATCTGGCCGAGCGAGGCGTAGCCGCGGCCGAAATCGTCGAGCGAGATCCGCACGCCGGCGGCCCGGAGGGTGGCCAACCCCGCCACCAGGCGGTCGAGCGCGGCGTGCTCGAGGATGTTTTCGGAGACCTCGATCTCGACCTGCTCGGCGGCGAGCGGTCCGGCGGCGAGAAGCGCCAACAGCCGCTCGGCCCAGTCGGCGCGCCCCGTCTGGGTGGCGTCGAGGTTGAGAGCGAGCCGGGTGAGGCCGCAGCCCGCCGCCTGCCAGTCCGCGGCCTCGGCGCAGGCCGCCCGGTAGATGCCGTCGCTCACCCGCGGCAGCGCGTCGAGCGCGCGCAGCTGGTCGAGAAAGGCCGCCGGCGGCGCCACGCTGCCGTCGGTGCGGCGCCAACGCATCAACACCTCGACGCGATCGACGGCGCCGGTGGCGAGGTCGAGCTGGGGCTGAAAGAGCGGAAAGAACGCGCCCCGCTCGACGGCGTCGAGGAGTTCGCGCTGGTGACGGCTGCGCGCCGCGGCGGCCGTGCGCGCGGCCGCCGGCAACCGGCGCAGGGGCTCGCCCGGCT
>JBKHCM010000088.1:0-13880 GCA_046541805.1 Alphaproteobacteria bacterium
CGTTGTTGATGAGTAGATCGAGCTGGTTGCAGGCTTCGGCGACCTCGCCGACGCCGACGACGCGTCGATGAAGCGGGCCGAGATGGATTTGGGCGGCACCCGCGCCCGCGGCGGCACCCGACGCCGGCGCGCCGCCGGTCACGGTCCCGCGGCCCTCGAGCCGGCGCAGGAGTTCTGCCGGCGGCGGCAGCTCGCCCATGCAGGCGAGCCGCACGAGCAGCATCTCGGCGGCGGCGGCGCCGTCGGGCGCTTGGCCGACCTCGTCGAGGCCCTTGAGAAGCACCTGCCAGGCCCGCGCCAGCACCGCCAGGTCGAGCTTGCCCGCGAGCTCGGCGCGCTCGGGCGCGGCGGCGGCG
This sequence comes from Alphaproteobacteria bacterium, assembly GCA_046541805.1. Taxonomy (GTDB): domain Bacteria; phylum Pseudomonadota; class Alphaproteobacteria; order Geminicoccales; family Geminicoccaceae; genus JAAAPF01. Next base: position 357 of record JBKHCM010000088.1, read on the forward strand.
GGCTCCAGCTTGTCGCGGGTGAGCTCGTGGGTGAGCGCCAACAGGTCCTCGACCACCGTCTTCGGATCACCGCCCGCCGCCATCAGCTCGCGAAAGAGCGTGAGCGCCGCCTTCGGCTCACCGCCGGCGACGTGGCCGAGGAGGTCGAGGACGTAGGCGCGATCGACGAGGCCGAGCATCGCCCGCACGCCGGCGGTCTCGACCCGGCCCTCGCCGAGGGTGATCGCCTGGTCCAAAAGCGAGAGGCCGTCGCGGGCCGAGCCGCCGGCGACCTTGGCGATGAGCGCGAGCGCGTCGGGCTCCGCCTCAGCCCCCTCGCGGCGGGCGACGGCGGCCAGGTGCGCCTGCAGGACGTCGGGCTCGATCCGGCGCAGGTCGTAGCGCTGACAGCGCGACAGCACCGTCACCGGGAGCTTCCTCACCTCGGTCGTGGCCAGGATGAAGCGGGCGTGCGGCGGCGGCTCCTCGAGGGTCTTCAACAGGCCGTTGAACGAGGCCTGCGAGAGCATGTGGACCTCGTCGATGATGTAGACCTTGTAGCGGCCGTCCGCCGGGGCGTAGCGGGCGTTGTCGACGAGGTCGCGGATGTGCTCGATGCCGTTGTTGGTGGCGGCGTCGATCTCGAGGACGTCGATGTGGCGGTCCTGGGCGATCGCGCGGCAGGGCGCGCAGACGCCGCAGGGCTCGGGCGTGACGCCGCCGGCGCCGTCTTCGCCGACGCAGTTGAGGCACTTGGCGATCAGCCGTGCCGTGGTGGTCTTGCCGGTGCCGCGGATGCCGGTGAGCAGATAGGCCTGGGCGATCCGCCCCGAGCGGAAGGCGTTGGTGAGCGAGCGCACGAGCGCCTCCTGACCCACCAGCTCGCTCAGGCGGGTGGGGCGGTAGGCGCGGGCGAGAACGCGATAAGGCCGGGCTTCGGCGTCCAAGGGCGGCTCGGCGGGAAGGGAACACCGACGACGGGTGGAGAACTGACGCGACCCGGACCGGAACCCGCTACGGCTGCTTCCTTCCGGACCTGACCGGGTTCGCGGGGGGTCCGTCCGCGCCAGCCCTCCAGACGTCATAGTCGGGTCTATGACGGCCGTTCGCAAGGTGGCACGTTGGCCAAATCATGCCCGAGATCATCAATCCACCGCCGCACCGCTACGCCGATCCCGCCTTCGAGCGCGCCGCGATCCGCCGCAAGGACGCGGCTTGGCTCGCCGACCGCCGCCGCGATCCGCGCACCCGCGTGGTGATGCTGCACGGCCTCGACCCGGTCGTCGACGGTGCGGCCGGCCCTCGGCTCAGGCTCACCACCGTCGCCGAGCTCGGCGCGCCGCTGGCCGACGACGCGCCGTTTCTGGGCGAACAGGGTGGCGCCGCGGTCTTCGCCCACGCGGTCGACGCGGGACATCCCGCCGCCGCCGACGCGGTCGCCCTGCGCCAGATCGGCCCCGCGTTGCCGGCGCGGGAGGCCGCGCTCGCCGCCTACGCCCGCGCGCTGCGCTACTGGCACGACACCCACGGCTTCTGCAGCGCCTGCGGCGGCGCGACGACCGTGACCGACGGCGGCCACGCCCGCGCCTGCACCGGCTGCGGGCGCACCGTCTTTCCGCGCACCGATCCGGCGGTGATCGTGCTGGTGGCCTGCGGCGACCGGTGCCTGTTGGGCCGCTCGCCGCGCTTTCCGCCCGACCTGTACTCGACGCTCGCCGGCTTCGTGGAGCCGGGCGAGAGCCTTGAGGACACGGTGCGGCGCGAGATCTTCGAAGAGGCCGGCGTGCGGGTCACCGCCATGCGCTACCGCTCGTCGCAGCCCTGGCCGTTTCCGGCATCGTTGATGCTCGGCTTTCACGCCACCGCGGCCGAGCGCACGCTCGCCATCGACGACGACGAGCTGGCCGATGCCCGCTGGTTCCACAAAGACGAGCTGATCGAGCCCGAGAACCGGCCGGTCAGCCTGCCCCGCCCCGACAGCATCGCGCGTTATCTGATCGAGAGCTGGCTCTACGAGAACTGAGCCAAGGGGTCGTCGATGCCCATGAGCCGGCGCGCCGCCAGATGCGCGAAGCGCAGCGTCACCGCCTTGCGGCGCGCCGCCCGCAGCGGGTGCGCCGGCGCGGCGGTGATGATCTCCGCGCCGTAGTCGTCGGCGATGATGACGCCGGTTCCCGCCGGCAACAGCGCGCACGGGAAGTCCGGATCGACGGCGAAGTAGAAGCGGTCGCAGAAGTCGCGATAGTCCGGCCATTTGTGGTCGGCGGCGAGGTCGGCGCGGCCGGACTTGACCTCGACGATGGCGATGCCGCCCCCGCCGTCGAGGACGAGGACGTCGGCGCGGCGGCCGTTGTTGAGCGGGACCTCGGCCAGCACCGCGCAGCCAAGCTGGACGAAGTGGCGCGCGACGCCGCGGACGATGCGCGGCGCCCGGGCGCGCGTCGGCAACGCGTCGGCTCGCCTCTCCGTCCCCAGGTCCTCCACCGTGCGATCCCCCGCCTTTTCGCGTTGACACCTCATCCGGCTTAGCCAACCGAACGGCGCCTTGCTAGCGTTCGGCCATGGACCAGGAACCGACGACCCCTTCCGACGGCGGCGGGCGCGTCGAGGCGCCCCCGCGCTTTCGCGTGCTGCCGCACTCCCTCGAGGCGGAGCAGGCGCTGTTGGGTGCCATCCTCGTGAACAACGAGGCCTATCACCGCGTCGCCGACTATCTCCGGGCCGAGCATTTCTACGAGCCCGTGCACGCCCGCCTCTTCGAGGCCATCCAGCGCCGCGTCGCCGACGGCCGCCTCGCCGATCCGGTGACCCTCAAGCGCCTCTTCGACGAGGACGAGGCCTTGCGGGAGGTCGACGGCGGCGCCTATCTGGCCGCACTCGCCCGCGCCGCCGAGACCATCGTCAACGCCGACCACTACGGCCGTGTCGTCCACGACCTCGCCCTGAAGCGGGGGCTCATCCAGGTCGGCGAGGAGACGGTCAACCACGCCTACGACCCGCAGACCGACGAGAGCGGGCGCGCGCAGATCGAGGCGGCCGAGGCCAAGCTTTTCAGTCTCGCCCAGGAGGGCGAGGTTCAGGGCGACTTCAAGGACTTCCCGCAGGTCCTCACCAACACCATCAAGCTGGTGGAGAGCGCCTACCACAAGGACGGCAAGGTCACCGGCGTGCCGACGGCACTCACCGGCATCGACGAGAAGCTGGGCGGGCTGCAGCCCTCCGATCTCGTCATCCTCGCCGCCCGGCCCTCGATGGGCAAGACGGCCTTGGCGATCACGATGGCGGCGAACGCCTCGGCGCAGCGCCGCCACGACGACGACGACGGCGACGGCTTCGCGACCTATCCCGTCGCCGTGTTCTCGCTGGAGATGTCCGCCGAGCAGCTCGCGATGCGGCTGTTGTCGGCCGAAGCCCGCATCGGCTCGGACGATTTGAGGAAGGGGCGGATCGACACCGACGCCGACTGGCAGCGGCTGGTCGAGGCCAGCCAGGCGCTCGCCCGCCGCCCGCTCTTCATCGACGACACCCCGGCGCTGTCGGTGGCGGCGGTGCGGACCCGGGCGCGGCGGATGAAGCGCAAGCACGGCCTCGCCCTCGTCGTCGTCGACTACCTCCAGCTCCTGCGCGGCACCACGCGGCAGAGCCAGCAGAACCGGGTGCTCGAGATCGGCGAGATCACCATGACCTTGAAGGCCATCGCCAAGGAGCTCAACGTCCCGGTCCTCGCGCTGTCCCAGCTTTCCCGCGGGGTCGAGAGCCGCGAGGACAAACGGCCGCAATTGGCGGATCTGCGCGACAGCGGCACCATCGAGCAGGATGCCGACGTCGTCATGTTCCTCTACCGCGAGGAGTACTACTTGAGCCGCGCCGAGCCGAAGCTCCGGGAGAGCGAGAAGCACGACGACTTCTCCAAGCGCTACCAGTCCTGGGTCCAGCGCTGCCAGGAGATGCACAACAAGGCCGAGGTCATCGTCGCCAAGCAGCGCAACGGGCCGATCGGCGCGGTGACGCTGCAGTTCGACGGCAATTACGGCCGCTTCTACAACTTCGAGCTGGACGCGCGGCACCAGCTGGGGCGGCGGTGAGCGCACGGCCGCGGCTCAGCGTCGATCTCGACGCGCTGGCGTGGAACTACCGCCGCCTCGCCGCGGAGGCGCCCGGCGCCGAGATCGCCGCGGTGGTCAAGGCCGACGGCTACGGCCTCGGCCTCGCGCCGGTCGCGCGCACCCTCTTCGCGGCCGGCGCCCGGCGTTTCTTCGTGGCCGACGTCGAGGAGGCCCGGGCGGTCGCGGAGCTCCTGCCGGAGGCGTTCGTCTACGTCCTCAGCGGCTACGCGGTGAGCGCGCGCGACGCCTTTCGCGGCAGCCGCCTGCGGCCGGTTCTGAACACGCCCGCCCAGGTCCGCGCCTTCGCCGGTCTCGACCGCGCCGAGCGGCCGCCCGCCGCGCTGCAGGTCGACAGCGGGATGACGCGGCTGGGCCTCCCGCTCGCGGCCATCGACGCGCTGCGCCCCGAGCTCGGCCGCCTCGAGCTCGACTTCCTGGTCTCGCATCTGGCCTGCGCGGACGACCCCGACCCCGCCTTCAGCCGCGCGCAGCGCGCCCGCTTCGAGGCGGCGCGGCGGCTGGTCCCGCACCTGCCGGCGAGCCTCGCCAACTCCGCCGGCGTCTTCCTCGGCCCCGATTTCCACTACGATCTCTGCCGGCCCGGCATCGCCGTCTACGGCGGCAACCCGACGCCCGGCCGCGTCAACCCGATGGCGCCGGTGGTCGAGCTCGACGCCGAGCTCCTGCAGGTCTACGCCCTCGAGGCCGAGGCGCGCGTCGGCTACGGCGCCACCTACCGGGCGCCCGCCGGTGCGCGCATCGCCACCGCCGCGCTCGGCTACGCCGACGGCGTCTTGAGATGCACGGGCAACCGGGCTACAGCGCGGCTCGCCGGGGTCGAGGTTCCGGTCGCCGGGCGGGTGTCGATGGATCTGTTGGGCCTCGACGTCACCGCGGTGTCGACGACGGCGGCGGTCGAAGGTGCGCGCGTCGAGCTGATCTGGGGGCCCGACGGCGTCGACCGGCTGGCCGCGGCGGCCGAGACGATCCCCTACGAGGTGCTCGTGCGCCTGGGCGCTCGGGTCGAGCGGCGATATCGCGGAGGCGAGTGAGTGAACCCGGTCCGGCTCATCGGCAGAGGCGTGCTCGCCTTCAGCGCCAATCTCGGCGGGATCGTCGCCTTCGCCGCGCGCGCGATCGGCCGCGGCGTCACCCCGCCCTACTTCCCGCGCCAGTACCTGCGGCAGTTCCTCGACATCGGCTATTACTCGCTGCCGGTGGTGGGGCTGACCGCCATCTTCACCGGCGCCGTGCTGGCGCTGCAGAGCTACACCGGCTTTCAGCGCTTCCAGGCGGAGAGCGCGATCGCCACCATCGTCGTGCTGTCGGTGGTGCGCGAGCTCGGGCCCGTGCTCGCCGGGCTGATGGTGGCGGGCCGGGTCGGCGCCGCGATGGCCGCCGAGCTCGGCACGATGCGCGTCACCGAGCAGATCGACGCGCTCACCACGCTCTCCACCGACCCCTACCGCTATCTGATCATGCCGCGGCTCGTGGGCGGGCTGATCATGCTGCCCCTGTTGGTCGTCGTCGCCGATCTCATCGGCGTCATGGGCGGCTATCTGATCGCCACACTCAAGCTGGGCTTCGGCAGCGTCGAGTACCTCAACAACACCTTTCAGTATCTGGAGACGATCGACGTCGTCTCGGGCCTGACCAAGGCCGCCGTCTTCGGCTTCATCGTCGCGCTCATGGGCTGCTACCATGGCTTCCATTCCCAGCGCGGGGCGCAGGGGGTCGGCGTGGCGACGACGCGGGCGGTGGTGACGGCGTCGATCCTCATCCTCACCGCCAACTACATCGTGACCGAGCTGTTCTTCTCGGGCTGAGGGAGCCGGCGTGGACGACGTCAAGATCCGCATCCGCGGGGTGAGCAAGCGCTTCGGCGCCAACGTCGTGCTCGACGGCGTCGACCTCGACGTCGCGGCCGGCAGGTCGACCGTCGTCATCGGCGGCTCCGGCACCGGCAAATCGGTGCTGATCAAGTGCGTCCTCGGCATCCTCGAGCCCGACGCCGGCTCGATCCAGATCGACGGGGTCGAGGTCGTTGGCGGCCGCACCCGCCAGGCCCGCGCCAAGCGCGCCGCGTGCGGGATGCTGTTTCAAGGCGGTGCCTTGTTCGACAGCCTGCGCGTCTGGGAGAACGTCGCCTTCAGGCTCATCCACGCCGACGGCGTCAAGCGCCCGCAGGCGCGCGAGCGCGCGATCGAGACGCTGAGGCGCGTCGGCCTCGGCGCCGAGGTCGCCGACCGCCTGCCCGCCGAGCTCTCCGGCGGCATGCAAAAGCGTGTCGGGCTCGCCCGGGCGATCGCCGCCGATCCGCAGGTCATCTTCTTCGACGAGCCGACGACCGGCCTCGATCCCATCATGGCGGACGTCATCAACGAGCTGATCCGGCGCACCACCGCCGACGAGGGCGTGACCGCGCTCACCATCACCCACGACATGCAGAGCGTGCGCGCGATCGCCGACACGGTGGCCATGCTCTTCGCCGGGCGCATCCATTGGTCCGGCCCCGTCGACGCCATCGACGACCCGGGCGACGCCCATGTCCAGCAGTTCGTCCAGGGTCACGCCGAGGGCCCGATCCACGTCGACGTCGCGGCCGAGTGAGCCGGGTGGTCCGCGCCAAGGTCCGTTACGCCTGCACCGAATGCGGCGCCGCCGCGGCCAAATGGTCGGGGCGCTGCGAGGCCTGCGGCGCCTGGAACAGCCTGGTCGAGGAACAGGCCACCGCCGTCGCCGGCCGACCGCAGCCGGCCCGGGCGAGGGGCGTGCGCTTCGAGGGCCTCGCCGGCGAGGGCGCGCCGCCGCCGCGCCACGTCGTCGGCATCGACGAGTTCGACCGGGTGCTCGGCGGCGGGCTGGTGCCCGGCTCGGCGATCCTGGTGGGCGGCGATCCCGGCATCGGCAAGTCGACGCTGATGCTGCAGGCTGCCGCGGCGGTGGCGAGCGCGGGCGAGGCGGCGGTCTACGTCTCCGGCGAGGAGTCGATCGAGCAGATCCGCCTGCGCGCGCGCCGCCTCGGCCTCACCGACGCGCCGCTGCTGCTGGCCGCGGCGAGCGGGCTGGGCGAGATCCTGGCGAGCCTGGAGCGGCCGCCGGTGCCGAGGCTCGTCGTCGTCGATTCCATCCAGACGATCTTCCACGAGGCGCTCGACGCCGCTCCCGGCACGGTCGGCCAGCTCCGCGCCGTCGCCGACGAGCTCGTGCGCTGGGCCAAGCGGCGCGACACCGCGCTCATCCTCATCGGCCACGTCACCAAGGAGGGCCAGCTCGCGGGACCCCGGGTCCTCGAGCACATGGTCGACGCCGTGCTCTACTTCGAGGGCGACGGCGGCCATCAGTTCCGCATCCTGCGCGCGGTCAAGAACCGCTTCGGCGCCGCCAACGAGATCGGCGTCTTCGAGATGCGCGAGGTGGGGCTCATGCCTGTCGCCAACCCGTCCGCGCTCTTCTTGCAGGCGCACGACGCCAGGCTGCCGGGGACGGCCGTCTTCGCCGGGCTCGAGGGCTCGCGGCCCGTGCTCTTGGAGATCCAGGCCCTCGTCGGCACCAGCGCCTACGGCACCGCCCGGCGCGCCGTCGTCGGCTGGGACGCCGGCCGGCTGGCGATGCTGCTGGCGGTGCTGGAGGCACGCTGCGGGGTGGCGCTCGGCGGCCGCGACGTCTTCTTGAACGTCACCGGCGGGCTGCGCGTCGCCGAGCCGGCGGCCGACCTGGCGGTGGCGGCGGCGCTGTTGTCCTCGGTGGCGGGCCGCCCGATCCCGCGCGATACCGTCATCTTCGGCGAGATCGGGCTCGGCGGCGAGCTCCGGCCCGTGGCGCAGACGGACCTGCGCCTGCGCGAGGCGGCCAAGCTCGGCTTCGCGCGCTGCTGGCGCCCGCGGCGCGGCGAGGACGACGTCGATGCCGGCGCGCTCGCGCGCCTGGGTGATCTCGTGGCATGGTTCGGTCTCGACGGCGGCGGGGCGGAGCCCCCCGGGAGGCAGGGATGAGCGGCGTTCTCGACGCGATCGACGGCTTTCGCCTCGCGGGGCTGACCGCGCTCGACCTCTTCGTACTGGTCGTCGTGGTGCTCTCGACGCTGTTGGCGCTCTTTCGCGGCATGTCGCGCGAGGCGCTCACCCTCGCCGCCTGGCTCGGCGCGGCGGCGGCGGCTTGGCTCGGCTGGCCGCAGGTGGAACCGCTCTTGGAGCCCTACATCGCCGATGCCACCTTTCGCATGATCGCCGCGATCGCGATCGCGTTCCTCGTGCCGTTGATCGTCCTGATCCTCGTCGCCGGCATCGTCGCGAGCCTGATCGAGAACAGCTTTCTGGCGCCGGTCGACCGCGCACTCGGGATCGCCTTCGGGGCGCTCCGCGGCGTGGTGCTAGTGCTCGTCACCTATTTCGTGCTCTTGTTCGTCTTTCCGCCGCCGTCGCAGCCGAGTTGGATCACCGAGGCCATGAGCCGACCCTGGCTCGATCGGGGCCTGCGCTTGGCGCAGTCCTGGGCGCCGCAGCTCCCCTTGCCAGCGGAGGAGAGGGTGCCGACATTTCAACAAGCGCCGCGCGCCGACGACGCGTGAGCCCGAGGAGGTTGCCTTTGCCCGACCGCGTCCGGCCGCAATCCGCCTCACCGGAGGACGACCGCCTACGCGAGGAGTGCGGCATTTTCGGCATCGCCGGCACCCGCGACGCCGCCGCCTTCACCGCGCTCGGGCTGCACGCGCTGCAGCACCGCGGCCAGGAGGCCGCGGGCATCGTCACGATGGCGGACGGCGCCTTCCACAGCCACAAGGTGCGAGGGCTCGTGGGCGACGGCTTCGCCGAGCCCGAGGTCATCGAGGCGCTGCCCGGCGATTCGGCGATCGGCCATGTCCGCTACGCCACCACCGGTGCGGCGATGACCCGCAACATCCAGCCGCTGTTCGCCGAGTTCGTCTTCGGCGGGCTGGCGCTCGCCCACAACGGCAACCTCACCAACGCGCAGGCGCTGCGCCACGAGCTGGTCGAGGGGGGCTCGCTCTTTCAGAGCACCACCGACACCGAGGTGCTGGTACATCTCATCGCCCGCAGCCGCGGCCGCACCGTCCTCGAGCGCCTCGAGGAGAGCCTCGCCCGCCTCGAGGGGGCGTGGTCCTTGGTGGCGCTCACCGCCAAGAAGCTGATCGGGGTGCGTGATCCGTTGGGCGTGCGGCCGCTGGTGGTGGGCGACCTCGACGGTGCGCCGGTGCTGGCCTCGGAGACCTGCGCGCTCGACATCCTCGGCGCCGCGTTCGTGCGCGACGTCGAGCCCGGCGAAATCGTCGTCGTCGAGAACGGCGAGGTCACGAGCCGCAAGCCCTTCGCGCCGAAGCGCAAGCGCTTTTGCATCTTCGAGTACGTCTACTTCGCGCGCCCCGACAGCGTCGTCGACGGCAAGGGGGTCTACGACGCCCGCAAGGCCATCGGCCGCGAGCTCGCGGCGGAGTCGCACCCCGGCGCCGACATCGTGGTGCCGGTGCCCGACAGCGGTGTGCCGGCGGCGATCGGCTATGCCGAGCACGCGCGCCTGCCCTTCGACCTCGGCATCATCCGCAACCACTATGTCGGGCGCACCTTCATCGAACCGACCGACCAGATCCGCCATCTCGGCGTCAAGCTGAAGCACAACGCCAACCGCGCGGCCCTGGAAGGCAAGCGCGTCGTCCTCGTCGACGACAGCATCGTGCGCGGCACGACCTCGATGAAGATCGTCCAGATGGTCCGCGCTGCCGGCGCCGCCGAGGTGCACATGCGGATCGCGAGCCCACCCATCACCCATTCGTGCTTCTACGGCGTCGACACGCCCGAGCGTTCCAAGCTCCTCGCGGCGCAGCGCTCGGTCGCCGAGATCGCCGAGCACATCGGCGTCGACAGCCTCGCCTTCATCTCGATGGACGGGCTCTACCGCGCCGTCGGCGAGCGCGGCCGCGATCCGACGCGGCCGGCCTATTGCGACGCCTGCTTCACCGGAGCGTATCCGACCCCGCTGACCGATCATCCGAGCGAAGAGTCCACCGAACGCCGATTGGAGACCGCGACCCGATGACCGCCTACCGCTTCTCGCGCCTCGCCAACGGCGTGCGTGTCGTCTCGATCGACATGCCGCAGGTGGCGACCGCCTCGGTCGGAATATGGGTCGACGTCGGCGCCCGCTACGAGCCGGTCGAGCTCAACGGCGTGGCGCACCTCCTCGAGCACATGGCCTTCAAGGGCACCGCCCGGCGCTCGGCCCAGGCCATCGCGGAGGAAATCGAGGACGTGGGCGGCCAGCTCAACGCCTACACCTCGCGCGAGCACACCGCCTTTTACGCCCGCGTGCTCGCCGAGGACGTGCCACTCGCCGTCGACCTCTTGGCCGACATCGTGCGACACGCCCGCATCGACGATGCGGAGCTGGCGCGCGAGCGCAGCGTCGTCCTGCAGGAGATCGGCCAGGTGCTCGACACCCCCGACGACTGGGTCTTCGACCTTTGGCAGGACACGGCCTACCCGAACCAGCCGCTCGGACGCTCGATCCTGGGCCCGGCCGCCACCGTCGAGCGGCTGGGTCGCGCCGACGTGCTGGGCTATCTCACCACCCATTACGCTCCGCAACGCCTCGTCGTTGCCGCCGCCGGCCGGGTCGATCACGACCGGCTCGCCGCCCTCGCCCATGAGCACCTGGGCGACCTCGCCCCACGCACGGCGCCCGCCATGCCGCCCGCGGCCTATCGCGGCGGCCACAAGCTGGAAGCCGACGAGAGCGAGCAGCTCCACCTCGTGCTCGGTATCGAGGGGGTGGCCTACGACGATCCCGACTTCTACGCCGCGCAGGTGCTGGCGACCGCGCTGGGTGGGGGGATGTCGTCACGGCTCTTCCAGGAGGTGCGCGAGAAGCGGGGGCTCGCCTACAATGTCTTCGCGTTCAGCGCGAGCTACGTCGATACCGGCCTCATGGGCATGTACGCCGCCGCCGCCCCGGAGGAGGCCGGCGAGCTCGTTCGCGTGCTCGACGCCACCAGCCGCGCGCTGGCGGACGCCCCGGCGCCGGCGGAGATCGCCCGGGCCCGGGCGCAGCTGAAGGCGAGCCTGTTGATGGGGCTCGAGAGCTCGACGGCGGTGTGCGAGGAACTGGCGCGCCAACACCTGATCTTCGGCGACTATCTGACGCCGGAAGCGATCGCGGCCCGGATCGACGCCGTCGACGCCGCCGCGGTCGCACGGGTCGGGGCTCGGCTGTTCGCCCGACCGGTGGCGAGCCTGTGCGCGCTGGGGCCGGTGATGCCGGCCTTGGAGCGGGCGGCGGGCGAGGCGCTCGCCGCCTGAGCGGCAGCTCGAGGCCGTCGACGACGGCGGACGGCTGCCCTACACTTGTGGATAACAGGCCTCGCCGGCGCGCCGAGGGGCGCGGGCGCAAAGACATCGGTCGAGGATATGGCACAGTCGTATTTCCAGGCGTTGTTCAACTCCATCGCGGACGGCGGCCGCGACCTGATCTCGCGCAACGTGCGCAAGTCCGACCGCTCGGGCGCCGATCGGGTCGTCGAGCTGTGCCGCGCGCTTCTGTCCTCGCGCGGCGAAGCCGCTGGCGCGGCGCTGGCGCGCGAGACGCTCGAGGCCTACTCGGGGCTGGAGGAAGACGAGAAGCCGAAGCTGTTCTACCGGCTCGTCGTCGAGTTCTGCCCGCCCGAAGCCGACGTCATCGCCGCCGCCGACGCCTATCGCGCCGCGCCAACGCCGGCGAACCTGGCGGCGCTGGTGCGGGCCAGCGAGCCGCCCCGGCGCGAGCTCCTGCGCCGGCTCAACATGGCGCCCGGCGGCACCGCCGCGCTGGTGGCGATGCGCGAAGCGGTGCTCGCGCAGATGAAGCAGCGGCCCGAGCTGAAATCCCTCGACGAGGATCTGCAGCATCTTTTCGTCTCATGGTTCAACCGCGGCTTTTTGGAGCTGCGCCGCATCGACTGGCACACGCCCGCGGTCGTCCTGGAGAAGCTGATCGCCTACGAGGCGGTGCACGAGATCGACGGCTGGGAGGATCTGCGCCGGCGGCTGGCGGCGGACCGCCGCTGCTTCGCCTTCTTCCACCCGGCGCTGCCCGACGAGCCCTTGATCTTCGTGCAGGTGGCGCTGGTCAAGGGCATGGCCGACCGGGTCCAGCCGCTGATCGCGCGCCACGCCGAGGTCAAGGACCCCAAACAGGCCGACACCGCGGTCTTCTATTCGATCTCGAACTGCCAGTCGGGGCTGAAGGGCATCTCCTTCGGCAACTTCCTCATCAAGCAGGTGGCGGCGGAGCTGCAGACCGAGTTGCCGAACGTGAAGACGTTCGTGACGCTCTCGCCCGTACCCGGTTTTCGCCGCTGGCTGGACCAGGAGGCCAAGCGCGATCCGGACATCGCCCAGGTCCACGCCGCCGTCGAGGCGGTGGGCCTCGCCGACTGGCAGGACGAGAGCCGGGTCGCGGCGCTGAAGGATCCGCTCACCCAACTCGGCGCGTGGTATCTCACCCGGGCGAAGTCCGGGACCCTGCCGCTCGACCCGGTGGCGCGCTTTCACCTCGGCAACGGCGCGCGGCTCGAGCGGGTCAACTGGCGTGGCGACGTCTCCGCCAAGGGGGTGCGCGGCGCCTGCGGGCTGATGGTGAACTACCTCTACCGCCTCGATCAGGTGGAGCGAAACCACGAAAACTTCGTCAACGAGCGCAAGGTCGTGGCCTCGCGCGCCGTCGAGCAACTGGCCAAGGCCTCCATCCCCGCCCGCAACGAGGTGAAGGAGGCCAAGGAGGCGAAGAAGGCGGAGGCGGCGGCATGAGCGCGGCCGTGCTCGGCCGTCCGCCGGTGCGGCGGGTGGCGGACGCGCTCGCGCAGCACGGGCTGGCCGATCGCGTCGTCGCCCTCGCCGACAGCGCGCGCACCGCCGCCGACGCCGCCCGCGCCCTCGCCGTGCCGGTGGGCGCGATCGTGAAGTCGCTGGTCTTCGCCGCGGGGGAGCGGGTGGTGCTCGCCTGCGTCGCGGGCGACCGCCGGGTCGACGCGGCGGCGCTGGCCGCGAGCCTGGACGTCGCCGGACCGCTCGAGCGGGCGCCGGCGGCGCTGGTCAAGGCCACGACCGGGTTTTCGATCGGCGGCGTCGCGCCCGTGGGCCATGTCGCGCCGGTGGCGGTGGTGCTCGACGCCAGCCTCGCGCGCTTCGCGGCGGTCTTCGCCGCCGCCGGCCACCCGCACGCGGTGTTCCGCACGTCCCTCGCGGAGCTCGAACGCGTCACCGGCGGCCGCGTCGACGCCGGCGTCGCGGTGGCAGCGGCCGTCTGATTGACGCTGCGGCGCCGCTTCGATAGACACGCACCACCCTGCGGAGGGGTGGCCGAGTGGCTGAAGGCGACGGTTTGCTAAACCGTTAAGCGGGTAATCCCCGCTTCGTGGGTTCGAATCCCATCCCCTCCGCCAGTTTTC
>JBKHCM010000188.1:0-3118 GCA_046541805.1 Alphaproteobacteria bacterium
GTCGAGCGCGGCCGCGGCACGGCCGGCGAGCGCCGCGCGCAAGGTCGCGACCGGCTCCGCCGGCAGCGGTGACCGCGTCAGCTCGGCGAGCGCCGCCTCGAGGCGGTCGGCCGCCACCGTCGGCGTCGGTGCGGCCGCGTCCGCGGCACCGGGCTCGCGGCGAAAGCGGGCGAGATAATGCGGCCCGCCGGCCTTGGGGCCGGTGCCCGAGAGGCCCTCGCCGCCGAAGGGCTGCACGCCCACCACCGCCCCGATCTGGTTGCGGTTGACGTAGAGATTGCCGGCGCGGACGCGCTCGAGGACGCGCTGGACGCGGCCGTCGATGCGCGAGTGCATGGCGAAGGTGAGCCCGTAGCCCTGGGCGTTGATCCGCTCGACCACCGCGTCGAGCTCCGCGGCCCGGAAGGTGGCGACGTGCAGCACCGGGCCGAAGACCTCCTCCGGCACGTCGTCGATGCCGCCGACCCGCACCAGCGCCGGACCGACGAAGTGCCCGCCCGCGGGCGCGGCGAGCTGCTTGATCAACCGCCCCGCCGCCCTCGCCGCGTCGACGTAGCGCTGGATGCGCGCTCGCGCCTCGGCCGCGATGACCGGGCCGACGTCGGTCGCGAAGGCGAGCGGATCGCCGAGCGCCAGCGTCTCCATCGCCCCGGTGAGCATCTCGACGAGGCGCGCCTCGACATCCGCTTGGACGTAGAGCACGCGCAGCGCCGAGCAGCGCTGGCCGGCGCTCTTGAACGCGCTCTCGAGGATGTCGCGCACCGCCTGCTCCGGCAGGGCGGTCGAGTCCGCGATCATCGCGTTGACGCCGCCGGTCTCGGCGACGAGCAGCGCCGACGGCGCGGTCGCGGCGAGCTGGCGGTCGATCGCCTTGGCGACCGCCAGCGAACCGGTGAAGGCCACCCCCGCCAAGCGCGGATCGGCGGTGAGCGCGGCACCGACGCGCTCACCGTCGCCGGGCAGGAAGGCGAGCACCGCCGCCGGCACGCCGGCCTCGTGCAACAGCTCGACGGCGCGCCGGGCGATCAGCGGGGTCTCTTCGGCGGGCTTGGCGACGACCGCATTGCCGGTCACCAGCGCCGCCGCGATTTGGCCGGTGAAGATCGCGAGCGGGAAGTTCCAGGGCGAGATGCAGGCGATGGTGCCGCAAGGCGCGCTCGCGGCCGCCGCCGCCTCGGCGCCGGCGGCGTAGTAGCGCAAAAAATCCACCGCCTCGCGCAGCTCGGCGACGGCGTCGGTGAGCGTCTTGCCGGCCTCGCGCGCGCACAGGGTGACGAGCTCGTGGGTGTGGGCCTCGTAGAGATCCGCGGCCCGGGCGAGGCAGGCGGCGCGCTCTCCCGCCGCCCGCGCGGCCCATGCGGCCTCGGCCGCGCGGGCGACGTCGACCGCCCGGGCGACCAGCTCGGGCGTCGCCTCGACGACCTCGCCCACGACCTCGACCAGAGCCGCCGGGTTGACCACGGGCCGGGCGACGCCCACCGCGTCCGCCGCGCCCGCCACCAGCGGCGCCGCCCGCCAGCGGTAGGGCGCCTCGAACGGCGCCCGCGCGGCGGCGATCGCCTCGAGCGTCGCCGGATCGCCGTGATCGAAGCCGCGGGCGTTGGCCCGCGCCGGCCCGTAGAGCGCCGGCGGCGGGCTGATCTTGGGGTGCGGTCGGGCACCGCTGGCCAGCGCCTCGTCGATCGGGTCCTTGGCGATCGCCGCCGGCGGCACGTCGGCGGCGAGGAGCTGGTGGACGAAGGAGCTGTTGGCGCCGTTCTCCAACAGCCGCCGGACGAGGTAGGCCAAGAGGTCCGCGTGCGCGCCGACGGGGGCGTAGATCCGCGACGGCAGCCCCTCCTCGGCGAGCAGAAGCTCGTGCAGGGCCTCGCCCATGCCGTGCAGGCGCTGGAATTCGAAGCCGCTTCGGTCGTTGCCGGCGAGCTCGAGCACGGCCGCGGCGGTGTGGGCGTTGTGGGTGGCGAACTGGGGGTAGAGCCGCGGTCGGCGGTCGAGCAGGGCGCGGGCGCAGGCGAGATAGGCGACGTCGGTGTGCGCCTTTCGGGTGAAGACGGCAAAGCCCTCGAGCCCCAGCACCTGCGCGCGTTTGATCTCCGCGTCCCAATACGCCCCCTTGACCAGCCGCACGGTGAGCCGGCGGTCGAGCGCGCGGGCGAGCGCGTCGAGCCAGTCGACGACGGCCCGGGCCCGCGGCCCGTAGGCCTGCACGACCAGCCCGAAGCCCTCCCAGCCGGCGAGGCGCGGCGCGCGCAACACGGCCTCGGCGACGTCGAGGGTGAGCTCGAGCCGGTCCATCTCCTCGGCGTCGATGTTGAAGGTGATGCCGGCGGCCGCGGCGGCCGCGGCCAACGTCGCCGTGCGCTCCACCAGCACCGGCAGGGTGCTGGCGCGCTTGGCGGTCTCGACGCGCGGATGCAGCGCCGAGAGCTTGATGGAGATGCCGGGGTTGTCGTGCAGGCGCGCCGGATCGGCGCGCTCGGCGAGCCGCGCGATGGCGCGCCGGTAGTTCGCGAAATGGCGCGCGGCGTCGGCCTCGGTGCGCGCCGCCTCGCCCAGCATGTCGTAGGCATAGCGATAGCCTCTGGCCTCGAGCCTGGCGGCGCGGGCGAGCGCGCCGTCGATGTCCTCGGCCAGCACGAACTGGCCGCCGAGCCGGCGCATGGCCTGCATCACGGCGGTGCGGATCACCGGCTCGCCCAGCCGTCGAACCGCACCTCTGAGCGACGCCGCCACGCCCGGCTCGGCCTCGGCCTCGAGCACCCGGCCGGTGAGCATCAGCGCCCAGGTGGAGGCGTTCACCAGGATCGAGCCGCTGTCGCCCAGATGCGCGCCCCAGTCGTGCGGCGCGATCTTGTCGCAGATGAGGTCGTCCATCGTCGCCGCGTCGGGGACCCTGAGCATCGCCTCGGCGAGGCACATCAAGGCGACGCCTTCGCGGGTGGAAAGGCCGTATTCGGCGAGGAAGGCCTCCATCATCGACGGCCGCGCCACCGCCCGCACCCGCCGCACCAACGCCTCGGCGCGCGCGCCCACGCGCGCCCGTGCCGCCGCGTCGAGGCCGCTCGCGGCGGCGAGCGCCTCGACGCAGGCGATGCCGATCAGCACGCCCATCGCCCCG
>JBKHCM010000089.1:0-13864 GCA_046541805.1 Alphaproteobacteria bacterium
CCACCCGCTCGAACAGCATCAGCGGGATCGCGAAGAAGAACACGAAGCCCGAGAGGGCGCGCGCGCTCGCCGCGTCGAAGACGGCCGTGAAGGTGGCCCCCCAGCCGAGCGCGATGACGGCGAAGATCGGCAGGATGAGGTCGACGACGGTGAGCACACGAGCTCCGGTGGGCACCGCGACTGGGCGCGCGGCGTTGGTCGTGGCAAGCTGCGTTGGCGAAGACAACCGGAAAGGACGCACATGCCCTATGCGATCATCGCGCAGGACCGGCCCGACGCCACCGAGATCCGGCGCGACAAGCGCCCCGACCACTTCGACTATCTCGAAGCCAACAAGCATCTGCTGCTCGCCGCCGGCGCCCAGTTCGCCGACGACGGCACGACCCCCGTCGGCAGCATCCTGCTCATCGACGTCGACGATCGCGCAGCGGCCGAGGCTTTCGCCCGCAACGACCCCTTCAACCAGGCCGGGCTCTTCGAGAGCATCAAGATCGTGCCCTGGCGCAAGGTCTTCTTCGACGGCGAGCGCGTGAGCTGAGCGATCGCCCGGAGCCGGCGGGCGAGCTCCGAGAGATCCTCGGCCAAGACGTCCCAAGGCCCGTGGGGCTCGAGGTCGCTGATCCGACCGGGCCCATGCGCGTCGGGGCGGCGGACGAAGGCGGTCTCGAGCCGGCGTGCCGGCGCGGCTTCGAGACCGCCATTGCAGGCCGCCACCATCAGCACCCGCTCCGGCGGCAGCATGAACGCGGCGGCATCGAGAGAGACCGGGGCTCGGGCGCGTAGGCCTTGGTGCCCTCGGCGCCGCGGCTGCGGTCCCAACGCGGGTCGGCGTGGCGGGCGAGGTCCGCCATCACCCGGAGGCTGCCGTTGGCGAGCCCGCACGAGAAGCCGACGCAGCGCAGCGCGTGCAGCCCATCGGCCGCGTCGCGCCGGCCGTCGAGCCGGATGCCAGACCTGGTTCAAGGCGTCGGCGGCCGCCCTTGACGGCGCGGCGAGCCCCCTGCGGCTCGAGGTGCTCGCCGATCCGGCGGATCAGCGCGCCGCGCCGGTCGACGACCGTGCCGAAACCATCGAAGGCGGGCGCGTCGACGGCGGGCAGGTTCGCGCCTCCTGCTCAAGGGCGGCGGCGACGACGCGCCAAGCCTTCAGCTTGTCGGCGAACCGCAGCCGAGCGTTGGCGGGACTGGTGGACGGCAGGCGGCGGGTCTCGCGCAATCCCGCCGGCAACGCCGTGGCCGCGACGCGGCGGCGGAAGAGCTCGGCCGCCTTAGCGCCGTTGAAGAAGACGCGGGCGATCTCCGGGTGACGCTGGAAGAAGCCTGCGAAGTCGTTCACCACCATGGTTGCGGGCTCGATCGCGGTGTCCAGGCTGCCGTCGCGCCGGCAGGCGCCCAAGACGTCCCAAAGCGCCACGCCCGCCACCTTAAGCGCGGCGGCGCGCTCGGCGTAGGCCGCGGCCGGATCGAAGCCGACGAGGGCGGCCATGATCGGCCAGAAGGCGTTGCGCGGATGGGCGTAGTACCGCCCGGCCTCGAGCGAGGCCGCGCCCGGCATCGAGCCGAGCACGAGCACGCGGGCGTCGGCGCATGCGATCGGCGCAAAGCCCGCCAGCAACCCCTCGGGCATTCAGGCCGCGGCCGTGCGCGTCCGGCGCCGCAGCGCGAATCCCATCTGCACCATGCTCCCGCCTTCCATCAACAGCCCCACCGCGACGAGCAGACCCAGCACCCAGAGCGCGTTGCCCGGCAGGTCGGCGAGGATGAGAAGCCCCATCAGCACGCCGACGACACCCGAAACGGCGAGCCACGTCCAGCCCCCATCGCGGCGGTGCGGAAACGCGACGACGCGGCGGGTGATGGCGGCGGCGAGGATGATCGCGCCGATCACCAGCGCGATCGTCACCGGCCCCAGCGGTCGACGAGATGGGCGTCGCGCTCGGCGCGCCCCCGGCGGCGAGGGCGTGGGCGTGGATGCGGCGCTGATGGCTCCTGCCCGCGGCCGGCGGCATCGAGGCGAGGATCGCACGGCCGGTAGCGGGCGCTGACGGCGCCGGCCCGGCCCGGCCAAGGCGCAAGTGGCGAGGGCGCGGCGCCGATCGCAGCGGTCCTTCCGGCCGGCCGTCAGCCGGGAGCGCAGGCGAGCAGCGGGCCGAGCTGGTCGATGCGCGTCAGGATGCGCCGGGCCTGGCGACGGACATGGGCGTCGTCGGGGCTGTAGGCGAGCGGCGCGGGCAACAGCGCGGCGAGCCGTGCGGCCTGCTCCTCCGTCAGCGCGGCGGCGGGCGCGGCGAACCAGTGCCGCGCTGCGGCCTCGGCGCCGTAGACGCCGGGCGCGAACTCGACCTGGTTGAGGTAGAGGACGAGCTGGCGCGGCTTGGCGAGAACGAGGTCGACCAGCGGCGCGAGGGCGAGCTCGATGCCTTTGCGCACCCGGTTGCGCTCCGGCCAGAGGAAGAGGTTGCGGGTGAGCTGCATCGTGATCGTGCTGGCGCCGCGCGGCCGCTCGCCCGCCCGCCAGCGCCGCCACTCCTGCGCGAACGCCTTCCAATCCACCCCGCCGTGGCGGCAAAAGCGGTTGTCCTCGGCGGCGATGACCGCCCGCGGCAGGTGCGGCCCGAGCGCCGGCGCGGGCACGAGGTCGCGCTCGAAGCCGTAGCCTTCGGCGAGGCGCACGAGCTGGAGCGCGGTCACCGGCGGTTGGACCACCCGATAGGCGACGAGCGCGCCGGTGAGCGCGAGCGGCGGCAGAACCAGCGCCGCGAGGACGAGCCGGCCGAGCCGGCGCCGCCAGCGGCGACGCTGCACCGCCGCGGCCTCAGCGCGACGCCGGGCGCTTGCGGGCGGAGCCGAGATAGTTGACCGCGGTGAGCGGGACGAGGCCGAAGGCGAGATCGCCGCGGCGGTCGACGCCGGTGGGGCCGAGCCCCTGGAAGCGACCGACCTCGAAGCCGCGGCGCTCCAGCGCCCGCTTCAGGTCGGCGGGGCGGATGAAGAGGTCGGGGTCGTGCGTGCCCTGGGGCAGCATCCGCAGCACCCGCTCGGCCATCGTCACCGCGACGAAGCTCGCCACCGGATTGCGGTTGATGGTGTCGAAGAGAAAGAGCCCGCCCGGCGTCACCACCCGCGCCACCTCGTCGAGGACGCGGCCCAGATCCTCGACGTGCTCGAGCGCGTCGCAGCTCGCGACGATGTCGAAGGCGGCGTCCGCGAACGGCAGCGCCTCACCCTTGCCCTCGCGGTAGTCGATGGCGAGGCCCTCTTGCTCGGCGTGGCGCCGGGCCGCCGCTAGCGCCTCGGCGGCGATGTCGACGCCGGTCACCCGCGCCCCCTTGCGGGCCATCGCCTCCGCCATGAAGCCGCCGCCGCAGCCGAGATCGAGCACGTTTTGCTCGCGCCAGTCGCCGACCAGCCGGTCGAAGAACCGCATCCGCGCCGGCACCATGTTGTGCAGCGTCCGGAGCCACGTCGCCTCCCCCGACCACCACCGGTCGGCGTAGGCGTCGTACATCTCGAGGTCGTTGGCGGGACGGGGCATGGGGGCTCCGGTAGACGCTGGCATCGCCGTTTAGATGGGCCGCGCGACGGGCCTGTCGACCCGCGCCGTGACCCGCGACGCGCGGGTCGAACGTCCATGCCGGACTCGCGCCGCGCCGGCCGACGGCTTAGACAGACGGGGCGCCGCGTCGAGCTCGATCTGGAATACGACCGTGCCCAAGTATCCGCCCGTGCCCGACGGTCAGCTGCAGACCGCGCCTCTCGCGCCTTGGCATCGGATCGGGCTGATCTATCGAACGCTCAAGCACGTAGCCAGCCACGGCCGCGCTCCGACGCCACGGCGACGCGCGGTGTGGCGCAGTCGAGCGCCATTCCGGCAAGCAGTGGCACGGCTCGGGCCCGCGGACGTCGCGATCGATGCCGGCGCGAATGTCGGCGACTTCACGTGGCCGCTCGCGCGTCGCGGCGTCGAGGTACACGCGTTCGACCCGGAACCGTACGCCGTCGAGATTTCGGAACACCGCTTCGCTTCTTTCCCGAACGTGACGATCCATCGAACGGCGGTGAGTGGCACCGCCGGCGAGCTCGATCTCTTTCGTGCACCCGCGTTCGAGACCGACCCCGGCAAGCACTCGAAGTCCTCATCCGTCATCGCGACCAAACGCAACATCGACCCGACTACCGCAATCCGGGTTCCCGCCATCGACCTTGGCGAGTTCATCCAGCGGTGCGGGGACGTGGCGCTCTTGAAGATGGACATCGAGGGAGCGGAGGTCGATGTCCTCGAGAAGCTGCTGGACGCCGGCCTCCTCGGCCGCATCCCTTACGTGTTCGTCGAGACGCACGAAGACAAAATCCCGGCGCTCGCGGAGCCGATGGCGCGGCTGCGGCAGCGCATGATGGCGGACGGCCTGAACCACGTCGACCTCGACTGGGCGTGACAGCCGCTCTTCAAGCAACCCCCAGACGCGCCGCCAAAGCCAGAAACCGGCGGGCGAACACCTCCTCGGCGAACTCCTGCCGCGTCCATCGCGCCGCGTTTCCGCCCAGCGCCGCCAATCGCTCCGGTGACGCCACGATCGGGCGCAACGCCTCGATCAATCCGGCCTCGTCATCAGCCGGGAAAACCGCACCGCACGGCAACCCGGCCTCCGCGGCGCCGGCGACGTACCAGGCCGAGCCGCACTGGTCGCTCACCAGCGCGGCGCAGCCGTGCCCCATGGCCTCGAGTGGAGCGGTGCCCAGCGGCTCCGAGGACGACGGGAGTACGCACACGTCGTGACCGGCATAGAGATCCCCCATGCGAGCGAACGGGATATCCTCCAGCAAGCGGACGCGGTGCCCGATCGCCCCGGTCCGAGGGTAGGCTCGTAGCCACCGGACCAGCTCCGGATCGGGTGCGCCGATCGCGAGACTGGCCGACCCGACCAGGGTCAAGGTGAACGCCGCCTCGTCGGCAAGGCGTTCCAGTGCGCGGATCAAGAGGCGATGGTTCTTACGCGCCTCCGCCAGTTTGGCCACGCAGAGAAATCGCACCACGCCACCGGGCGCCCACGAGCGGGCCGTGGCGTCTTGCGGCGTGGCCACGGGAAAAGGCACGTACGACGCCGTTGGATCAGGGCACGAATGCCGGCGCGGGAGTCCGTGGACGGGGGTGAAGCGCCGGCGGGGTCGGCCTGCGAAAAGACCGCGGACACCGTGTAGGGGTGGACGCGGCGACAAAAGCGGTCGCTGGTCGTATCCGATCGTCGCAACGCCCCGCCACAGCGCCGCCAAATGCATGGGACGCGCCAGCCCACGGGTCTTGCGGATGACGACCAGGTCGGGCCGCTCGGCGTCGACCACGTGCCGCGCCTCGGCGAGTTCGAGCCGAGCGCGCGGCGCCTCGATGATGCGCACGCCGTCGACGCCGCCGCGCCCGCCTTCGCGCACCAAAAGGACAGCTTCCACGCCGCACCGAACGAGCGCCGTCAAGGCATAATGCAGGTTGGTGTGGAACCGGGGGAGGACGAACAGAACGCGCATCACCCTGCCGGCGTGTCGAGGTTCAACTCGGCGAGAACGGCTGCCACCGTCCGGTCGAGCACGGCGAGCACCGCCGCGGCCGCGCCGGTCTCGCCACCGGCGGGTTCGTAATCCGCCATCGCGGCCACCGCCCGACGCTCGAAGCCCGCCAGCCGATCGAAGCGCTCCAGCATTGCACGCACGATCGACCGCCGCGGCAGGCGGACGTCGCCGGGCGCCAGCGCCACCACCGGCCGCCCGCTCGCGATCGCCTCGCTCAGCATCGTCAAGCTGTCCTGGGTGACGAAGACCCGCTCCGCCGCGCCCAGATAGGCGGCGGCTACCGGCGTCGGGCGACGCGAGAACAACGTGGTCTCGACGACCGCCGCCGGCGCGAGCCGTTCGGCCAGGACCGCTTCCGCCTGGGCACCGGACCGGCGCGAGGTGGAGACCACCCAGCGGATACCGAAGCGCCGGGCCAGCGCGTTCACGCCGTCGGCGAGCGCTTCGAAGTCGTCGGCCTTGAAGCGATGCGAGCGGCTGGCACCGCCGACGAGCAAGGCCCAGACCCGCTCCGGCGGAGCGTCGGGCCAGTGCCGCGTCGCCGCCTCGCGGCAGCGCGCGGGCGTCATCAGCGTCGGCGGTGCGGCGATCGCGTGCACGTTCGCGGCCCCGGCGATGTCGCTCGGGGCGAGCACCGCGCCGAACCACCGCGGCGGATAGGGGCGCGGATCGCCGACGAACAGGTTCGCCGCACCCGTCGACCGCGCCAGGGCGACGTTCGCGAACACGCTCTTGCCACCGCTCGACAGCACGAGATCGGGCGCCGCCCCGGTCGGCGGCGCGAACCGCGAGGCGAGGTGCGCCGCCCGATCGGCGAGAACGGCGGCACCGCGGTCGACGGCGAGACGGATCGGGGCGCGCAGTACGCCCGGCACCCGGTCCCGGGCCTCGATGGTCACGACCTCGACGCGCCGCCCCGTCCGCTCGATCGCGGCGACCACCCCCCGCGACTGCGCGCGATGGCCGTGCGAGCCTTCGTCGATCAGCCAGATGCGCAGCGGTGCCGACACGACTCACGGTGCCGCATGCTGGGCGATCTCTTGCGCCGCGCAGATTTCAGCGATGAAGGAGCCGGCCGGCGGCGGCCTCGTCTTCAACGACTTGATGATCTCGTTCCAGAGATGGACCGTCACGGTGCGGGGGGTCAGCCGAGCTCGGATGTCGACGGCCGGATCGAACGCGTCCCGCGCCCGTTTCGGTCCGTAGGGGTAGAACATGTCGGCGGGTACGGCGTGGTCGAGCAGGTCGAGTTCCCGCGCGACATAGGTGATCGCCCGTGGACCGGCGATCCCCCATCGGTGCTCTTCGAGGGTCAACGGCCGGAGCCCGAGTCTCGGTCGCAGCTCGTAGAAGATGCGCTTGTGCCAGGGTAGCCAGTGCGGAATTAGATGCTCCCGACCCAGATGCGCGAACAGCGCGTCGATCAGCGGGTGCGTCGCCGACGCGTAGAATACAGCGCCGTTGATCAACCCCGGCTTTTGCCATCCGAACAGCAGCTCGCGGCCATCCAGGCGCAGCGGCTTCAAAAAGTAGAGATCGGCATCGATCCAGACGCCGCGCGCCTCCCGCATCAGCTGATATCGGAAGAGGTTCGACCCCAGTGACCAGCTGTTCTTTTCACGATGCTTGAGAAGTCGGGCCTCGGCCATCACCTCGCGGCCGTCGCGGACCTCGACACCGGGGGGGACACGGTCGACGCCGAAATAGGTGTAGAGCGTGACCGGATGCCCGAGCCGCACGGCCGAGAGCAGGCAGACCTGCTCGACGTAGGTGAGCGCGCCTTCCACCCAGAGGGTGTTCAGCCGCGGCAAGGGTTCGCCGGCACCAGCCTCGGCGCCGGTGACCGGCGGGTCGACCTGCGCCGTCACGCGTCCGTCCACCTCAAGAGCGCGTTCATCCGCGTCGTCGCTTCGACCTCGTAGCCGTGGGCGAGGCAGACGCGCGGGCCCGGCAGGTCGAGATCGCCGCGGCCGGCCTCGATGACGATCGCCGCCGGCCACAGCGCGGGTGGGGCGACCTTGAAGAAGGCGTCCAGCACCGGGCCCTCCTGGCCCTCGATGTCGATCTTGAGGACGTCGACCGCCGCCAGACCGGCCTCGCCGACGGCGTCGGCGAGCGGGCGGGCGGCAACCGTCGTGCCGACCGCGGCCGGGCGGGCGGCCCCGCGGTTGCGCGCGGGCGCGGCGAGGGTGAGCGCGCCCGCCGCGGCCGCCACGGCGTGCGGAACGACCGTGACCTCCGCGTCGGCGCCGGAGGCCTCGAGGTTAAAGCTGAGGCGCTCGACCATCTCCGGCTGCGGTTCGACCGCGACGCCGCGAAAGGGGCGGCCGGCGGCGCGCGCCGCGCTGCGGGCGGCGAGGGTGTAGAGACCGGCGTTGGCACCGACGTCGACGAAGACGAACGGCCCCGCGCCCGCGCGCGCCCGCGCCGCGACGAACGCCCGTTCGCGCGGATCCCAGTGCGCCTCGCTGCGGTAGACCCGCTTCTCGGCGAGATTGTCGTAAGGATGGAGCCGCGCCCGTTCGCTGCCGAAGACGACGACGTCGCGCGGGCGGCGGGCCTTGCCCCGCATCAGATGAAAGAGCATCGAACGCGCGAATTTCCCGCCGTCGCCCGCGCCGGTGGCCGCGGTGGCGCGGCGCGCCCAGCGGGCGACGGCACCGGGGGCGTGGGTGCCGAACGGCGCCGCGCTCGTCACGTCCAGTGCTCGGCCAGCCAGGAGGGCCGGCGCAACCGCTTGAACGGCCGCTTCCACCACAGCGGCTCGGGCCAGCGCGCCTGCATGACGTCCTCGGGGTTGGGCCGGCCGTGAAAGGCGACGATGCGGGCACCCTCCGGGACGGCGGCCGGCTTGATCCAGTTCAGCGGGCCGCCGGGCAGGCAGTGCTTTTTGAAGCTGACGCACCACCCCTCCGGCCAGAAGGCCAGATCGCGGACCGTGTCCGAGAGAAAGGTCTGCGAGTTGCGGTAGCGGCGGACCCAGTGCTCGTGCGGCTCGGCGTGAAAGCGCTCCAGCACGTAGCTGTCCGCCCCCACCTCGAAGCGATAGACCGACGAGTTGCCGACGCGCTGGTCGGGGCGGGTCCAGTTGTGGATGATGCAGAACCGGCCGGGCTCGACGGCGAAGAAGGGATCGAGGCCGCCGACGATGACGATGTCGAGGTCCAAGAACAGCGTGGTGCCGGCAAGGTCGGCGAGTTCGGGATTGAACAAGGCGAGCTTGCGCCAGCCGAGCATGGACCAGCGCGGGTCGAGGCGGATCGGCGGCAGAGCGAAGGTCTCGACCTCGGCATCGAGGCCGCGGGCGTCGTCGGTGAAGCAGACGAAGCGGTGCGGCCGGCTCAGATGGCGCGCCACCATCGCCCGCAGCCGGTTGACGTAGTGCGGGCCGTAGAGGGTCCCCCACTTCATGCAGACGATGTTGACCCGGTCGGCCATGGCGCTCCCGTGGTGCGTCGGCGGCGTCGCCGGCGCGCCGGCTGCTTAGGCCCCTCGTCCGCGCCTGTCCAGCATCGCCGCCGCCGGCGGTGCCGCCCGCGGCGGACTGCACGGCGATGACGGCGTCGCCGTCGATCACCCGCACCGGCAGCGCCGAGCCGGAGCGGCCGCGGCCGGCGCCATCCCCGACCAGGGCCAAGCCCCGCACTCGCCCGGCGGCGGCGCGGGCGCCGCCCACGGGTTCACGCCGCGCGCGCGCCTTCGTAAAGGCCCTCGAGCTTCGCTTTGAAGCGCTCGATGATGATCGGCCGGCGCGGCTTCAGGGTCGGCGTCAGCATGCCGTTCTCGATGGTGAACGGCTCCGGCATGATCTCGAACTTGCGCACCCGCTCGATCACCGAGAGGTGCTCGTTGGCACGGCGGATGGCCTGGGCGACCGCCTTGTGCACGCCCTCGTGGCGGGCGATCTCGACCCGGTCGCGCGTCTCGAGGCCTTCGCGCTGCGCGAACTCCTGCAGAAAGTCCTCGTCCGGGACGACCAAGGCCACCAGATGCGGCCGGCGGTCGCCGTAGACGAGGATCTGGCCCACCTCCGGCTCGAGCGCGATGACGCCCTCCACCCGCTGCGGCGAGATGTTGTCGCCGCCCGAATTGACGATCATCTCCTTTTTGCGACCGGTGATGTAGAGGAAGCCCTCGGCGTCGCGGCGGCCGACGTCGCCGGTGTGCAGCCAACCGTCGGCGAGGGTCGCGGCGGTGGTCTCGGGATCCTTCCAATACCCCCGCATGACGAGCGGGCCGCGCACGAGGATCTCGCCGTCGTCGGCGATCTTCACCTCGACCTCGTCGAGGGGCAGGCCGACGCTGGCGAGCTTGTGCCGCTTCGGCCGGTTGGCGGTGATGACCGGCGCCGCCTCGGTCTGGCCGTAGCCCTGATAGATCGGCAGCCCGAGGGCGGCGAAGAAGACGCCGACGTCGTAGTTCAAGGGCGCGCCGCCGGAGACCATCGCCTTCAAGCGTCCGCCGAAGCGCTGGTTGACCTTCTTGCGCACGAGGCGCTCGAGCAGCGGGTCGAGCAGGTGCTCCACCAGCGCCAACGACCGCCCCTCGTAGCGCTTGGTGCCCAGCTCCACGGCCTTGGCGAACAGCCAGGCCTTGGTCCCACCGGCACGCTCGACGCCTTTGAGGATGCGCGCGCGCATGACCTCGTAAAGCCGCGGCACGCAGGTCAACAGCGTCGGGCGGGCCTCGATCAGGTTGTTGCTCAGCGTGTCGACCCCTTCGGCGTAATAGATCTGGGCGCCGATCACCATCGGCAGGAACTGGCCCGCGGTATGCTCGTAGGAGTGCGACAGCGGCAGGAACGACAAGAAGACCTCGTCCTCGGCGACGCCCAGCTCCTCGAGCAGGTCGAGCGCGCCGTGGACGTTGGCCAGGACGTTCTTGTGGCTCAGCATCACGCCCTTGGGCGTGCCGGCGCTGCCGGAGGTGTAGATGATGCAGGCGAGGTCGTCGGGGTCCGGCGAGGCGAACGGCGCGTCGGCGGCGCCGTCGCCGCGGGCGAGCGCCTCCTGCCAGGACAAGAGCGGCAGATCGGCGGTGTTGACGCCCTCGGGCATCTCGATCGCGATCATGACGTCGATCGTGCCGAGCTCGCGGATCGCGGGCAGCAGCTGGCGGGCGACGTTGCGGCCGGAGAACACGACCGCGCGGGCTCCGCTGTGCTCGATGGTGAAGCGGTGATCGCGCCGGGTGTGGGTGGTGTAGGCGGGCACCGCGACCGCGCCCACGGTCAGCGCCGCCAGATCGGCGATGAACCATTCCGGGCGATTCTCGGCGCAGATGACCACGCGATCGCCCGGCTCGACGCGCATGTCGCGAAGCGCCCGTGCCAGCCGGGTCACGTCGGCGGCGACCTCGCGCCAGCGCACGGGGCGATAGCGGCCCGCCTCCTTGCGCCAAAGAAAGGGTTTCTCGCCATGCGCCGTGGCCGAGGCGTGGAAGGCGTCGACGAGGTTGGACGCGAGTTGCAAGGCGCTCTCCCCAGGCACCGATGCGCGACGTTTCGACTGATGTAGGGGTTGCGTCGGCCGCTTTCCAGCCTCCCGGCGCCGCGCCTGGAACCGACGGCGTGCCAGCTTATATGGCGGTTAGCCACCAGGAGAGCGCTATGGCCGAACCCGCCCGCAGCGAACCGGCACCGACCTGGGATCTGCGCGACCTCTACACCGGGCTGGACGATCCAGCCCTCGGCATCGATCTCGATCGGGCCGAGAGGGAAGCCGCCGACCTCGCCGCGACCTACAAGGGCAAGGTCAAAGATCTCGACGGCGACGCGCTCGCCCAGATGATCCAGCGCTACGAGCGGTTGTCCGACCAGCTCGGCCGGGTGGCGAGCTATGCCGGGCTGCGCTTCGCCGCTCAGCGTGACGACGCCGAGCTGGGGCGCTTCTACCAGGGCGTGCAGGAGCGTATCAACGCGATCACCACGCCGCTGTTGTTCGTGAGCCTCGAGCTCAACCGGATCGACGACGCCGATCTCGAGGCCAAGATCGCGGGCTCGCCGCCGCTCAAGCCCTACCGTCCCTGGCTGCGCGACCTGCGCGCCTTTCGCCCGCACCAGCTCGACGACGCCATCGAGGAAACGCTGCACGAGAAGGCCGTCGCCGGCCGCAGCGCCTGGGTGCGCCTCTTCGACGAGACGATGGCGGAGCTGCGCTTTTCCTTCCGCGGCGAGGAGCTGGCGAGCGCGCAGATCTTCGACAAGCTGCAGGACCACGACCGCGACGTCCGCAAGGACGCCGGCCACGCCATCGCCACGACGCTCTCCGCCCGCATCCGCCTGTTTACGCGGATCACCAACACGCTCGCCAAGGACAAGCAGATCGAGGACCGCTGGCGCGGCTTCGCGCGGCCGATCTCGGCGCGCAACCTCGCCAACCACGTCGAGGACGAGGTCGTCGACGCCCTGATCGCCGCCGTGCGCGAGGCGTATCCGCGCCTCTCGCACCGCTACTACCAGATGAAGGCGCGCTGGCTCGGCCTCGACCGGCTCGCCTATTTCGACCGCAACGCCCCGCTCCCCGAGGACGACGACCGCCGCATCGCCTGGGACGACGCCAAGGTGCTGGTGCTCGACAGCTACCGCGACTTCTCGCCCAAGCTCGCGGACATCCTCCAGACCTTCTTCGCCCGGAACTGGATCGACGCCGAGCTCCGCACCGGCAAGGACTCGGGTGCCTTCTGCCATCCGACCGTGCCGAGCGCGCATCCCTACGTCTTGATGAACTACCAGGGCCGAGCGCGGGACGTCATGACCCTCGCCCACGAGCTGGGCCACGGCGTGCATCAAGTGCTCGCCGCCGAGCAGGGCCCCTTGATGGCCTCGACGCCGCTGACGCTCGCCGAGACCGCGTCCGTCTTCGGCGAGCAACTGACCTTCCGGCGCCTGTTGGCGGGGACCACCGACCCCAAGCGCCGCCGCGTGCTGCTCGCCGGCAAGATCGAGGACGCGCTCAACACCGTCGTGCGCCAGATCGCCTTCTGCGAGTTCGAGCGCCGCGTCCACGACGCCCGCCGCGAGCAGGAGCTCACCGCCGACGACCTCGCCGGGTTGTGGATGGCCGTGCAGACCGAGAGCCTGGGACCGGCCTTCGACTTCGCCGATGACTACAAGGTCTTTTGGTCCTACATCCCCCACTTCGTCCACGTGCCGTTCTACGTGTACGCCTACGCCTTCGGCGACTGTCTCGTGAATGCCTTGGTGAGCGTGTACGAGCAGGAGCCGGCGGGCTTCGAGGCCAAATATCTGGACCTCCTGCGCGCCGGCGGCACACGGCGCCACGACGAGCTCCTCGCCCCCTTCGGCCTGGACGCCCGTGACCCGGCCTTTTGGACCCGCGGGCTCGACGTGATCGCCGGCATGATCGACGACCTGGAAGAGGAGCTTCCCGCTTGAGCGACACCCGCTCCGAAAACACCTTCGGCGGTCGCGTCCGCCGCTACGCCCAGGTCGGCCAGGCGATGAGCGGCATCGCCGCACGCTACGCCGGCAAGCGCGTCTTCGGCTGGGAGATCGACGACACCAAATACGCCGAGGAGCTCAGGACCGCCCTCGGCGGGCTCAAGGGCCCGCTGATGAAGGTGGCGCAAATGCTGTCCACCATCCCCGACGCGCTGCCCGCGGACTACGCCGCCGAGCTCGCCCAGCTCCAGTCCGAGGCGCCGCCGATGGGCAAGCCCTTCGTCCGGCGGCGGATGGAATCCGAGCTCGGCCGGGACTGGCGGCGGCGCTACGCCGAGTTCTCCCTCGAGGCCGCCCACGCCGCCTCGCTCGGCCAGGTCCACAAGGCCAAGCTCCACGACGGCCGCGACGTCGCCTGCAAGCTGCAATATCCGGGCATCGCCTCCTCGGTCGAGGCCGACCTCTCGCAGCTCAAGATCATCCTCGACATCTACCGCCGCTACGACAACGCCATCGACACCTCCGAGATCTACAAGGAGATCTCGGTGCGGTTGCGCGAGGAGCTGGACTACGCGCGCGAGGCCAAGAACGCGGCACTCTACCGGCACATGCTCAAGGACGAGCCGCACGTCCACGTGCCTGAGGTCATCGCCGAGCTCTCCACCGGCCGCCTCTTGACCATGGAGTGGGTCACCGGCGTCAAGCTGACCGCGATGGCCGAGGCCGATCTCGAGACCCGGCGCAGCGTCGCCAAGAAGATGTTCCGGGCGTGGTACGTCCCCTTCTACGAATACGGCGTCATCCACGGCGACCCGCATCTCGGCAACTACACGATCCGCGACGACTACGAGATCAACCTCCTCGACTTCGGCTGCATCCGGGTGTTCGAGCCGAAGTTCGT
>JBKHCM010000090.1:0-13801 GCA_046541805.1 Alphaproteobacteria bacterium
CGAGCGCGGTCGCCGGCGCGCTGCCCGCGTTGGCGGCGGCATAGGGCGGGTTGGTGAACAGAACGTCCGCCCCGCCCGCCGCCACCGGCGGCGCCGCGGCGTCGGCGACGACCGCGTGGACCCGCTCGGCGAGGCCGTTGGCACGGGCGTTGGCGGCGAGGGCTCGGGCGAGGACGACATCGCGCTCGAGCGCCAGCACCGCCGCGCCCGGCACCCGCGCCGCCACCGCCAAGGCCGCCCCGCCGACCCCGGCGCCGAGCTCGACGAGCCGCCGGCCCGGGCGCGCCGGCACGGCGGCGGCGAGCAGCACGGTATCGATCGCGATGCGATAGCCCCGCGCCGGCTGGCGCACGACCAGCCGGCCACCGAGGAGCCGGTCCGTCGTCCAGACGCCGCGGTCGCGGTCATTCGAAGGCATCGTCCGCGCGCCGGCTCTCGGTCTCGAGGATCCAACGGGCGCGCGACGCGTCCTCGGCGAGGACCATGAGCCGGCGCGGGATGGCGCCGATGCTGCCCTCGACCGCGGCGGCGTGCTGGTCGAGCACCAAGGGCTCGATGCCGTGCGACCTGAGAACCGCCGACGCCCAGGAGAGGTGGACGAGGTCGTTGGTGCGCAAGAGTTCGATCATCAGGTCAGGGTGCGGTGCATCGCCGCTCACCGTGGTTTGCCAGCCGTCGAATCCTCATGGTAGCTAGCGTGCATCGCTCGCCGTCAAAGGACCCCAGGTTGTGAACGCAGACCCCGCGACGCGCATCGACGCCACGCCGTCACGAGACCGCCTCGAACGCATGCAGGCGCTCGTGCGCGATGAGCTCGGCCGCGTCAACGCCGTCATCCTGCGGGAGATGGAAAGCCCGGTGGAGCTCATCCCCCAGCTCGCGCGCCATCTGGTCGGCGCCGGCGGCAAGCGGGTGCGGCCGATGCTGACGCTGATCTCGGGGCGGATGTGCGGCTACGCGGGCGAGCGCCACGTCAACCTCGCCGCCTGTGTCGAGTTCATCCATACCGCGACGCTGTTGCACGACGACGTCGTCGACGCCAGCGATCTGCGCCGCGGCAAGGAGACCGCCAACGCGCTTTGGGGCAACAAGGCGCCGGTGCTGGTCGGCGACTTCCTCTTCAGCCGCGCCTTTCAGCTGATGGTGGCGGACGGCAGCCTGGACGTGCTGCGCATCCTCTCCAACGCCTCGGCGTTGATCTCCGAGGGCGAGGTCATGCAGCTCATGACCGCCAACGACAGCACCACCGACGAGAGCGCCTACTTCGCCATGATCGAGGCCAAGACCGCGAAGCTGTTCGAGGCGGCGGCGGAAATCGGCGCCGTCGTCGCCGGCCGGCCCGCGGCCGACGCCCGGGCGCTCGCGAGCTACGGGCGCGATTTGGGGGTGGCGTTTCAGCTGATCGACGACGCGCTCGACTACAGCGCCGAGGAGGCCGCCTTCGGCAAGACGGTCGGCGACGACTTCGCCGACGGCAAGGTGACGCTGCCGGTGGTCTTGGCGTACGCCGCCGGCGACGCCGAAGAGCGCGGCTTTTGGGAGCGGGTGATCGACCGGGGCGAGCAGCGCGACGGCGATCTCGAGCACGCGCTCGCGATCCTGCGCCGCCACGACGCCATCCGGACGACCATCCGCCGCGCCGAGGAGCGGGGCGCGGCGGCGCGGCGCGCGCTCGAGCGCTTCGCCCCCTCCGTCGAGCGCGAAGCGATGCTGGACCTGGTTGATTTCTGCATTGAACGCGCCTACTAAGCGGAGCGCGGCGTCGACGGTGAAGCCGGCCGGCGCCCTGTCGGAGTGTAGCTCAGCCTGGTAGAGCACCGTCTTCGGGAGGCGGGGGTCGCGTGTTCGAATCACGCCACTCCGACCATTCTTGCGCTCCGCGGTAACGCCCTCCGTCGCTCGACGGCGACGCCTGGTAGGTGCGCGCGGCGGAAGGTGGCGATGACGCGGCGGTTCGCGGGTCTGATGTTGCTCCTGCTCTTCAGCGCGTCGGCTTGCGCCCATGTGAGCCCGGGCGTCGGCTTCGGCAACGTGCTGGGCTACGAGGGGCTCGGCAACGACCTGCGCCACTTCTACGATGACCGGGCTTGGGAGCGTAACGCCACCTGCCCCGGCGCCCGCATGGACGCGATCCTGCGCGCTCGCATCCTCGAGGAAACCGACGAGACGATCGTCGCGTCGATCCGCTACAGCTGGCTCGACGAGAGCCGTCTCGACGATGACGGCTTCGGTTCGGGTGTCGGCGCCGGCGGCTGCCGCGGCATCGACGAGCGCCGCTTCACCCTCGAGAAGAGCGACGGCGACGTCCGCGTCGTCGCGATGAGCGGTCCCCAGCGCCCGGAGTAGCGCCCCCGCTGACCCGCCGCATCGGCGGCGGCTGAGCGTGCTCGGCTCGCGGTGGACGTCGGTGACCTCGGCACCGCCGGCGTGCCGGCCGCGGTGCACCCGTGCGCCGGCGGCACGGGCCAGGTCGACGGCGAGCATGCCGGTCGACGCCGCGCCCGGCCCGATCACGCTACCACAACCACAGCTGGCGCGGGCGCTCGAGGCCCAGCACCTCGCCCGGCGGGACCAGTCGGTCGCGGCAGCGGGTGGCGCGGACCTCGACATGGAGGCCGGCGCGGGCGCACCAGTGCAGCGCCAGCGCGTTGGTCACCGCCTCGGTGTTCTTCACGGCGACCCATTTCTGCCGCAGCGCGACGTGGGCGAGCTCGTGCGCCAGCACGAAGCCGGCGGCCGGGGCCATCGCGCGGAACGCGTAGACCACCGGCCCGCTGCGCCAGCCCTGCTTGGTCCTGGGCGCGCGGATCGCACCCCAATGGGCGAGGCCGCAGGGATAGGCCTCGGGGTCGGTGCGCACCGCGGCGGTCAGGACGTAGCCCTGGCGCGCCAGCTCGCGGCCGGGGCCCTTGCCGTTGGCAGGACGGGGATAGCGGCACTTGCCGTGGACGATGCCGACGCGCTTGGGGCTCAGCGTGATCCGCGCGAACAGCGCCGGATCGGCGCCCGGCAGGGCCAAAAGCTCGCCCACGAGGGCTTCCACGACAGCGGGCACCCCCACCCGGTCGCGCACGGTGAGCCCGCCGATCTCGAGCGTCGCCACCGTCTACCCCGCCGCCGCGTCGGGGGCGAGGAAGCCGCCCGACTGCCGCCGCCAGAGCTGGGCGTAGAGCCCGCCGCGGGCGACCAGCTCGGCGTGACCGCCCGCCTCGACGATGCGGCCCGCGTCCATGACGATCAGCCGGTCCATCGCCGCGATGGTGGAGAGCCGGTGCGCGATGGCGATGACCGTCTTGCCGGCCATGAGGTTGGCGAGCTGCTCCTGGATCGCCTGCTCGATCTCACTGTCGAGCGCCGAGGTGGCCTCGTCGAGGATCAGGATCGGCGCGTCCTTCAAGAGCACCCGGGCGATGGCGATGCGTTGGCGCTGGCCGCCCGAGAGCTTGACGCCGCGCTCGCCGACATGGGCGTCCATGCCGCGCCGGCCGCGCGCGTCCTCGAGCTCGGGGATGAAGCCGTCGGCCTGGGCCCGGCGCGCCGCCGCCCACGCGGCCGACTCGCCGGAAGTGGGATCGCCGTAGAGGATGTTGTCGCGGATCGAGCGGTGCAGCAGCGAGGTGTCCTGGGTCACCATGCCGATGCGCGCGCGCAGGCTCTCCTGGCTCACCTCGGCGATGTCCTGGCCGTCGATGCGGATGCGCCCGCCCTCGAGGTCGTAGAAGCGCAACAGCAGGTTCACGAGCGTCGACTTGCCGGCACCCGAGCGGCCGACGAGGCCCACCTTCTCGCCCGCGCCGATGGTGAGCGAGAGGTCGTCGATGACGCCCCGGCCCTTGCCGTAGTGAAAGCTCACGTTCTCGTAAGCGATCTCGCCGCGCGGCACCTGCAGCGCCGGCGCGTTCGGCCGGTCGACCACGCCGTGGGGCCGCGCGATCGTCTCCATGCCCTCCTGGACGGTGCCGATGTTCTCGAAGATCGAGGTCAGCACCCACATGATCCAGCCGCTCATGTCGACGAGGCGGATGACGAGGCCGACGGCGAGCGCGATGGCCCCGACGGTGACGAGGCCTTGCGACCAGAGCCAGAGGGCGAGCGCGGCGGTGGCGGTGATCAGCGTGCCGTTGAGCGCCCAGATCGTCACCTCCATGAAGGTGATGACGCGGAGCTGGGCGTTGAAGGTGGCGGTGTGGTCGTCGAAGGCGCGCTTGGCCTGATCCTCCTCGCGGTCGGTGTGGGCGAAGAGCTTGACCGTCGCCATGTTGGTGTAGCTGTCGACGATGCGGCCGGCGAGCGTCGAGCGTGCCTCCGACATCACCGCCGCCCGACGCCCCACCCGCGGCACGAAATAGGCGATCGCGGCGACGAAGCCGGCGATCCACAAAATCAGCGGCGCCATCAACCTCGCGTCGACATCCCAGAAGAGCGCGAGCG
Source organism: Alphaproteobacteria bacterium (assembly GCA_046541805.1). Classification (GTDB taxonomy): domain Bacteria; phylum Pseudomonadota; class Alphaproteobacteria; order Geminicoccales; family Geminicoccaceae; genus JAAAPF01. Next base: position 4,432 of record JBKHCM010000090.1, read on the forward strand.
CGCTCAGCGTGTAGATCGAGACGAACCAGAGGGCGTCGACCACCTGGATGACGCTCTCGCGCAGCGACGGGCCCGTCTGCATGATCTTGTTGGCGATGCGCCCGGCGAAGTCGTTCTGGAAGAAGCCCAGGTTCTGGCGCAGCACCCAGCGGTGGGTCTGCCAGCGCACCAGGTTGGTGAAGCCGGCCGTGACCCCCTGGTTGATCAACAGCGCGTGCAGGCCGAGGAGAACCGGCCGCGCCACCAGCGCCACGAACCCCATCCCGAGCAGCGTTGCGGCGTGGTCGGCGAAGAAGCTCGACGGCGTCTCCGCCGCGCGGACCATGTCGACGAGCCGGCCGAGGAAGGCGAACAGCGCCACCTCGACGATGGCGGCCGCGAGCCCCACCGCCAGCGTCGCCACGATCAGCCAGCGGATCTGGCCCGCGTAGTGGAGATAGAAGGGCCAGAGGCGGTTCGGTGGCGCGCCCTCGGGTCCGGTGCGGTACGGTTCGGTCAGGCGCTCGAACCAGGCCAGCATGGCCGCGCTCCGTGGCTGCCCGCGCGGCCGGCCCCCTTCGATCAGGCGTCGGCCAAGAGCGCGAGCGTGAGGTCCCGCAAGAAGCCGCCGCGCTCGGTGAGCGAGCTCACGCGGATGTGCTCCCACTTGGTGTGGGCGCCGTCGCCGTCGACCCCGAGGCCGTCGAGCGTGGGCGTGCGGTCCCAGGTGAAGTTGCCGTCGCTGCCGCCGCCGGTGGCGATGCCTTCGAGCGTGAAGCCGTGCGCCCGCGCGAGCGGCGCGGCCCGGGCGAAGAGCCCCTCGGTCAGGGCGTTCGGCGCGAAGGGCGGCCGGTTGAGCCCGCCCTCCATCGTCATCGCGACATCGCCGTCGTAGGTGCGGCTGGCCTCGAAGCGCGCCACCGCCTCCTCGGCGAGCGCCGGCGTCGGCACGCGAATGTCGACCGAGGCCGTCGCGTGCTCGGGCACGACGTTGAAGGCGGTGCCGCCCTCGACGATGCCCACGTTGAGCGAGAGGTTGCGCGCGTAGTCGGTCATGCCTTCCCAGTCGACGATCTGCCGCGCCATCTCCTTGATGGCGCTGCGACCCTCGGCGTGCTTGGAGCCCGAATGGGCCGGCCGGCCGGTGAAGCGGACGACGTAGCGGGCGACGCCGCGTCGGGAGGTTACGATCTTGCCGCCTTCGCGCGCGGGCTCGACGACGAGGACGGCATGGGCCGCGCGGCCGAGCTCGGTGATCAGCTCCCGCGAGGTGGGCGAGCCCAGCTCCTCATCGGCGGTGTAGAGCACCTGCAGCGGCCGGAGACCGGCGGTGTCGCCGGCGGCGATCCCCGCGAAGACGCGGTAGGCCAGATAGGCCCCACCCTTCATGTCGTAGATACCGGGACCGTACGCCTTATCGCCCTCGACGCGGAACGGGTTCTGGGCGAGCGTGCCGACGGGATGGACGGTGTCGATGTGACAGAGGATCAGCACCGGCGCGCGGTCGCCGCCCCAGGCACTCTCCGCGAGCAGGTGGTCGCCATGGCCACGGCGTCCCTCGATCCGGCGCGTGGCCGCACCCAGCGCCTGGAACTGGCCGTCGATGTGGCGGGCGAGCGCGCTCACCCGGGCGGCATCAACGGTCGGCGTCTCGTGCTCGACCCACACTCGAAGGTCGGCCAGCATCTCGTCGGTGGTACGCACGGGCTTCTCCATGATCGAAGGCGGTCACCGTGTTAGCCCATTCCGCGCGCCGCGCGCGAGCACCGGAGGCGAGAACCGCGACGATGCCGCCGCCCGATCACGCCGCCCCGCGGCTGCGCCCCGCCCGCGTCGACGAGTTCGACCGCCTGATCGCCGTCGAGAACGACGCGGAGGCGGCGCTGATCGAGGCGGCCGTGCCGCTGCCGGCGGCCTATCCCACGATGTCGCACGCGGCCCTCGCCCGGTCGCTCGCGGCCGGCTGGCTCGTCGTCGCGGTCGACGGGGAGGATCGGCCCCTCGGCTTTCTCGCCGGCGAGGAACGCGACGGCGGGCTCCTGATCACCGAGATCGACGTCGAACGGCGCCGTCAGGGCGGCGGCGTCGGCCGGGCGCTGATGGCGCACGCCCTCGCCGCGGCGCGGCGCGCGGCGCTGTGGGGGGCGATGCTGACGGCGGATCGCCTCGTCCCCTTCAACCGGCGCTTCTACGAGACGCTCGGCTTCACCGCCTGCACGACCGATCCGCCGGCGCCGCTGCGCGCCACCCTCGCGCGCGAGATCGCGCTCGGCCTCGATCCCGACCGGCGGATCGCGATGGTGCTGCGCTTCGCTTGAACGCGCCGACGCTCACGCCGCCGCCCGCGCTTGCGCGTGCTCCAGCCGCACCCCGCTCGTGGGATCGAAGAGGTGGATGGCGTCCGGATCGGCCGCCACGGTGAGGGTCGTGCCCTCGTCCACCGGCGTCGAGCCCGGTAGGCGGACGAGGAAGTCGCCGTGGCCCTCCAGCCGGCTGAAGACGACCTGATCGGCGCCGAGCCGCTCGACCAGCATCACCGGCAGGTTCACGGCACCGGCAGGGCCAGGCTCGGCCGGATGCAGGTCCTCCGGGCGGATGCCCAGGGTGACCGGGCGGCCGCCCAGCGCCGGGTGCGGCTCGGGCAAGGTGAGCGCGAGACCGGCGCCGGCGAAGTGCGCGCCCGCCTCGTCGAGCCGGCCCTCGACGAGGTTCATCGACGGCGCGCCGATGAAGGAGGCCACATAGGTCGTGCGCGGGCGGCGGTAGAGCTCCATCGGCGCGCCGATCTGCTCCACCTTGCCTTGGTTCATGAGCAGGATGCGGTCGGCGAGCGTCATCGCTTCCACCTGGTCGTGGGTGACGAAGACGCCGGTGGTGTCCAGCCGCTTTTGCAGCTGGCGGATCTCGACACGCATCTGGCCCCTGAGCGCGGCGTCCAGGTTGGAGAGCGGCTCGTCGAAGAGAAAGACCGCCGGCTCGCGGACGATGGCGCGGCCCATCGCCACCCGCTGGCGCTGCCCGCCCGAGAGCTGGCGCGGCTTGCGGTCGAGGAAGTCCGCGAGCCCGAGGATCCGCGCACTTTCCTGCACCCGCCGGTCGATCTCTTCCTTGGCCATGCCGCGATTGCGCAGGCCGTAGGCCATGTTGTCGTAGACTTTCATGTGCGGGTAGAGGGCGTAGTTCTGAAAGACCATCGCGATGTCGCGGTCCTTCGGCTCGACGTCGTTGACCAGACGACCGCCGATCCGGATCTCGCCGCTCGTCACCGTCTCGAGCCCGGCGATGAGGCGCAGCAGCGTCGTCTTGCCGCAGCCGGACGCGCCCAGGATCACCAGCATCTCGCCGTGGGCGATCTCGACGTCGACGCCCTTGAGGACCTCGACCGGACCGAAGCGCTTTTCGACCTTCGCGATCTCGACGTCGGCCATGTCACTTCTCCGTCTCGATGAGGCCCTTGATGAACCAGCGCTGCATGACGACGACGACGACCACGGGCGGCAGCAGGGCCAGCGTCGCCACCGCCATCACCTCGTGCCAGACCGGGGTCGAATCGGCGACGTCGGCCATCCGCTTGATACCCATCACGATGGTCGTCATCTGCTCGCCGGTGGTGATCAAAAGCGGCCACAGATACTGGTTCCAGCCGTAGATGAAGAGGATGACGAAGAGTGCGGCGATATTCACCTTCGACAGCGGCAATAGAATGTCCTTGAAAAATTTCAAGGGCCCGGCGCCGTCGATCCGCGCCGCCTCGGTCAACTCGTCGGGTACGGTCAAGAAGAACTGGCGGAAGAGGAAGGTGGCGGTGGCCGAGGCGATCAGCGGCAGGACGAGGCCGGTATAGCTGTTGAGCAGCTCGAGATCGGCCGCGACCTGATAGGTCGGCACGATCCGCACCTCCACCGGCAGCATGAGGGTGAGGAAGATCGTCCAAAAGCAGAGCATGCGCAGCGGGAAACGGAAATAGACGATGGCGAAGGCCGACAACAGCGAGATCGCGATCTTGCCGAGCGCGATGGCGAGCGCCATCACCAGCGAGTTCACGAGCATGCGCCCGATGGGCGCGCCGCCGGTGCCCTCCACGCCCTCCACCAGCACCGCGTGATAGTTGGCGAGCAACCGATCGCCGGGCCAGACCGGCACCGGTGCGCGGAACAGCGCCCCGGCCTCGTGCGTCGAGGCGACGAAGGTGAGCCACAACGGGAAGGCCACGACCGCGATCCCCATCAGCACGATCGCGTGGGCGAGCAGGTCGAGGCCGCGGGCCTTCTCGATCACTGGTACTGCACCCTCTGCTCGACATAGCGGAACTGCACGACCGTCAGCGCGATGACGATGACCATGAGGATCACGCTCTGCGCCGCGCTCGAGCCGAGGTCGAGCGAGACGAAACCGTCGCGGTAGACCTTGTAGACCAGAAGGGTCGTCGCCTGCCCCGGCCCGCCCTGGGTGATCGCGTCGACGATCGGGAAGGTCTCGAAGAAGCTGTAGACCAGCGTCACCACCAACAAAAAGAAGCTGGTCGGCGCGATCAACGGAAAGACGATCGTGGCGAACCGCTTCCACGGCCCCGCCCCGTCGATCGCCGCCGCCTCGATCAGGCTCTTCGGGATCGACTGCATCGCTGCGAGGAAGAAGAGAAAGGCATAGGAGATCTGCTTCCAGACGCTGGCGACGACGATGAGGATGAAGGCGTGGGTGCCGGAGAGGTTGTGGTTCCAGTCGAGGCCGAAGGCGTGCAGCGTGTAGGCCACCATCCCCACCGTCGGGTGGAACATGAACAGCCAGAGCACGCCCGCGACCGCCGGTGCCACCGCATAGGGCCAGATCAACAACGTCCGGTAGGCGGTGACGCCCTTGATGATGCGATCGGCCATCGCCGCGAGCAGGAGACCGAAGACCAGGATCGCCGCCGTCACCGTGGCGCTGAAGGCGACCGTGGTCAAAAAGCTGTCGAGATAGAGCGGGTCGTTGAAGAGGCGACGGAAGTTGGCCAGCCCGACGAACTCCACGCGCAGGCCGAAGGCATCCTCGCGCAACAGCGAGGTGTAGAGCGCCTGCGACGCCGGCCAGATGAAGAAGACGAGCGTGATCGCGATCTGCGGCGCGACCAGCAGATAGGGCAACAAGCGGTGCCGGAAGAGGACGCGTTTGTGCATCGAACGCACGGCCGGGGCCCGCGGGCCCCGGCCTCATGCCGCGTCGCTCAGGAGTTGTCGGCTTCGAACTGCCGCAGCAGCTCGTTGCCGCGGTTGACGGCGGCGTCGAGCGCCGCGTCGGCCGACTTGTCGCCGGCCCAGACCGCCTCGAGCTCTTCGTTGATGATGTCGCGGATCTGCACGAAGTTGCCGAAGCGCAGGCCCTTCGAGTTGGCCGTCGGCTCGTTCAGCGTCATCTGTCGGATCGAGGTGTCGGTGCCCGGGTTCTCCTCATAAAAGCCCTGGCTCTGGCTGAGTTCGTAGGCGGCGTAGGTGATCGGCAGGTAGCCGGTGCTCTGGTGCCACTCCGCCTGCACCTCGGGCGACGACAGATGGGTGAAGAACTCGGCGACACCGGCGTAGTCACCCTCGTCGTGGCCGGCCAGCGGCCACAGCGTGGCCCCGCCGATGATCGAGTTCTGCGGCGCGCCCTCGATGTCGGCGTGATAGGGCAGCATCCCGAGGCCGAAATCGAAGTCGACGTTGGCGCGCACGCCGGCGTAGGAGGCCGAGCTGCCGGTGTAGAAGGCGCATTCGCCGGAATAGAACTTGGGCAGCGCGTCGGAGCGGCGCCCGCCATAGTCGAACTTCTTGCTCTCCTGCCACTCGGCGAGCATCGCGATGTGATCCACGGCGGCGGTCTCGTCGAAGACCAGTTCGGTGGCGAGCCCGCCGAAGCCGTTCTCGAGCGTGCCGAGCGGGACGTCGTGCCAAGCCGAGAAGTTCTCGAGATGCACCCAGCTCTGCCAGCCGGTGGTCAGGCCGCATTCGACGCCCGATTCCTGCAGGGCGTCGATCGCCGCGCTCATCTCGTCCCAGGTCTCGGGCGGCGAGTCCGGATCGAGCCCGGCCTCCTCGAACTGGTCCTTGTTGTAGTAGAGAACCGGCGTCGAGCTGTTGAACGGCATCGACAGCATCCGGCCGTCCGTTGTCGTGTAGTAGCCGACCACGGCCGCGAGGTAGTCCTCCGGGTCGAAGGGCTCACCGGCGTCCGCCATCAGCTGGTGGACCGGGTAGATCGCGCCCTCGGCGGCCATCATCGTGGCGGTGCCGACCTCGAAGACCTGGACGATGTGGGGCTGTCGGCCGGCGCGGAAGGCGGCGATGGCGGCGGTCATGGTCTCGGTGTAGTCGCCCTTGTATTCGGGCACGACGACGTAGTCGTCCTGGCCGGCGTTGAAGCCGTCGGCGATCTCTTGAACCTTTTCGCCCAGCTCACCGCCCATGGCGTGCCACCACACCACCTCGGTCTGCGCCGCGGCGCCCGTGGCCGCACCCGTGAGCGCGACGGCCGCCACCGTCGCCAGCAAGCGCCTCTGCATCATCCCGGCTCCTCCCGTTGGGCGAACGCCGCCGTCAGTTAACCGGGTTGCGTGACAGTTCCAAGACACGAGGCTCGGACCGCGTTCAGCGGCGCTTGCCTTTGCCCGCGGCCTTGCCCCGGCTCGTCCTGGGCCGGCGGTCGGGCTGGCGCTTTTGGGGCTTGTAGTCGTCCTTCGAGCGGGCCGGCATGCCCGGCTGGTCGAGGCCGAGCTCGCTCGCTTCCAGCTTCTTGATCTCGTCCCTGAGGCGCGCCGCCTCCTCGAACTCGAGGTTGGCCGCCGCCTCCTTCATCTGGTGCTCGAGCCGGCCGATATAGGCTTGGCGATCCATGCCCTCGAGCGTCGCCGGGGCGCCGACGTCGACGGTGACGTAGTCGCTCTCCGCGACGCTCGCGAGGATGTCGCCGATGCGGCTCTTGATCGACTGCGGGGTGATGCCGTGCTCGGCGTTGTAGGCGAGCTGCTTTTGGCGGCGGCGCTCGGTCTCGTCGATCGCCGCCCGCAAGGACCGCGTCATCTGGTCGGCGTAGAGGATGACCTTGCCCTCGACGTTGCGCGCCGCCCGGCCGATGGTCTGCACGAGCGAGGTCTCCGAGCGCAGATAGCCCTCCTTGTCGGCGTCGAGAATGGCGACGAGCCCGCATTCCGGGATGTCGAGGCCCTCGCGCAAGAGGTTGATGCCCACCAGCACGTCGAACTTGCCGAGGCGCAGGTCGCGGACGATCTCGATGCGCTCGAGGGTGTCGATGTCGGAGTGCATGTAGCGGACCTTCACCGCCTGCTCGTGCAGGTACTCGGTGAGGTCCTCGGCCATGCGCTTGGTGAGCGTCGTCACCAACACGCGCAGGCCGCGCTCGGCGCAGCGCTTGGCCTCGGCGAGGAGGTCGTCGACCTGATGCTCGACGGGCCGCACCTCGCATTGGGGGTCGACCAGGCCCGTCGGCCGGATCACCTGCTCGACGAAGGCGCCGCCGGTGCGCTCCATCTCCCACGGGCCCGGCGTCGCCGAGACGAAGACGCTCTGCGGGCGCATCCGATCCCACTCCTCGAACTTCAACGGCCGGTTGTCCATGCAGGACGGCAAGCGGAAGCCGAACTCGGCGAGCGTCGCCTTGCGGGCGTAGTCGCCCTTGTACATGCCGCCCACCTGCGGCACCGAGACGTGGCTCTCGTCGACGATCAGCAGCGCGTTTTCGGGAATGTACTCGAACAGTGTGGGCGGCGGCTCGCCGGGCTGGCGGCCCGAGAGATAACGCGAATAGTTCTCGATGCCGGGGCAACTGCCCGTCGTCACCATCATCTCGAGATCGGCGTTGGTCCGCTGCTCGAGCCGTTCGGCCTCCAAGAGCTTGCCCTGGGCGCGGAACTCCTCGAGCCGCTCCGCGAGCTCGACCTTGATGCGCTCGACCGCCGCCTGCAGCGTCGGACGCGGGGTGACGTAGTGGCTGTTCGGGTAGACCTTGATCTGGTCGAGCGTGCCGGTCTTCTCGCCGGTGAGCGGGTCGAACTCGGTGATCTTCTCCACCTCGTCGCCGAACAGCGAGATCCGCCAGGCCCGGTCCTCCTGGTGCGAGGCGAAGATCTCGACGGTGTCGCCCTTGGCGCGGAACTGGCCGCGCTGCAGGTCCAACGGCGTGCGCTTGTACTGGAGCTCGACGAAGGCGCGCAGGAGCTTGTCGCGCTCGATCTTCTGGCCCGGCTGCACGGCGACGACCATCTGCGAGTAGAGCTCGGGCGAGCCGATGCCGTAGATGCAGGAGACCGACGCCACGATGATGACGTCGTCGCGCTCGAGCAGTGCCCGCGTCGCCGCGTGGCGCATCCGGTCGATCTGCTCGTTGATGCTCGCCGTCTTCTCGATATAGGTGTCGCTGCGCGGCACATAGGCCTCGGGCTGATAGTAGTCGTAATAGCTGACGAAATACTCGACGGCGTTGTTGGGAAAAAACTGCTTCATCTCGCCGTAGAGCTGAGCGGCGAGGATCTTGTTGGGGGCGAGCACGACGGTGGGGCGCTGCGCGCGGGCGACGACCTGAGCCATCGTGAAGGTCTTGCCCGAGCCGGTCACGCCCAACAGCACCTGGTCGCGCTCGCCGGCGCGCACACCCGCCGCGAGCTCGTCGATCGCCTGCGGCTGGTCGCCCGAGGGCTGGTAGTCGGAGACCACCTCGAAGGCCTGTCCCGCCTCGGGTCGCTCCTTGCGCAGCGGGTCCTTGGCGAGCTGCAAGAGGATGTCGAGGCTCGCCTCAGCCGGCTCGCTCATGGCCACCTTCCGCTGGGAGATGCAACGCCGTCAGCGCCTCGCTCAACGACCAAAGCGCCGCCGCCGTCGCCGGATCGCGCGCGTAGGCGGCCGGCTCCCGCGCCCGGCGGTCGGCGACGTAGGCGCCCGTCGGCGGCGGGGCGGCCGTCTCGGCGAGCCAGAGCAGGCTGTCGGCGCCCTGCTCGGCTGAGCGCATGATCGGCCGCAGCAGCGTGACCAGCCCACGCAGCCGGCCGCGGGTGTCGCCGTCACGCGCAAAGCGGGTGGCGACGATGCCCGGATGCACCGCGTAGGCGGCGATGCCGGCGCCCTCGGCGCGGCGGGCGAGCTCGCGGGTGAAGAGGATGTTGCACCCCTTGGAGCGAGCGTAGACGTCGAAGGGGCGATAGCGCGGCGGCCGCACCAGCGTGTCCAGCGCCAGCTCGCGCTGGCTGGCGTGGGCGCTCGAGGACACCGTCAGCACCCGCGCCCGCTCCGCTGCGGCGAGCACCTCGAGCAGGCGCGAGGTCAACAGAAACGGCGCCAGATGGTTGACCTGGAAGGTCAGCTCGACGCCGTCGTCGGTGACGACCTCGCGGTCGCGGATGAGCCCCGCGTTGTTCACCAGC
>JBKHCM010000091.1:0-13776 GCA_046541805.1 Alphaproteobacteria bacterium
GTGCCGACCTCGAGCGCGCGGTCGAGCAGCTCAAGCGGGCGATCTCGGAGCTCAACCGCGAGGGCCGTGCGCGCATCCTCGAGGCCTTCAAGGCGGTGGAATCCCATTTCGGCAGTCTCTTCACCCGGCTCTTCGGTGGCGGTCGCGCCGAGCTGAGGCTCGCCGAGGACGCCGAGGACCCGCTCAACGCCGGCCTCGATCTCGCCGCCAGCCCGCCGGGCAAGCGGCTGCAGGCGCTGTCGCTGTTGTCGGGCGGCGAAAAGGCGCTCACCGCCATCGCCCTGATCTTCGCGTTCTTCCGCACGCAGCCCGCGCCGTTGTGCGTCCTCGACGAGGTCGACGCCCCCCTCGACGACGCCAATGTCGCCCGGCTCGGCGAGCTCATGGCGGAGATCGCCGAGGCCACGGGAACGCGGTTTCTCTGCGTGACGCACCATCCGCTGACGATGGCGCGGATGGACCGGCTCTACGGGGTGACGATGATCGAGCGCGGGCTTTCGGCCTTGGTCGCGGTGGCGCTGGACGACGCCGTGGCGCTCAAGGACGCCGGCTGAGCGAAAGGCGCCAGGCGCGCTTGACAGCCGTTTTGCGGCGCCTCTACGTTCCGCGCGCCTCGGGGGGCCGGGGCGGAACCGAAATGACCGACGACGATCGCGAACCGTTCGACGACTTCGACCACCGACTGCGCCGCGCGCGCGGGATGCAAGGGTCGAGGGAGGACGCGGAAAATGGGCGCCGGCTGAACTACGGGCCGGGGCTTCAGGCGGGGATCGACGTGGTCGCGGGCGTGGCCGGCGGAACGCTCATCGGATGGGCGCTCGATGTCTGGCTGGAGACCGCGCCGGTTCTGCTCGTGGTCTTTTTGGTCCTGGGCAGCGTGGCGGGGTTGCGCAACGCGGTGCGCACCCTGCAATCGCTCGGCCGGGACAGCGAGGATCGCGGCTGAGCCGCGGGGGTGAGAATCGCGGCCGAGCCGCGGTGGGGCGAGAACCGAGCGGGGTTGAAGCGACGTGGCGGGACCTCTCGAGCAGTTCGTGATCAAGCCGATCGTGCCGCTTCCGGAGGTGGCGGGCTTGGACCTCTCGTTCACGAACTCCTCGCTGTGGATGGCCATCGCCGTCGTCGGCGCCTACGGCCTCGTCATGCTCGGCACCCGTCACGCCGAGCTGGTGCCGGGGCGGCTGCAATCGGTCGTCGAACTCGCCTACGAGTTCGTCGCCTCGATGATACGCGAGAACGCCGGCAAGGAGGGCATGGCCTATTTCCCGGCCATTTTCACGCTCTTCATGTTCGTGCTGTTCGGCAACGTCCTCGGGATGGTCCCGGGCAGCTTCACCTTCACGAGCCACATCATCGTCACCTTCGCGCTGGCCGCCGCGGTCTTCGTCGCGGTGACGGCGATCGGGTTCGCCAAGCACGGCGCGAAGTTCTTGACCTTCTTCGTGCCGGAAGGCGCGCCCAAGGCGATCTTGCCGCTGCTGGTGCCGATCGAGGTCATCTCCTACTGCGTGCGGCCGATCAGCCTGTCCGTGCGTCTGTTCGTCAACATGGTCGCCGGCCATACGATGCTGAAGGTCTTCGCCACCTTCGCGCTCGGCCTCGGCGTGCTCGGCGTCGCGCCGCTCGCGGTCACCGTCGCCATCACCGGGCTCGAGTTCGTGATCGCCTTCCTGCAGGCGTATATCTTCGCCGTGCTGACCTGCATCTACCTCAACGACGCGCTGCATCTGCACTGAGCCGGCGCGCACTTTCGTCCACCAACCACTCCCTGCCAACGCCCGGAGACGGAACCATGGAACTCGAAGCTGCCAAGATGATCGGCGCCGGTCTCGCCACCTTCGCCCTCTTCGGCGTCGGCCTCGGCATCGGCAACATCTTCTCGACGTTGATCTCGACGGTGGGACGCAACCCGTCGGTGCAGCAGCGCGTGTTCCCGTTCGCGATCATCGGCTTCGCGCTGGTCGAATCGATCGGCCTCTTCACGCTGCTGATCGCGCTTCTCGTCCTCTTCACCTGAGGTGAAGGCAGCATCGGCGCTGGCGGCCACCTCGGTCCTTCTGGCCGACGCGGCCCTGGCCGCCACGGGCGGTGACCCCGCCGGCGAGGACGCCGGCGGCGAGGCCGCCTCGGGCGGAATGCCGCAGCTCGATCCCAGCTCCTATCCGAGCCAAATCTTCTGGCTCGTCATCGCGTTCGGTCTCCTGTACTGGCTGTTGGCCAAGCGGGCGCTGCCACGCGTCGCCGACATTCTGGAGACGCGACAGGACCGAATAGCCGCCGATCTCGATCGCGCGCACAGTCTGCGCCAGGAAGCCGAGGCGGCGATGGCGCAGCACGAGAAGCTGGTCGCCGACGCGCAGGCGCGCGCGCGCGCCGAACTCGATGCCGCGAACGCGCGGATCCGGGCCGATGCCGCCCGCCAAGAGGCCGAGTTGGAGCGCTCCTTGCAGCGCCAGCTCGCCGAGGCGGAAGAGCGGATCGCCGCCGCCCGCGAGGAGGCGCTGAAGGCGCTCGAGGACGTTGCCCGCGACGCGTCGCGCGAGGCCGTCGGCCGGCTCGTCGGCGTCGACATCACCAGCGAGGAGGCGGCGCGCGCCGTCGCCGACGCGCGCAAGCACGCGGCTTGAGCCATGGCTGATCTCATCATTCTGGCCGTCGCGTTGGTCATTCTGATCGTGGCGGTCTACCGCCCGCTGACCCGCGCGGTCTTCGGTGCTCTGGATGCGCGCGCCGAACGCATCAAGCACGAGCTCGAGGAGGCGCAGCGGCTGCGCGAAGAGGCTCAGTCGATGCTCGCCAACTACCAGCGCAAGCTGCACGAGGGCGAGACCCAGGCGAAGGCGATCATCGACCACGCCGAGGAAGAGTCCCAGCGCCTCGAGCGGCTCGCGCGCGAGCAGCTCGAACAGCGCATGCAGCGCCGCACGCAGCAGGCGATGGACCGCATCGCCGCGGCCGAAGGTCGCGCGCTGCAGGACGTTCGCGCGCGGGCGGCGCGGCTGTCCGTGCAGGCGACGCGCGAGCTCTTGCGGGCGCATCTCGATGGCGACCGCGCCCGGGCGGTGATGGACGACGCGCTCGACGAAGTCCGCCGCCAGCTCGCTTGAGCGATCCGCATTCGTAGCGCTCGAGCCGAACGGTGCTGAGGCGGTCGTGCCCGGCGCCAGCGCCCTGGCCGCGGCGGGCGGCGGTTTCGACGGTGGGCCCCAAAGGGGGGGCGGTGGCTTGCGCCGGAACCGCGCCGGCCGCGAAGCTGGCGGTCGCGAGGGTTCGCACGACCCCACGCTCTTCACCCGCGCGGGCGTGATCAACCTGATCGGCGCCGTCCATCGGCTCCGGCTCTGCGCCAACCGGATGGTCGCGGCCCTGCCGCTCGCCGACGGGGCGCTTGGCGTCGTCGTCACGACCGCGTCGATCGCCGCCGAGGAGGGCGGGATCGTGCAATCCGCCGACGCCGCCTCGAAGGGTGGGGTGGCGGCGATGACGTTGCCGGCGGCGCGAGCACTGTCGCGCCACGGCGTTCGCGTGGTGTCGATCGCCCCGGGCGTCTTCGGCACGCCGATGATGGCGGGCATGCCCGAGGCGATGCGCGCGGGCCTGGCGGCCACGCTGCCGTTCCCCCAAGCGCATGGGGACCCCGGCCGAATTCGCGCTGTGCGTGGTGCACTCGGTCGACGATGCCTGTTTGAACGGCGTCGTCCTGCGGCTCGACGGCGGCCCGCGCGTCGGGTCTAGAACGGACCTCGCATTGCGCCGGTCCGCCTCGATGCTATCTATCAGCGCTGTCGAACCCTGACGCAGAGGGTAGCGTGATGAGCATTCGTGAGGCTCGCTTCGGGATCGGCCAGATCGTCCGGCACCGCGTGTACCCGTTTCGCGGGGTCATCTTCGACGTGGATCCGGAGTTCGCCAACACCGAGGAGTGGTACGAGGCGATCCCGGAGGACGTGCGGCCCCGCAAGGACCAGCCATTCTACCATCTGCTGGCGGAGAACGAGGAAACCACCTACGTCGCCTATGTCTCCGAGCAGAACCTGCTGCCGGACGACACCGGCGCGCCGGTGCAGCACCCGCAGATCGAGACCTTCTTTCAAGGTCGCGACGGCGACCAGTACACCCCGAAGCCGCGGCCGACCCATTGAGCGATCCGGCCGACCGGCCGGTGACCCGCGCGATGACGTGGTCACGCGCGTCGGTCGTGATCGTCGCCACCGGGACCTGATCACGTCGGCGGCGTTCGGCACCCGCGCAGCGATGGGCTCTTGCTCGAGCCGATGGCGGCGTTCTCCGGCTGGTCGCTCGCGGATTTCGCCTGCGCTCTCGTCGTTGCGAACCTGCGCTGGGGCGTGTTGCAGCCCGTCTGCGGCGCTCGCCGGCGGGTTGGTCGTCCGCGCCTTCGGCATGGTGGCGATCGCGGTTTCGGCGAGCCCGTTCTGGCTCGTGGTCACGGTCGGCTTGGTGATCGGCCTTGGCCCGGCGTTTGCCGCGCTCGCGATCGCGCGCTCCGCTTTCGCGCGCCTGCTGGGCGAGCGGCGGTGGCCCTGGGCGTTGGCCAGGGCCACCGCCGCCGGCTCGCTCGGCCCGTTCCTGGTCGCGCCGCTGGGCCGGGCCTGCATCGCGCGCTTCGGCTGGCTCGCGCCCTGTGATTGTCGGCCGCGTTGTTGATGGTCGTCGTGCCGCTGGCGTGGTTCGTGCGGGCAGGGCGGCGAGCGGGCGGCGTCGGCGACGGCGCCCATGGGGCGGGCGTGGCGGTGGGGCGAAGGTCGAAGAAGACGCTGCTGTGCGCGATCGATCTCGCGCCGGGCCGGGGTGCCGCTGGGCTTTCTCCTGCTCCTGCCGCCGCGCGCGGCCGGCATCTACGTCTTCGCGGCGCTGATGGGGGTGTGGTGGCCGTCCACGGTGCCGCCGCCGAGCGGGCTGGTGGCGGTGACGTTCGGCGTGTGCCGCATGGCGATGCGCTTCGCCATCGTCGTCTTCAGCCACCAGCTCGACGCCTCATCGGCGTCTGGCTCGGCAGGGCGCCGTTCGCGACCTTTGGCAACCCTCGATCCGGTGTCTCGGCTGACCGTCGTCCTTCGCCCCGTCGCCGCGGCGCGGCATGAGCCGATCCGTGCGCACGCCGCGCCGCTGGTCGTCGGGGCTTGATGATCTTCGGCACCAGGAATTGGCCGCGACAACGCGCCCAACTTGAATTTGGCCCGGTGTGATCATGATCAATGCGCGTTCGCCGGCGTCATGCTTAGGTCCATTTCAGAAGAACCCCGTTCCGGGGCGATTGCACAGGGGGCCTACGATGTTGACCTACGAAGACTGCATCGGCGTCAGTGGGCTGACCGCCGACGAGGTGGATGCCATCGCCGAGCACGAGCACGTGCCCTCGATGATCGCGCTCGAATACGGCCGCTACATCATGGAAGGCCCGGACGGCGAAAAAGTGCTGCGGGGGATCATCCTCGACGATATCGAGTCCGCGCGGGCGCGCGGGGACACCTTGCACGCCGCCTGCCTCAAGCTCATTCTCCGCGACTTCTGCCGGCGCTGCGAGGCGCAGGCGGCCTGAGCGGGGCCGAACGAGGGGGAGGAGCCGATGGCCTTCAAGACGATCGTCGTCCATGTGGACGCCGACACCAATCGTGACGAGCGCCTCGCGCTGGCCGAGGATCTCGTCCGTCGGCACGACGGTCATCTCATCGGGCTCCACCCCGCCGAGCCGCCCTACCTGCCGCCGAGCCTCGGCGAGCTCGCCGGTCCGGTCGAGGCCGACATGATCGAAGCCCAGCGCAAGGCGGCGCAATCCCGGACCGAGGAGCTGCACCAGGTCTTTGAGCAGCGCTTTCAGGCGGCTGGCCTGTCGATCGAATGGCGCGCGGAGGAGGGCGAGCCCTCGACCGTGCTCGCCCGCCACGGCCGCTACGCCGATCTCTTGTTGATCCCGCAGGGGGAGGAGGGCGCCGTCTTTCCCGACACCAGCCTGGTCGAGCGGGTCATCCTCGACGGCGGGTGTCCGGTCATGGTCGTGCCGCGCAGCGGTCGCTTCCCGAAGGCCGGGCGGACGGTGCTCGTGGCCTGGAAGGACAGCCGGGAGAGCGCGCGCGCCGTCCGCGCCGCGCTGCCGCTGATGGTCGACGCCGACAAGGTGGTCCTGTTGCAGGTCGACCCGCCCGACGGCTCCGACGCGCAGGTGATCGACAAGGCGACCCATCTCGCCCGCCACGGCATCAACGCCGACGCCCACCACACCGTCTCCGCCGGCGTGCCGATCGGCGAGGTGCTGCTCGCCAGCGTCGCCGACCACGATGCCGATTGCCTCGTGATGGGCGCCTACGGCCACACCCGCCTGCGGGAATGGGTGCTGGGCGGGGCCACCCGCTCGGTGCTCGAGAGCATGACCGTTCCGACGCTGCTCTCGAGCTGAGCGGACGGCCGCGACATGGCGGATGAACCCGCGGCGGCGCTCGCCGCGGCCTTCGCGAACGACGCGCTGATCGCGGCCTTGCCCGCCGCCGCGGTCGCCGACGCGGCGGCGGCGCGCCGGTTGCAGGCCCAGGTG
This sequence comes from Alphaproteobacteria bacterium, assembly GCA_046541805.1. GTDB lineage: Bacteria > Pseudomonadota > Alphaproteobacteria > Geminicoccales > Geminicoccaceae > JAAAPF01. The sequence continues at coordinate 6,551 of JBKHCM010000091.1, forward strand.
GTCGACCGGCTCGGGCTCGCACTCGCGGGCTGGAAGATCGGTGCCACGAGCGCGAAGGCGCAGGCCAACATGGCGACCGACGCGCCCTTCTACGGTCCGCTGTTCCGCGAGCGCATCTGGGCGGACGGCGCCGTGGTCGATCTCCCGGCCGGCTTTCGCGGGGTGGAATGCGAGTTCGCGCTCCGGATCGGCGCCGCTCTGCCGCCGCGCCAGGGCGGCTACGGGGTCGAGCAGCTGGTGATCGCGGTGGACGCCGTGGTGCCGGTGCTGGAGCTCGTCGCCACCCGCCAGCGGGTGGAAGGCATGGCCGACGCCCGGCGGGCGACCGCCGATCTCGGCTTCAACCACGGCCTCGTGCTCGGGCCGCCCTTGATGCCGCCGCCGACGCGCGAGCTCGCCGATGCGGCGGTCACGCTGCGGGTCGATGGCGTCGCGGCGGCGCACGGCCGCGGCGCCGACGTCCTCGGCCACCCGCTCGCGGCCCTGGCGTGGTTGACCGGCCAGGGCATCGCACTGCCCGCGGGCGCGCTGGTCAGCACCGGCACCTGCACCGGGCTCACCCCGATCGCGGCCGGCGCGACCGCCGAAGGGGACTTCGGCCCCCTCGGGCGGGTTCGCGTGCAGGCGGTTTGAGGCCGCCTCAGCGCAGCTCGAGCCAGCGCAGAAACGTCAGGATGACGAGCGCCAGCGCCGTGGTGAAGACCGCGAGACCGAGATAGCCGGCACCGGTGGCGAGGCCGATCGCGCCCGCCAGCCACAGGCCGGCGCCGGTGGTGAGGTGGCGGACCTTGTCCCCGCTGCGGATGATCGCGCCGGCGGCGATGAAGGCGACGCCCGCGGTGACCGCCTCGATCGCCCGCAAGGGGTCGACACGGGTGGCCTCCGACACGCCCTCCAGGCGGCGGGCGAGGTCTATTGCGACGATGGTGAAGAGCGTCGAAGCGAGCGCCACCAGCATATGGGTCCGAAGCCCCGCCGGATGGGCGCGCAGTTCGCGCTCGAGGCCGATGCAACCGCCCAGCAGCGCCCCGGCCACGAGGCGCACCACGAGGTCGCGGTCGACCAGCCAACGCAGCTCGCTCAACGGCTCCATCTTGCGCCTCCAGGACACGAAACGTCGAAGCGTCGCGGTGGTTCGCGCCACGTCAAGCCCGCTCCCCCTTGGCGCCGGCCGCGTTGGTTCCACCTGACAGAACAACGACAACGGGCCGGGTGGACGAAGCAATGCCCGCGACGCGCGACGTCCTCTACGGGCGCCACACCGCATGGCGTCCCGTGCTCATCGATTGGCCGACGCCCGTGGCGATCGCCGCGACCGGTAGCGTGCTGGCGGTCGCAGTGGCCGCGATCGTGCGCGTGTTTCCCTTCGGGCCGACGATGGCCGTGGTGGCCCTCGGCGCCTATGCCGGCCTCGCGGGGGTCGTGCTCGTGGCGTTCGAGGTCACCGGCACGCCCCGCCGCTTCGGGCTCGCCAACGCGATTACGCTGATTCGGGGCGCTTTGAACGCCCTGCTCCTCGGTCTCTTGGCCCAGCCCGTCGCGCTGCACGCGGCCTGGAGCGACGCCGCCGGATGGCTGTTCGTGGCCGTGGCGCTGCTCTCGCTCGCCCTCGACGGGATCGACGGCTGGGTCGCCCGCCGCTGGCGGTTGGCGTCGGCCTTTGGTGCCCGCTTCGACGTCGAGACCGACGCGCTGCTCGTGGCCGTGCTCGCGCTCGCCGCCGTCGTCTTGGACCAGGTCGGCCTTTGGATCTTCGCGCTGGCGCTCGGGTACTACGCCTTCGTCGCGGCGCGCCGCGTCTGGCCGTGGCTCGCCGCCCCGCTGCCGCCGTCGCGCCGCCGCAAGACCGTCTTCGTGGCGCAGGCGGCGAGCCTCGTGCTGATCGTGGCGCCGCCGGTGCCGCCGAGCGTGGCTACCGCCCTCGCCGCGGCCACGCTGGCGTCGCTGGCCCTCTCGTTCGGCTGCGACATCCGGTGGCTGCGGCGCCGTCGCGAGGCGAGGGGATCGTGTGCAACCGCCGGCTGAAGCGCCCGCTCCGGCCGGGCTGCTCGCGGCGCTCGTGATCCCGGCGACGGCGCGCGCACTCGCCGTGCCCGCCGCTTGGCTTCAAGCGTGGTCGTCCGATCGGCCCTCGACGCGGCCGGCTACGGTGCCCGCACGGGCTGGCTCACCGCGCCGGTACCGGGCGAGCGGAGCTGGCTCGCCGACGCCAACTTGCTCACCTTTCTGCGCATCGACCATCGCCAGCGCCACGCCAGCCGGCTGGCGAGCGAGCGCCGCTCGCGCGTCCACGGCTCCGCGCGCGCCTTGCGCTCGCCGGCGACGACCGGCCGCCGGTGATGGCCGCGGTGGTTGTCGCTGAACACGCATCTTCACGCCCTACAGCCCGCCCCGGCGAGCCGCCTTCGGTGGTCGGGCGCGAGGCGGGTGCGCGCGGTGCCGCGAGGCGGTCGACGACGCGCTGGCCAAGCTCGGCGCCGATGTGGAGAGCTTCGGGCGCGACGACCTCTTTCTCGTGGTCGTGGGCGACCAACAGCCCGCACCGCTGGTGGCGCGCCAGGGTGCGGGTGTCGGCGTGCCGATGCACGTCATCGCGGCGCTCGCGGTGCTCGACGAGATCGACGGCTGGGGCTGGGCGCAGGCGTGATGCCGGGCGAGGTTCTGGCGTCCTGCCCGATGGCGGCCTTTTGCGACCGCTTCCTCGACGCCGCAAGCGGCGCGCCCTCACCGCCGGCGGGGCCGGTTCAGGCGAGCACCACCGACAGCGGCGCGTGATCGGAGGCTTCCTTCTCACCGCGCGGGGTGGGGTCGATCGCGGCCGCGCGCAGGCGATCGGCGGCCTGGGGGCTCGCGAGCGCGTGGTCGATCCGCACGCCCTCGTTGGTCTGAAAGGCGCGGCCCTTGTGCTCCCAGAAGGAGTAGACCCGCGCGGTGGGCTCGAGCGCGCGCAGGGCGTCGGTGAAGCCGCGGTTGACCAGCCGGCGCCAGGCGCGGCGCTCGTCGAGGTGAAAGCAGATGCCGCCTTCCCAGCCGGCGGGGTCGCAGACGTCGATGGGCTCGGGTGCCACGTTGTAGTCGCCGGCGACGACGAGCGCGGTTTCGGCTGCGAGCGCCGCGTCGAGCCGGGCGCCCAGGCGCGCGAAGAAGTCGAGCTTATAGGCGAAGTTGTCGGAGCCGACGGCGGTGCCGTTGGGAGCGTAGACCGAGGCGATGCGGACACCTTCCACCGTGGCCTCGATCCAGCGGGCCTGGGCGTCGCCATCGTCGCCGGGCAGACCACAGGCAATGTCCTCGAGCGCCGCCTTGCTCAGGATCGCTACACCGTTGCGCTGCGGCTCGCCGAAGACGGCGATGTGATAGCCCTTCGCCTCGAACGGCGCGCGCGGGAACTCGTCGTCGCCGACCTTGGTCTCCTGCAGGCAGAGCACGTCGATGGCGTGCGCCTCGCTCCAGGTCAGCACCGCCTCCATCCGGCGCCGGATCGAGTTCACGTTCCAGGTCGCGATCTTCACGCCGTCAGATCGCGAAGGAGTTGCCGCAACCGCAGGAGGACGAGGCGTTCGGGTTCTTGATCGCGAAATAGGAACCGGTCAGATCCTCGACGTAGTCGAGTTCCGCGCCGGCCATGTAGAGCAGGGACATGCCGTCGATGACAACGCGCACGCCATCGCGCTCGACCGCCACGTCGTCCGGCTGATGCTCGGCGTCGAGGTCGAAGCCGTACTGAAAGCCGGAACAACCGCCGCCCGAGACGCTGATCCTAAGCTGCAGATCCCGGTTCGCTTCCCGCTCGAGGATCGCGCGCACCCGCGCGACCGCCCGATCGGAGACCTGGAACGGCGCCGGCGCGGCCGCTTCCGCCATGACCCATGCCCCTCTTGTCTCCATGCCCGCTCAAATGTAGGGACGCGACCGGTCGAGTCAAAGGGCGCGCGAGGGCGCGCGGAGGCCCACCATCGTGCTGGCCGACTTCGCCTGCCGCCCCGAGACGAGCCGCGGCCGCCGGCTTGACGAGAGCGAGCACGCGCTCAGGACCCCCTATCAGCGTGACCGCGACCGCATCGTCCATTCGACGGCGTTCCGCCGGCTCGAGTACAAGACGCAGGTCTTCGTCAACCATGTGGGCGATCACTACCGGACCCGGCTGACGCACTCGCTCGAGGTCGCGCAGATCGCGCGCACGCTCGCCCGCGCCCTGGGTGTCGACGAGGATCTGGCCGAGGCCATCGCGCTCGCCCACGATCTCGGCCACAGCCCCTTCGGCCATGCCGGCGAGGAGGCCCTCGCCGCCTGTCTCGCCGGCCATGGCGGCTTCGACCACAACGTACAAACGCTCAGGGTCATCACCCGGCTCGAGCAGCGCTACGCCGCCTTCGATGGCCTCAATCTCACCTTCGAGACCCTCGAGGGCCTGATCAAGCACAATGGGCCGGTCGCCGAGCCGCCGCCACTCGTCGCCGCGATCGCGGCCGAGCGGGGGATCGCGCTCGCCGGTTTCGCGCCGCTCGAGGCGCAGCTCGCCGCGCTCGCCGACGACGTCGCCTACGTCAACCACGACCTCGACGACGGCCTGCGCGCGGGCCTGTTGGCCTTCGACGAGCTCATGGCCCTGCCGGTGGTGGGCGACACCGCGCGCTTGGTCATCGGCCGCTTCGGCGGGCTCGAGACCCGGCGGCGGGTGCACGAGACGGTGCGCCGGGTGATGGACGCGATGGTCACCGACCTCGCCTGCACCAGTCGGGCGCGGCTCAGGGCGCTCTCGCCTCGCGACGTCGACGCCGTGCGTGGCGCGGGCGAACCCGTCGCCGCCTTCTCGCCCGCGATGCGCGATGCCGTCGGCGAGGTCAAAGGGTTCTTGCTGGAGCGGCTTTACCGTCACTACAAGGTCAACCGCATGAGCGCGAAGGCGAAGCGCGTGGTGGGCGAGCTCTTCGCCGCCTTCACCGGCGATCCCCCCTGCCTGCCGCCGCATTGGCACGCCCGCTGCGACGGTCCGCACGGAGCTCGCACCGTCGCCGCGGTGCGCGACTACATCGCCGGCATGACCGACCGCTTCGCCCTCGACGAGCACGCGCGTTTGACCCGCCTGGACGACGTTCGCCTATGAACCTTTTCGCCATCTTCGAGGGCGAGGTGCGCCGTTGCCTCGAAGCCCTCCAGGGCCGCGGCGCGTTGCCCGCCGACCTTGCGCTCGAGCGCTGGACCGTCGAGCCGCCGCGCGATCCCGCCCACGGCCACATCGCCACCAACGCCGCGCTGGTCCTCGCCAAGCCGGCGCGCACCAAGCCGATGGCCATCGCCGAGCCGCTCGCCGACGGGCTCCGCAAGCTCGACGGCGTCGCCGAGGTGAGTGTCGCCAAGCCCGGCTTCGTCAACCTGCGCTTGAACGACGCCTGGTTCCATCGGGTGCTGCGCACGGCGCTGGCGGACGGCGAGCGCTTCGGCCTCGTCGATCTCGGCGGCGGCGAGAAGGTCAACGTCGAGTACTGCTCGGCGAACCCGACCGGACCGCTGCACGTCGGCCACGGCCGTGGCACCGTCTACGGCGACGCGCTCGCCTCGCTCCTGGCCGCCACCGGCTTCGCGGTGACGCGCGAGTACTACGTTAACGACGGTGGTGCCCAGATCGAGCTGCTCGCCCGCTCGCTCCATCACCGCTACCGCGAGGCCCTGGGCGAGGACGTCGGGCCCGTGCCCGAGGGCTGCTATCCGGGCGACTATCTCGTGCCGGTGGCCCAAGCGCTGGTCGAGCGCGACGGCGAGCGCTGGCGCCACGCCGCGGAGCCCGAGTGGGTGGCGTCGCTCGGCGACTTCGCCAAGGCGGCGATGCTCGCCCGCATCAAGGACGACCTGCGCGCGCTCAAGGTCGAGCACGACGTCTTCACCAGCGAGGCCGAGCTCCTCGCCGACGGCGTGGTCGAGCGCTGCATCAAGCAGCTCGAAGAGCGCGATCTCGTCTATACGGGCACGCTGGAGCCGCCGAAGGGCAAGGCCATCGAGGACTGGGAGCCGCGCCCGCAGCTCCTGTTCCGGGCCACCCGCTTCGGCGACGACACCGACCGCCCGCTCCAGCGCTCGACGGGCGATTGGACCTATTTCGCCAACGACATCGCCAACCATTTCGACAAGTACCGCCGCGGCTTCAAGGAGATGATCGACGTCTGGGGCGCCGATCACGGCGGCTACGTCAAGCGCATGCAGGCGGGCGTCGAAGGCATCACCGGCGGCGAGGGCCGGCTCGAGGTCAAGCTCTGCCAACTCGTCCAGCTCATGGACGGCGGCCAGCCCTTGAAGATGTCGAAGCGGGCCGGGCGGATCGTCACGCTGCGCGACGTCGTCGACGAGGTCGGCGCCGACGTCTTTCGCTTCATCATGCTCACCCGCAAGAACGACGCGGCGCTCGACTTCGACCTGCAAAAGGTCGTCGAGCAGTCCAAGGACAACCCGGTCTTCTACGTCCAGTACGCCCACGCCCGCATCCGTTCGGTCTTCCGCAACGCCGAGCAAGCGGGCATCGCGACGGGCGCGCTCGGCGACGCCGCGTTCGAGCGGCTCACCGACGAAGGCGAGCGCGCGGTGCTGGAGGCGATCGCGCAGTACCCGCGCACACTCGCGCTCGCCGCCGAGCACCGCGAGCCCCACCGCATCGCCTTCTATCTCGAAGAGCTCGCCGGCACGGTCCATCGCCTCTGGACCCGTGGCAAGGAAGAGCCGAGCCTGCGCTTTCTCGTCGACGACGACCCGGCGCTGACCCGCGCCCGGCTCGGGCTGTTGGAGGCGGCGCGGACGATCGTCGCCGGGGGCCTGGGCGTCTTGGGCGTCGAGCCGGTTGAGGCGATGCGTTAAACTCGCGCTCGAAGCATCGGTAAGTCGGCGAAGGAGTGAGCGCGTGATCGGCGGCATGTGGCGTTGGGCGTGGACGGCCGGCGTGTTCGGCCTGTTTTTCGTCGTCGTCGGCGCGGCCCTGGACGGCGCGCCCCGCGCCGACGGCGAGTTGCCGCTGATCGAGCCGGATACCGTGCCGATCAAGGAGCGGGTGGCGCTGCCCGAGATCGACCAGATCGTGCCCCGCTCCAGCGTCTTGAACCTGCTCGCCGATGGCGACGACACCGACGCCGCGACCCCCGAGGCGCTCGCGTCGCTGGAGCAGGGGATCGAGCGGGAGCGGGCCCGTGCCCGCAGCTCGGCCGAGGCCGAGGCGGCCTTCGAGGACGGCGCCGCGCGGC
>JBKHCM010000092.1:0-13564 GCA_046541805.1 Alphaproteobacteria bacterium
TCCCGCCCGCGCCGTCGAGCGCGGTCTCGCGCTCCAACACGATGCCGTCGACCGGCAGATCGGCGAGGATCGAAGCGATCGTGGCCAGCCGCAGCGACGGTGGCGGCGCCCCGAGCCACGGCTCGCGGGCGTCGGCGGGCACCAGGCGCAGCCAACGGGCGGTCTCGCGGGGTACCTTGTGCAGCGCGCGGGCGACCGCCTCGAAGCCCGCGGCCGTGGCCGCCGGCGTCGCCGCGAGCAGCGCCGGCTCGACCAGCTCGAGCGCCGGGCAGCCGGCCTCGGCCAGCCGGCGCAGCCCCGGATTGAGCGCCTCGGCGACGGCGCGCGCCCCGGCGTCGACGTCGAGGCCGTGGACCGTGTCGTCGATCGCGCCGGCGAAGCTGCGCGGGCCCATGAGCGCGAGCTTCACCGGCTTGGTGGTGGCGGCCTGCGCCCGCTCCCAGCGGCGGCGCAAGACGCCGTCGAGGTAGCGGGCGAGGCCGCGCACCGGGGTCTCCTCGCCGAGCCGGCCCTCGTCGAGCAGGTCGAGGTAATCGGCCTGCAGCGCCACCAATTGGGCCACGCCACGGGCCAGCTCGGCCTCGAGCTCGTCCGCATCCCATGGTTCCTTGCGGGCGGCGCGCTCGCCGGCGAGGCGATGGCGGTGGCGGTCGATCGCCTCCTCCCAGGGCATCTCACCGTCGCGCCGGGGCGGGCGGAACGGCAACGGCGCCGGCGCCGCGACCGCGCCCGAAAGCATGGTCGAACAGCTGGTCATCGCCTTCGCTCTCCTCGTCGCCTCGGTGCCCTCGCCGCGCGCGTCGAATAGCACGTTCGAGACCGAGCGTCGCCGCGGCCGGCGCGGCCACGGCGGATCGTCGCTCACCCCTCCTGGCGAACGGCCTCGAACGCGACGATCCGCTCGACCGCGCAGCTGATGTCGACCTCGCCGCGGTCGATGCTGGAGCGCGCGCTGACGCCGCCCACCTGGGGCGGCCCGTCGCCACCGCTCGGATCGAACGGGAAGCGGCCGGCCTTGTCGAGGTCGAAGGTGAGCTCGCGGGTGACGCCCCTCGGCGTCGGATCGCCGCTGCGCGGGCCGGTGGGCGTCGCCGCGATGGCCGCGGGGACGAGCGACGGGTGGTCGGCGACGGCGCGGAAATCGGCGCCGCGGGCGGGCTCGTCACGGGCTTCGTTCTTGGAAAAGAGGCTCGCCGCGTCCACTTCCATCGCGACGCCTCGAACCGCAGGGACCGCCTCGTCGTCGGCAAAACGGCCGCGGACGTCGGGGACGAGGCCGAACCTGGCGGGGTAGCCGAGGGGGTGGACCGTGACGCCGATGGAGGTATGCCCCGGGTCGAAAACGTCATTGCGGAATTCGGCGCGGGCGTCGCCGGTCGCCGTGAGGACGACCACGCCGACCGCGAACGCGCCCAGCCAGCGGATCATCGAACCCTCCCTCTTCACCGATGCGACGACAGGTGCCCATGCGACCACCGCTTTCAAGATGCGCGCCGTGACGACCGAGGCACGCGCGTTCTGGATCACGCGACCCGGCGACGGCCGGGTGCTGCGGGCGGAGCTGCCGCCCCCGGGGCCGGGCGAGGTCCGCGTGCGCACGATCATGAGCGGTATCAGCGCCGGCACCGAGCGCGTCGTGTTCACCGGCGGCGTGCCACCCAGCCAGTACGAGGCCATGCGCGCGCCGTTTCAAGAAGGTCACTTTCCCGGCCCGGTGAAGTACGGCTACGCCGCCGTCGGCACCATCGAGGCCGGCCCGCCGGAGCGGATCGGCGAGCGCGTCTTCTGTCTGCATCCGCACGCGAGCGCGTTCGTGGTGCCGGCCGCGGCGGCCGTGCCGGTGCCGGCGGCCGTCCCCACCGGCCGCGCCGTCCTCGCCGCCAACATGGAGACCGCCCTCAACGCCGTCTGGGACGCGGCAGCGGCGCCCGGCGAGCGCGTGGGCGTCGTCGGCGCCGGCGTCGTCGGGCTGTTGACGGCGTACGTGCTGGCGCGCTTCGGCTTCGCGCCGGTGGTCGTCGACGTCGACCCGGCGCGGGCGCGGACCGCGGCCGCGCTCGGCGTCGCCTTCGCGACGCCCGACGCGGCGGCGGGCCCGTTCGATCTGCTGATCCACGCCAGCGGCGCGCCGGCGGGCCTGATCTGGGCGCTCGAGCGCCTCGCCTTCGAGGGCCGCGTGGTCGAGCTCAGCTGGTACGGCGAGCGCGAGGTGACGCTGCCACTCGGCGCCGCCTTCCACAGCCGCCGGCTCAAGCTCGTGAGTTCGCAGGTCGGCGCCGTCGCCCGGCCGATGCGCGGGCGCGTCGACCATCGCGGCCGCCTCGCGCGCGCGCTCGCGCTCCTCGACGACGACCGCCTCGACGCGCTTTTGGACGCGACCGTGCCGCTGGCGGAGCTTCCGGCCCTGATGCGGGCGCTTGCCGCCGACGGGCGTCGCGTGCTCTGTGCGCGAGTCACTTACGGCGACACATGAACGCGGGGGGAAACGAGGATGTACAGCGTGACCGTGCGTGACCACTTCATGATCGCGCACAGCTTCGCGGGCGAGGTGTTCGGCCCCGCCCAGGCGCTCCACGGCGCCACCTATAACGTCGACGTGACCTTCCGCCGAGCCGAGCTCGACCCCGACGGCATCGTCGTCGACATCGGCCGCGCGATCACCGCGCTCAAGGCCGTCCTCGGCGAGCTCAACTTCAAGAACCTCGACGAGGAGGAGGCCTTCCGCGGCGTCAACACGACCACCGAATACCTCGCCGGGGTCGTTTTCGCGCGCATGGCCGCGCGCATCGAGGCCGGCGAGCTCGGCGCCCACGCCGGCGGTCTCAGCGGCCTCGCCGTCACGCTGCACGAGAGCCACGTCGCCTGGGCCGGCTATGAGGGCACGCTGCCGCGGCGATGAGAGAGCTGATCCTCGCCGCCCCCTCCCCCCTCGACCAGGCGACCGGCGGCTACGTTTACGACCGCCAGATCGTCGCGCATCTGCGCATCGCCGGCTGGCACGTCGAGTTCGCCGCACTGCCGCCCGGTTTTCCGGCGCCGAGCGAGGCCGAGCTGGACGCCACGGTGAGCTGGCTCGAGGGCCTCGACCCGACCGTGCCGGTGGTGGTGGACGGTCTCGCCTTCGGCGCGATGGGCCACATCGCCCCGGCCTTTCGCGACCGCTTGAAGCTCGTCGCCCTGGTCCACCACCCCCTCGCCGACGAGACCGGGCTCGACCAGGCTGTGCGCGAGCGCTTGCGCGACGGCGAGATGCTGGCGCTCAGGGCCGCGCGCGGCGTCGTCGTGACGAGCCCCTTCACCGCCCATCGCCTCGACGCCTTCGGCGTGCCACCGGGGCGCATCCGCGTCGTCGAGCCCGGCGTCGCGCGCCGACCGCTGGCACGGGGCGGCGCCGGCGTGCCGACGCTGCTGTGCGTCGCGAGCTACACCCGCCGCAAGGGCCAAGACGTCCTCCTCGCCGCCCTCGACCGCTTGCGCGACCGCCGCTGGCGACTGGTCTGCGCCGGGATGCGCGGGCTCGATCCCGCCTTCGAGGCCGAGCTGGACGCGACCGCGGCGTCCTTCGGCGGTCGCGTCGATCTCCGCGGCCGACAGTCGGACGCCTCGCTCGACGCCCTCTACGCCACCGCCGACGTCTTCACCCTGGCCTCGCACTACGAGGGCTACGGGATGGTCTTCGCCGAGGCGATCGCCGCCGGCCTGCCGATCGTCGCCACCGCCGGCGGCGCCAGCCGGGACACGATCCCCCGCGACGCCGCCCGCCTCGCCGGCCCCGGCGACGTCACCGGCCTCGCCGAAGCGCTCGCCGAGCTGTTGGATCGGCCCGAGCGCCGACGGGCCCTGGCGCAGGCCGCGCGTCGGGCGCGGACGCGCCAAAGCAGCTGGCCCGAGGCGGCGGGGCGCTTCGCGCAAGCGATCCGGGAGATGGCGACGTGGGACTGACCGGCGGCCTCGATTTCAGCGGCGACTGGCTGGCACTGCGCGAGCCCTTCGACCATGTCGCCCGCGCCCCGGCGGTGACGGCGGCGACCCTCGCCCATCTGGCCGGACGGACCTCCCCCCTGGTCGTCGATCTCGGCTGCGGGCGCGGCTCGAGCCTGCGCTTTCTGCGCCCGCGCCTCGGGCCGGGCGTGCGCTGGCGGCTGGTCGACCGCGATCCCGCACTGCTGGAGCAGGCGGCGCGCGCGCTCGCTCCCGGCGATCCGGTCGAGCTCGTCACCGCGGATCTGCGCGCGGGCGATCTCGCCGAACTCGTGGCGGAGGCGGACCTGGTGACCGCTGCGGCGCTCATCGACCTCGTCGACGAGGCCTGGCTGGCGACGCTGGTCGCCGCCGTCGAGATCGCCGGCGCCGCGCTGGTCGTCACCGGCAGCGTCGACGGCCGGGTGCAGTGGGAGCCCGTGCACCCCTCGGACGGCGACATGGCCTCGGCCTACGCCCGCCACCAGGGCGGCGAGAAGGGCTTCGGCCGGGCGCTCGGCCCGGCGGCACCGGCCCGGCTGGCCGAACACGTGGCGGCCGCGGGCCGGCGGGTGGCGACCGCCCGCGGGGATTGGTCGCGCGTCGGCGATCCGCCGCTGCAGCGCGCCTATCTGGCGGGCGTGGTGGAGGCCCTCGCCGAACACGGCGTCGGCGCCGACGTGCTCGAGGCGTGGCACGCCTTTCGCCTCGAGGCGATCGCGACGGCCGCCAGCCGGCTCACGGTCGGTCATGTCGATCTCTTCGCCGCACCGCGGGAGCGGTAGATGCGGCGGCCGTCACGCCCGCCGGTCACCGGCGCGCAGATCGAAGTCGAACAGGGTGTCGGGGCCCAGATCGTAGCGCCGACAGGGCGGGCGCAGCGCGGCCTCGAGCGTCTCGACCGCGGGCAGGGTCAAGACCGGCCGCCCCGAGCCGATCAGGAGCGGCGCCACGGCGAACTGCAGCCGGTCGAGGACCCCGGCGGCGACGAAGCTGGAGACGGTGCGCCCGCCACCCTCGATCAGCACCCGGCTCAGCCCGCGCTCGGCGAGGGCGGCGAGCACGCCGGCGGGGGGCAGGGCGCCGGTGCGGTCGGGCGCGAGCGGCGCGGTTTCGACGTGCCGCGGCAGCGCCGGGCAGACGTCTTGGCTGTGCACGACCAGGGTCGGGGCGGCGTGGTCGGCGACCACCGACGCCTCGCGGGTGAGCCGGGCGCGCGGGTCCAGGACGACGCGCACCGGGTCGGGCCCGGCGCAATGCCGGGTGGTGAGCCGCGGCGCATCGGCGAGCACCGTGCCGATCCCGACGACGACGGCGTCCACCAGCGCGCGCAATCGGTGCAGATGGAGGATGCTCTCGCGGCAGCCGATGTAGTGCGAGTGGCCACTTTCGGTGGCGATGCGGCCGTCGAGGCTCTGCCCCAGATGCGCCACGACGAAGCGACCGCCCCGCGGCGTCGCCGCCAGATCGCCGAAGAGCGCGGCCAGCTCTCGTGGCGGCTCGAGGCTCGCCGGCGCGTCCGCGCCTTGCGCCCGGGCGCGCGCCGCCAGCACGGCCTGCCACGCGCGGTCCTCATCTGCGCTCTGCATCTTCTGCGCTCCTCGCCGGGCTCGGATGCGACCATTCGGGATGGTCGCACGTTGTGACCCGTCTATGTATCCATCGGTTCGCGACAACGCCGCGGGCGTGTTGAGAGGTCAAAGCATGTTCTTGGACGATATGACGCTGGTGGCGGTAGATCGCTGTGTGTTCGAGCTGCGGCAGGGCCGTTGCATCGTGCTCACGGGCGAGGCCACGACACTCTTGGTGCGCGGGCTCGAGCCCGACGGCGAGCGCGGCCGACAGGTGCTGGAGGCCGTGGTTCCCGGCGAGGTCGAGCTCTTGTTGAACGGTTACCGCGCCGTGGCGCTGGGCCTGGGCGACGAACCCATCGCCGTACCCGCGGCCGGTGACGTCGGCTCGCGGACGCTCGAGCGCCTGGGCTACGGCAAGCCCACGGCCGAGGATCTCGAGATCGCGCGCACCCGCGGGCGCTCGCTCAAGGACGACGCGACCACCACCGCGGCCTTCGATCTGGCTCGGCTCGCCGAGACCGTGCCCGCCCTGTTGGCGCTGCGCTCCGGCCCCAACACCGCGGGAGCGTTCGCAGGCCTGCGCGACCGCGGCAGCGTGCTCGCGACCTCGACGCGCGCGGTCGAGACCTTCCGCCGCGCCAATGCGGCGTCGGTGCGGCGCCTCGCCGACGCGCCGGTCCCTCTGCCGCAGAGCGACGACGTGCGGTTCGTCGCCTATCGCAGCCGCGATTCCCTCGCCGACCATATCGCCGTCATCATCGGGGCCCCGCAGCCCGGCGAGGTGCCGCTCGTGCGGCTGCACTCGGCGTGCCTCACCGGCGACATCTTCCGCAGCCTGCGCTGCGACTGCGGCGAGCAGCTCGACACCGCCATCGCCGCCATGGCCGAGAGCGGCGGGGGCGTCATCTGCTACCTCGCCCAGGAGGGTCGCGGTATCGGCATCGCCAACAAGCTCCGGGCCTATGCGCTGCAGAACGGCGGGCTCGACACGCTCGAGGCCAACGAGGCCCTCGGCTTCGCCGCCGACGAGCGCGAGTTCGCCATCGCCGCGCGGATGCTGCAGGACTTGGGCTTCAACCGCGTGCGGTTGATGACCAACAACCCCGAGAAGATCGCGCGCCTCGCCCATTGCGGCATCGAGGTGATCGAGCGCGTCGGCGTCACCGCCACGCTGAACCCGCACAACGAGCGCTACATCCAGGCGCGGGTGGCGAAATCGGGCTATCTGCACGCGGTCAACGGTTGAGCGGGTCAATGGGAAGCGGGAGCGCCAACAGCTCTTCCATGACCTCGACGATGCGCGCGGCGAGAAAGTCTAAAAGGGCGGCGCCGTCGGCGGCGCTGGCTTTGGCGGCGTCACCCACCACGCCCGCCGGGTTCAGGTCCTCGGCACGCCACGCCAGCCGCGCCGCGCCGCCCGTATAGCCGGTCCAGCGGGTCGCGAGATCCCGTTCCCGCGAGGCGAAACTGCCCGGCACATCCGCGACCTGCGCCGGTGCCAGCGCGCGCATCAGCGCCGTCTCGGCGTGGCCGCCGTGGATGCCGTAGCGGCGCTCCGCCTCGTCGAGCATGCCGTCAGGCGCACCGAAGCGATGGGTGGTGAGCGCCGCCGCGACGACGCCGGCCTCGTCGCGCAGGCGCAAGGCCGCGATGTCGGCGAGCGCGCCGTTGCCGCCATGGCTGTTGAGGAACAACAGGCGCCGGACCCCGGCGCGGATCGCCGAGCGCGCGACGTCGCACCAGAGCGCCAACAGGGTCTCCGCCTCCACCGTCAGCGTGCCGGCAAAGCCCTTGTGCTCCGGGCTCGACCCCACCGGCATGAGGGGCAAGAGCAACGCCCGGCCACCGGCGAGCGCACGGCCGCGCAGCACCTCCAACAGCCCGGCGAGGATGGTGCTGTCGGTGCCGAGCGGGAGATGCGGGCCGTGCTGCTCGACCGCGCCGAGCGGCAGGACCGCGAGCACCCGTTCGTCGGTTCGTAATGGAAAATCCGTGGTCTTGAGTGCAGCCCAGTCCACGACGGTCATAGGGAACTCCCCCGGGGTGCGACGACCGCGCTCGCAGCGAACCGCCCGCCGCCGGCGACGAGGAGCGGCATGCCAGCCACCTCGCTGCGCGACGTGCGCCTGGCTGTCGTTTGCGGCCTCACCAGGCTCATCATCTTCCTCGCGCACGCGCCGGGCAACCGCTGGACGGATTTTCCGCCGCGGGCGAGCCGCGCGGGTTGTGGCTCGCCACCCGCCGCATCCTCCATCGGGTCTGGCAGCTCGACGGCTGCCGGATCGCGGTCTCGCTGATCGTCGCGAGCTCGTGCGTCGCCGGCGCGCGCTGGTGCTACATCCGAGACGACGGCGCCACGCTCAACGTCACCCGGTTCTTCGCCGACACCGAGCAGGGACTGTCGGAGCCGTCGAGCCTGAGCCGGGTGCCGGACCTCTTCGACATCCTGGCGATGTCCATGGTGCGGTTGCGAGGCGTGCCCGTGGTCATGGCGCTGCGCCGCTCGCGGCAACGACCGCGAGCGCAACCGCTCCCCGGAGCGGCACGCGCGACCTCCCCGGGCGGGTCAACTCTTCTCCTCACCCCTCGACCTCAGGCGTGGCGAGCCGAGCGGCGCGCTTCGAGGCAGCATCTCGCCGCAGGCCGTCAGCCCGCCTGTCGGCTCGGCCGCTGCCAAGCGGCGCCGGCGAACAGCGGGCCGGCCGCCTGCTCGCACCCGGCCCGTCGCAAGAGCTCGAGCTGCGTTTCGGTTTCCACGCCACGCGCCACCACCCGCTTGTTGAGCCGTCGCCCCAGCCCGGCGAGCGCGTCCACGAAGGCCTCGGCCTCGTCGCGGCGACCGAGATCGCGGACCAGCTCGCCCGCGAGGATCAGGCTGTCGAGCGGCAGATGGCGGAGTTCGTGGAACGCGACATGGTCGGCGCCGAAGCCGCGCAGGCCGATGTTCACGCCGCGCGCGGCGAGGCGCGTCAGCGTCGCCACCAGGTCGTCGCCGTCGAGCCCCCAAGCCACGCCGGTGAGGAGCTCCACCTGCAGCCGGTCGCCTGCGAGCGCGCCGCGGTCCAACCCGTCGAGGAGCGCGTCGACGATGCGCGGGTCGGCGAGCTGGGTCGGCGAGAACGCGACGCACAACGGCGTCGTCGCCGCCCGGCGGCCGGGCGCGTCGATGAAGGCGAACGCCTGCTCGAGGGTGCGGGCCGCGATCGCCGCGCCCAAGCCCTTGCGCTCGGCGAAGACGAGATCCGCCTCGATCGGCACCACGCCGCGCTCGGGATGGCGCCAGACGATCTCGGCTTCCCACGCGGCGAGCGCGAGATCGGCGACGGCGTGGCGCGGCAGCGGACGGAGCTCCAAGGCCCGCTCGTCGACGGCGCGGCGCAACGCGCGCTCGAGCTGCTGGCGGGCGCGCAGCTGCTCGTGCATCTCGGGCTCGAAGAACATCGCGCGCGCGCCGCCGGCGGCCTTGGCCTCGTACATGGCGAGATCGGCGCAGCGAAAGAGCCCGCCGAGGCGATGCGCATCCCCCGGGTAGAGCGCGACGCCGACGCTCGCGCGCGCGAGATGCGGCCGGCCGAGAAGCGAGATCGGCTCGGCGAGCGCGGCCAGGATGCGCTCGGCCACGACGGCGGCATCTTCGGCGGCGCGCAGCGCGCCGGTGACGACGGCGAACTCGTCCCCGCCCAGACGGCCCACGGTGTCCACCTCGCGCACCGCCCCGGCCAGGCGGGCGCCCACCTGCTCGAGGAGGGCGTCGCCGGCGGCGTGGCCCAGGGTGTCGTTGACGCCCTTGAAGTCGTCGAGGTCCATCATCAACAGCGCCATGGTGCCGCCCTCGCGGCGCACGCGCGCGATCTGCTGCCGGGCACGGTCGGACAGCAGCGCGCGGTTGGGCAGGCCGGTGAGCGCGTCGTGCAGCGCCTGGTGCTCGATCTCCCGGCGCGAGCGGACGAGCTGCGTTTCGGTCCGCTTGCGCTCGGTGATGTCCTCGCAGATGAGGCCCACGCCGTCGATCGCGCCGGAGAGCGCCGCGACCGGATAGAGGTGGATGAGCCAGTGGCGCAGCCCGCCCGGCGCCGACGCCGTGTCGCCCGTGAGCTCCAGACCGAGGGCCGCTTCCCCCGCCGCGAAGACGCGCTCGCATGCCGGCTCCAGCTCGCGCCGCAGACCGGGGAAGAGATCCCAAAGCGATCGACCGACGAGGGCGTCGACCGAGCCACCTTCGAGCTCGGCTAGGCGCTGGTTCAAGCGGACGACGCGGCGGTCGCAGTCGATCACGCCGAGGCCCACCGGCGCGCGGTCGTAGATCACCTGCAACTCGCGGAGATGGCGCCGCGCCTCGTCCTCGCGCGCGCTGACGTTGAGCGCCGACGCCAGGAGGTAGCGGATGCGGCCGCCGTCGTCGTACAAAGGCGCCATCTGCAGATCGACCAGGAGCCGCGCGGCGCCCCGGCCGCGCCCGCGCACGGCGAAGCGCACGGTGCGGCCCGCCCCGGCAAGTTCAACCCCTTCGCGAATACGGGCGCGCACGCCCTCGTCGTAGGACCACCACCACGCGTCCCAGAACGGCAGACCGATTACATCGCCGGCGTCGAGCGCCGCGATCTCCAACGGCGCCCGATTGACGTCCAACAGAACCCCGTCGACGTTGAGCACGCCTGCGAACAGGAAAAGTCCATCGAAGACCTCGCCGAGCCGCAGACGCCCACCGTCCTCGAGTTTCAGTGTCGTCGAGCTAAGAAGGTGAGAAGACGACATTGCGCCCATCGCTGCGGCGTCGCGGGACCAGGGCGGTGCACACGAACTCGACTGCGCCCGCAAGAATTGCGCATCGAGACGAGCAACGCACCGCAATTTGCCTTGTCGCGCGTCGGTTGACGACTACGACGAACGGACGAGAAGGTCGGCGGCCCACGGCATGGCGGCGGCGGTGCCATGGCGGGTCACCGCGACCGCGGCGACGCGGGCCGCGAACCGTGCCGCCGCGAGCAGGTCCTCGCCGCGGGCCAAGGCGACGGCGAGGCCGCCGTTGAAGGCGTCGCCGGCGCCCGTGGTGTCGACCACCGCCGCCACCGGCACCGCGGCCACGTGCACCGCCGCGGTGCCGTCGTGCACCAGCGCGCCCTGGGCGCCGAGCGTCAGCACCACGGTGCCCGCGCCGCGCGCGATGAGCGCCTCGGCGGCCCGGCGGGCGTCGTCGAGGCCCGTCACCTCGATCCCGCTCAGCGCCGCCGCCTCGCTCTCGTTCGGGGTGACGATGTCCGCGAGCGCGAGGATCGCGTCGTCGAGCGCGACGGCGGGGGCCGGGTCGAGGATGGTCGTCACCCCGGCCGTGCGGGCGAGTGCCAGTCCCCGCGCGGCCGCCGCCACCGGCTGCTCCAGCTGGGTCATGAACACCGCCGCGCCGGTGATCGCGTCCTCGGCCGCGTCGACGTCGGCGGGCGCGAGCTCGCCGCCGGCGCCGGCGCAGATGACGATCGCGTTGTCGCCGCTCAGGGTGTCGACGACGATGCCGGCCGCACCGGTGTAGCTCGCCGGATCGCGGGTCACGATCGGCTCGACGCCGGCCTCGCGCCAGGTGCGCTCGGCCAGCTCGGCGAAGGCGTCGTCGCCGAGGCGGGTGACGAAGCGGACGCGGCCACCGAGCCGGCCCGCCGCCACCGCCTGGTTGGAGCCCTTGCCGCCGGGCCCGAGCGCGAAGCCCTCGCCCAGCACGGTCTCGCCGAGACCCGGCCGCCGCGCCGTGCGAAAGGCCGCGTCGGCCACGAACACGCCCAGGATCGTGATGCCGTCGCCGCGCATCGTCGCCACGCCTCCAGCGTCATCTTCGGCCATGGACGCTCAGCTTCCACGACCCACGCCGCGGCGCAAGACGGGCCCGGCCTCACGCCAACAAGCCCGTCGCCGGCGGCAACCACAGCGCGATGCTGGGAAAGGCCATGACCGGGCCGACGGCGGCGAGGCCAGCAGCACACAGGGGATGATGCCACGGTAGACGGGCTGCATGCGCACCTCCGCGGGGACCACGCCCTTCGTGAAGACCAGCGAGAAGTCGAAGGGCGGCGTCAGAAACCACGTCTGCAGGTCGATTGCGATGAGGATCGTCACCCTCGAGCGCGCGCAAGAGGTCGGCGAAGAGGGGTGGCGCCGACGATGACCAGAAGACCAGCGCGTTGCTGACGCCGGCGCTTGAGATGACTTCCTGCCGCATGTCGAGGCTGAGCCGGCGGGAGGCGAGCGCGAGCAGCGGCGCGCCGAGACAGCTCACGCCGGAGGCGTTCGGTCGGCGTCGCGAGGCCGGTGACGATCGAGCCGAGGACCACGACGATCAACGCCGCCGGCGGGATCGGGCTCTCGAGCACCATGCCCACGAGCTCGCGGTGCGGCTCGCGCGGCGATGGCGCACCGGCCGCCGCCGGTGGGCGATGCCGGCCTCGGCGTCGTCCATGACGCAGCGCACCGCCGGCGGCAGCGCCGCCTCGAGCTCGGCGACGAGGTTCGCCGCCCGGCGCGGACCGGCGCTTGGCGCGGCGCCTGCTGGGCGGCGGTCGCCCGCGGTTCGCGACCGTAGATGTCGCGGCGGAACTGCACGCGCCCTTGGGCGTCGCCCCAGGCGGTCACGTAGACGAGATGGACCGGGACCGGCTCGGTGAGCGCGACGTGCCGCGTCGCGCCGGTGCGGACCCAACGCTCGAGGTCGGCGCGCGCCCAGCCATCCGCTTCCAAGAGCCGCTCCGCCAGCGTCAGCGGGTGCCGCACGCGGATGCAGCCGTGGCTGAACGCCCGCGCCGGGCGATCGAACAGATGCCGCGACGGCGTGTCGTGGAGGTAGACGGCGTGCGCGTTGGGGAACATGAACTTGACCCGGCCGAGCGCGTTGCCGGAGCCCGGTCCCTGCCGGATGCGGAACGGCAGCGCCGCCGGTTCCACCGCGGCCCAGTCCACCGTCGTGGGATCGGCGACGCCGCCCGTCGAATCGACCAGCCGAAAGCCGCGGGCGGCCATCGCGGCAGCGTCCTCCTTGAAGTCGAAGACCAACTCCTCGCGCGCGATGCGCGCCGGCACGTGCCAATTGGGGTTGAAGACGAGGTACTCGATGGCGTCGGTGAAGACGGGCGTCGGGTCGTCGACGCTGCCGACGACGACGGCTGCGCGATGGCGCACCGCACCGTCGCGGACATAGCGCAGCGCGAAGGCCGGCAGATTGACCATGACGTAGCGGTCGCCGGGGCGCGGTACCGTGCGCGCGCGCGCGGCGGCGGCCCGCTCCAGCTGGGCGAGCCGGGTGCGCGCCGACAGGTTCAAGGCGCGGCGCGTCGCCGGTCCGAGGACACCGTCGACCGCGAGGCCGTGGCGCGCTTGAAAGCGCTTGACCGCCTCGACCAGCGCGGCGTCGTAGCGCTCGCCACCGGCCGAGGCCGCGGTGAGATCGCCCGTGATCCGCAGCCGCCGGCGCAGGCGGTCGAGCCCGGGCGCGGTCTCGCCCGGCGCGACGGTCTCGGCCAAGGGCAGCGTCGGCCAGCCGCCGGCGGCGACGATGGTGCGATAGCGCGCGATCGCGGCCGCGTGCCCGCCGAAGGGCGTCTCCGGCGGTGGCGGCGCGACGTCCGCGACCGCCTGCGCGAAGGCCACCGCGAGGCGTTGCGCGGCCGGATCGTGTCCCCGCGGTTCCGCCGCCACCCGGCGCGCCGCCACGCTCAAGGCGACCTCTCGGTCGGCGCGGGCCGCGAGGTCGTCGGTGTCGGGCTCGGCGGGAGCGGCGGTGGTCGCGGCGAGGCTGGCCGCGAACGCCTCGCGCCGCGCCGCATAGGCGCCGCCGTCGAACCAGACCGGTGCGAAATCGCGGGCGGCGTAGAAGCTCACGAGGGCGGACGCTTCGTCCGCGGCGAGCGCCGGTCCGACCTCGACCAAGGCCGCCGGCAGGCGCGCCACCAGCGGGCTGGCGCGGGCGGCGGCCGCCACCGCGGCGCCGTCGAGCGCGGGCGGTGCCGGCGGCGGTGTCTTGGGCCCCGGGGCTCGGGCGCAGGCGGCCA
>JBKHCM010000093.1:0-13516 GCA_046541805.1 Alphaproteobacteria bacterium
CCGGTGTCGGCGGCGGTCGCTTCGGAGCGCGCGGGCGCCGGGCCATGGCCGGCGCCCGATCCCGCCGCGGCCGCTCCCGCCGCGGCCGGGGTGCGGACGAGGGTGAGCCGAGCGGTGGCGGGGCCGTCGCCGCGGTAGGGCGGGATGCGCACCACCGCGCCGACCGGCACCGGCAGGTGGCCCGCGGCGTCTGGCGGGACGACGAGCTTCAGCTGCGTGGCGGTGAAGATCACCCGCCCGGTGGCGGCGTCGCGGGTGAGCGAGCCCGTGTACACGCCGGCGGGCGGGCGGCCGCGCAGCGTCAGTTCGAGCCCGCCGCGGGCTTCGGAGGCGGCCGCCCCGGCGGGGGTGACGGCCGGCCTGACGCCGGCGTGAACGGACGTGGAGGTGGAGACGAGCGGGTTCATGGCGCGGCCGACGACGCAGGGGACGAGGCTCCACCGTCGCATCGCGGCGTTGTGATCCGGTTAACACGGGCGCTCGAAGCGCCGCACCGGCGCCTCGGGCGACCCGGCGCGCGCCATCGCTTTCGTGAAAGCGGCAGAGCTTTCCTCGCCGCGACGCGCCTTCTCCCGGCGCGTGGGCGGCGTCCGCGACCGCGCCTTTGATGAGGCCTCGCAGCAGCGTGCGTGGATCGCGTCGGCGCCGTGACGGAGCCTTTACGCCGGGCCGAAAGCTTGCCAGATTGCGACATCTACAGTTTGGCGTCGTGAGAGCGACGCGCCGGCGGAGCGGATGGCAGGATGGACGGCGGCGAACCTCCCTTGGCAGAGCCCGTGCCGGCGCCGCAGACGCTGGCCTTCGTGCTCGTCGACAATTTCTCGATGCTCGCCTTCACGGCGGCGATCGAGCCGTTGCGGATCGCCAACCGCGTGGCCGGGTGCGAGCTTTACCGGTGGTGCGTCGTCGCCAAGGAGCGCGGGGCCGTGCGCGCCAGCAACGGCGTCGAGGTGGTGGCGCGGGTCGCGGTCGCCGATCTCGACCTCGACCACCCGCCCATCATCGTCGTCTGCGCGGGGCTCAAGGCCGAGCACAACCGCGACAAGCCGTTCTTCGCCTGGCTGCGCCGGGCCGAGCGCCACGGCGCCCAGATCGGCGCGCTCTGCACCGGCACCTACCTGCTGGCGCGGGCGGGCCTGCTGGACGGCTATCGCTGCGCCATCCACTGGGAGAGCCTGCCGGGCTTCGTCGAGGAGTTCCCCGACATCGACGTCGCCGCCGATCTTTATCAAAACGACCAGGGCCGCTTCACCTGCTCGGGCGGCACGGCGGCGCTCGACCTGATGCTCAACAAGATCGCGCTCGACCACGGCAACGAGCTCGCCACCAAGGTGTCCGAGCAGTGCCTGTTGGACCGCATCCGCAGCCCGGACGACCGCCAGCGCCTGCCCATCCGCGCCCGGCTGGGGATCCATCACCCGAAGTTGATCCTGGCGATCGAGCTGATGGAGGCGAACCTCGAGGAGCCGTTGAGCCAGGAGATGCTGGCGGCCTATGTCGGCGTCTCACGCCGCCAGCTCGAGCGCCTGTTCAAGCGCCATGTCGGCCGCACCCCGGCGCACTACTATCTCGAGCTGCGCCTCGAGCGGGCCCGCCATCTGCTCTACCAGACCGAGATGCCGATCATGGACGTGGCCTGCGCCTGCGGCTTCGTCTCGGCGTCGCATTTCTCGACCTGTTACCGGCAAATGTACGGCAAGACACCGCGCGAGGAGCGCACCGGCGCGCTCACGCCCGCCTGACGCCGCCGCAAGCGCGCCCGCCAGCCGTCCTTCGGCCCGCCCTGCCGGCGATCCCTTCGCCGGCGAGGTGCGCTCGCGTCCCGATGGCTTAACCGAGGATCGTGCCTGATCGGTCGCGTTCGCGCAAGCTTGTGTCGCAAACTCGCTGCTGTACCATCCGCGTCGCCGCGTTGGCCAAACAGACAGTCATGTCGCGGCGGCCTGATCGCGCTTTTTCTAACGCCCTCCGGGGCCCGGCCCCCGGATCCTTCGCGGCTGCACAGACCGCGCGCTTGTGGGCTGACGCTTCGTTCGCCCGCCGATCATGTCGCCGACACCGTCGCCGCGCGCGCCGAGCGCGCGCGGCCGCTAACGGAGAGGGACAACAGATGGCAGAACTGCTAGCGGACGACACCTACCGCGCGGAGTACACACCGGACTTCGTCTCGCGCTGGGACGATCTCATCGGCTGGGAGGGTCGCTCCGAGGGCGAGGCCGGCTTCTTCCACCGCCTGTTGAACGCCTACGGCGTCGAGAGCGTCATCGATTGCGCCTGCGGTACGGGCTTTCACTCGATCGTGCTCGCCCGCGACGGCTTTCGGGTCTGGGCCACGGACGGCGCGCCGACGATGATCCACCAGACCATCGAGAACGCGGCGAAGGCCGGGGCGCCGCTCGCCGAGGCCAAGGTGGTCGACTGGCGCGAGCTGGCCGCGACCTACGGCGAGAACGCCTTCGACGCCCTCATCTGCCTGGGCAACGCCTTCACCCATCTCTTCGACCACGAGGCCCGGCGCGACGCGCTCGCCGCGATGTTCGCCGTCGTCAAGCCCGGCGGGCTGGTCTGCATCGACCACCGCAACTACGACAGCATTCTCGACCACGGCTACAGCTCGAAGCGTCAGTTCTACTACACCGGCGACGGCGTCGACGCCCGTCCCGTCACCATTTCGCGCACGCTCTGCAAATTCGAGTACAAGTTCCCCAACGGTGACGTGCACTCGCTGCAGATGTACCCGCTGCGCCAGAACTACGTCAGCCACCTGCTCGAGGACGCCGGCTTCGTGGACGTGACCCGTTACGGGGACTTCCTGCGCCCGTACGATCACTACGGCGTCGACTTCATCCAGCAGGTCGCGTTCAAGCCGCTCGGCCGTGACAACACGGTGCGTCCGCACCGCCGCGAGGCCGCCGACAGCAAGGCCAAGCGGCTGAATCGCACCGTGCGCGAAGCGCGCGAATACTACGACGGCGCGGCGGACGAGATCTACCGCGAGATCTGGGGCGAGAACATCCATCTCGGGACGTTCGAGCTCGCGGGCGAGAGCCTGCAGGCGGCGATGGACCGCTCCAACCGCAAGCTCGCCGACCTCATCAACGCCAACCCCCACAGTCTCGTGCTCGACGTGGGCTGTGGCTACGGCGCCTTCGCCCGCTACCTGTCGCGGCGCTTCGGTTGCCGCGTGCTCGCGACCAACATCTCCGAGCGCGAGCTCGAATGGGGGCGGGAGCTCACCGCCGAGGCCGGGCTCGACGACCTCGTCGGCTTCGAGTGGGCGGACTTCCACGACCTGCCCTACGATGCCGAGACCTTCGACATCTACACCAGCCAGGAGGCCTTCCTGCACGCCGCCGACAAAAAGCACGTGCTGGAAGAGGCCATGCGGGTCCTCAAGCCCGGCGGCCGGCTGGTCTTCAGCGATCTGCTGATCCGGGCGAGCGCCACCGCGGAGGACCGCGAGCGCATCTTCGCGCGCATCAAGCTCTCCGACATGTGGGACATGCCGGACTACGAGCAGGCGCTGAACGAGCTCGGCTTCGCGATCGAGACCCAGGCGGACTGGTCGCAGAACGTGGCGCCCACCTACAACTGGGTGCGCACGCAGCTCTTGGAGCGGCGCGGCGAGTTCGACGAGAAGATCGGTGCCGATCTGGTCGACCGCACCGCCCAGGCACTGCAGTTCTGGGTCGACGGCGGCAACCAGGGCAAGATCGGCTGGGGGGCGTTCGTCGCCCGCAAGCGCTGATCACGGCCGGATAGGGGTCGCTGCGGCGGCCCCATCCTCGTCGAAGGGCGGCTCGCAGCGCGGGCCGCCCTTTTGTCGTCGTCGCCGCCTATTCGTCCGCCTGGCGGTAGGGCAGGTACGCCTCGAGCAGCGGGATCTCCTCCTCCACCTGGCGGCGCTCGCGGGCGAGGAACTGCTCGACCGGCGCGCGCAGGCCGGGATCGCGGATGTGGTGCGCCGAGTAGGTGAGGGTGGGGGCATAGCCCCGCTGCAGCTTGTGCTCGCCCTGCGCGCCGGCCTCGACGTGGGCGAGGCCCCATTCCAGCGCCAGCTCGATCGCCTGATAGTAGCAGAGCTCGAAATGGAGGAACTTGTAATCCTCCAACGCCCCCCAGAGCCGGCCGTAGAGGGTGTCGCCGCCGATCAGGTGCATCGCCCCCGCCACGCAGCGCTCGCCATCATAGGCCAGCGTCAAGACCAGGGCGTCGCCCAGCCCCTCCGCCAACAGCCGGAAGAAGTCGCGGCGCAGATAGGCGTTGCCCCAGACCCGCTTGTCGATGGTGGCGCGGTAGAACGGATAGAACGCGTCCATCTCCGCGGGCGTGATCTCGCGGCCGCGCCGCACCCGGAAGGTCAGGTTGCTCTCCTGGACCTTACGCCGTTCCTTGCGGATCGCCTTGCGCTTGCTGCTCTTGAGCGCGGCCAGAAAGCCGTCGAAATCGCCGAAGCCGCGGTCGCTCCAGTGGTACTGCACGCCGTAGCGCACCGCCCAGCCGGCCTCGGTGAAGAGCCGGGCCTCCTCGGCGGTGCAGAAGGTGACGTGGACCGAGGAGACGTCGAGCTGCGCCGCGGCGGCGGCGAGGCCCTCGACGAGCCGGCGCTTGTCCGCTTCGCCGCCGGCCAACAGGCGCGGGCCGGTCACCGGCGTGAACGGCACCGCCACCTGCAGCTTCGGGTAGTAGCGCCCGCCGGCGTTCTCGTAGGCGTGGGCCCAGCCGTGGTCGAAGACGTACTCGCCCTGGCTGTGGGATTTGACGTAGGCCGGAACGAGGCCCGCGGGCGCCGTCGGCTCGCCCAGCACCAGGGGCACCGCCGCCCAGCCGGTGTCGGGCACCGCCGAGCCCGAGGCCTCGAGCGCTTCGAGATAGCCGTGGCGCACGAACGGGTTGCCCGCCGGTGCCAGCGCGTCCCAGGCGGCGGCGTCGACGCCGGCGACGCCGCGCACCAGGCGGATGGTGGGCTCGGCGCTCACGCCACCTCGAAGGTGGCGTCGACCTCGACCGCGGCGTCGAACGGCAGGCTCGGCGCGCCGAGGGCGAAGCGGGCGTGCTTGCCGGCCTCGCCGAGCGCCGCCACGAGCAGGTCGGAGGCGCCGTTGATCACCTGCGGGTGATCGCCGAAGTCCGGCGTGCAGTTGACGAAGCCCTGCACCTTCAAGGTCTGCTTGATGCGCGAGAGGTCGCCGCCGAGCGCCTGCTTGGCCTGGGCGAGGAGGTTGATGGCGCAGAGCCGCGCCGCGGCCTGGCCGTCCTCGAGGCTGACGCCGCCGCCGAGCTTGCCGACATAGGCGATCTTGCCGTCGCGCATCGGCACCTGGCCCGCCACGAACAACAGCCCCGCGCCCAGCCGCGCCGGGAGGTAGTTGCCGCCGGCGGCGGGCGCCTCGGGCAGGGTGATGCCCGCGGCCGCGAGGCGGCGCTCGATCTCGCTCATCGTCCTTCCCCTTGGCTCCGATGAGAACCTAGGTTAGCGGACCTACCGGAACAGCGTGAAGGCGAGAAAGGAGAGCCGATGGGGCCGGTCGTGATCGACTGCGATCCGGGCGTGGACGACGCGATCGCGCTGCTCTGGGCCCTGGCGTCGCCGCTCGACCTGCGCGCCGTCACCGTCGTCGCCGGCAACGTCCCGCTCGCCTTCACCGCCGCCAACGCCCGCCGCGTCGTCACCCTCGCCGGGCGCACGGACGTGCCGGTCCACGCCGGCTGCGCGCGCCCGCTCGTCGAGCGCCTCGAGACCGCCGCCCACGTCCACGGCGAGAGCGGGCTCGCCGGCGCCGAGCTGCCGCCGGCCGACGTCGAGCTCGCCCGTGGCCACGCCGTCGACCGCCTCATCGAGCTGGCGCACGCCCACGATCGGCTCACCCTCGGCGCGATCGGACCGCTGACCAACGTCGCGATGGCGCTGGTCAAGGACCCCGCGATCGCGCCCCGGCTCGCCCGCATCGTGCTGATGGGCGGTGCGATCGGCGTCGGCAACGTCACCCCCTGCGCCGAGTTCAACTTCTACGTCGACCCGCATGCGGCGCGGGTGGTGTTCGAGAGCGGCGTGCCGATCGTCATGCTCGGCCTCGACGTCACCGAGCAGGTGCGCCCGACGCCGCCCCGGCTCGACCGCCTGGCCGGCCTCGACAACGCGGCGGGGCGCACGGTCGCCGGCATGCTCCGCCACTACGCCGCGCGCACCGCCGACGGCGGCGCCCTGCACGACCCCCTGGCGGTCGGCTATCTCCTGGCGCCCGAGCTCTTCGACGGCCGCGACGCCTTCGTCGAGATCGCGACCGAAGGCCTCTGCCGCGGCCGCAGCGTGGTGGACTGGCGCGGCCGCACCGCGCACCCGCCCAATGCCCGGGTGCTCGACCGGGTCGATGCCGATCAGGTCTTCGCGCGGCTGTGCGCCGCCGTGGAGAGGTTGCCGTGAGCCGCGCCGGCGCCGCCGGCGGCGATCCGGTCCCGCGCCCGGCGCGCTGGCTGGGCATGGCGGGGCTGATCCCCTTCGTCCTGCCGGGCATCGGGGTATGGATCACGGCGGGCCAGCTCTCCGGCTTTCTGCACACGGTGCTGATCGCCTACGCGCTCGCGATCGCGAGCTTCATGGCGGGCGCGCAGTGGGGCTTCGGCAGCGTCGCCGCGCTCGACGACCGCGCCCGCCTCAAGGTGCTCGCCACCTCGGTGGTGCCGTGCCTGGTCGCCTGGGCCGGGGTCTTCGCCCCCTTTCCCTGGCCCTACGCCTTCCTGCTGGCGGCGTTCGCGCTGGTCCTGCGCTTCGATCTGGCGCTGGTCCGCGACGGGCTGGCGCCGCGCTGGTATCCGCTGCTGCGCCTGCCGCTCACCGCGGCGGTGGGCGTGGCGCTGCTCTCCGGGCTGATCCACGGCATCCTCGCCGGCGGTTGAGGGTCACGCGGTGGCGGCGATGGTGACGCCGAGCACGAGGAGGGCCACGAGGAAGACGCGGCGGAACACGGCCTCGGGGAGGCGGTGGCGCAGGCGCTCGCCCAGCGTCATGCCGCCGATCATCGCCGGCAGGGCGAGCGCGGAGAGCAGCAGCGTCTCGGTGTCCAACAGCGCCCGCTGGGCGAAGCTGCCGCCGAGCGCCAGGCTGATGGTGACGAAGACGATGCCCAAGGTCTGCACCAGCTCGTCGCGCGGCAGCCGCAACAGCGCCATCCAGATCACCCCCGGCACCGCCCAGACCCCGACCATGCCCGACATCATCCCGCTGGTGAGGCCGATCACGGGCGCCATCACCGGCTCGGCGCGGCCCGGGGTGGGAAGCTGCGGCAGGAGGAGGGCGTAGAGGGCGTAAGCGACGAGGGCGGCCCCCAACAGCCGGCTGAGCCAGACGCCCTCGCCGCCGGCGAGCACCAGGGTGCCGAGCCAGATGCCGGCGGTGGTCGTCGCCAGCAGCCATTTCTGGCGCCGGACGATGCGGCGGAACAGGCCGCCTTTGAGGGCCTGGCGGAGGTTGGTGACGGCCCCCGGTACGATCACGAGCTGAATGGCGGTGGCGAGGCCGAACACCGGCGCGGTGATGCCGATGACGACGATCGGCATGCCGAGGCCGACGATGCCCTTGAGCACGCCGGCGGCGAGAAAGGCCACGCCCGTGAGCGCGAGGTCGAGCGGATCGAGCATCGGCGACGCTCAGCCGGCGGCCGCCGGCACGGCGAGGCAGCGGTCGCGGTCGCCGAGATCGCGCAGGAGCCGGGCGCGGGCGAAGCCGGCGTCGTTCGCCGCCGCCAGCGCCGCCAGCCCCTGCTCGTGGCCGATCTCGAAGAGCGCGAGGCCGCCCGGGGCCAGGCGCTCGGCGAGGCCTTCGAGGATGAGGCGGTGCGGGGCCAAGCCGTCGTCGCCGCCGTCGAGGGCGAGGCGCGGCTCGAAGTCCCGCACGTCCGTCATCAAGGCGTCGATCTCGCCGGCCGGGATGTAGGGGGGGTTGGCCAAGACGAGGTCGAAGCGACCGGCGACGGCGTCGAGCCAGCTCGCCCGGACCAGCCCGCAGCGATCCGCGAGACCGAGCTGCTTGCGGTTGCGGGCGGCGTAGGCGAGGGCCGCGGCCGAGCGCTCGACCCCGAGCCCGAAGGCGTGCGGGCGCGCGTGCAGGACGGCGAGGAGGAGACAGCCGCTGCCGGTGCCGAGATCGAGCACGCGCGCGGTCCGCTCGGGCGGGAGATGGGCGAGGGCGGCCTCGATCATCGTCTCGCTCTCGGGCCGCGGCACCAGGACGCCGGGGCCGATGGCGAAGTCGAGCCCCCAGAACTCGCGCGCGCCGGCGAGATAGGCGAAGGGCTCGCCGGCGGCGCGGCGCTCGGCCAGCGCCCGGGCACGGGCGGCGGCGTCGGGGCCGACGGGCCGCTCGCCCCGCGTCAGCAGTGCGGTGCGATCCGCCCCGGTCGCGAGCGCGACGAGACGTCGCGTCTCCGAGCGCGCCGCGCCGCCGAGCGAAGG
Source organism: Alphaproteobacteria bacterium (assembly GCA_046541805.1). GTDB lineage: Bacteria > Pseudomonadota > Alphaproteobacteria > Geminicoccales > Geminicoccaceae > JAAAPF01. The sequence continues at coordinate 8,452 of JBKHCM010000093.1, forward strand.
CCGCAGCCGTGCCGTCAGCTCCTCGACCAGCGCGTCGAGGGTGGTCGTCTCGGCGCTCTCGCTCATCGCACCGCCGCGCCCGCGGTGCGGCCGCTCACTCCGCCACCTCCGCGAGCTTCGCCGCCTGCTCGGCCGCGATCAGCGCGTCGACGAGCTCGCCCAGCGCCTCGCCGGCGAGCACCTGCTCGAGCTTGTAGAGGGTGAGGTTGATGCGGTGGTCGGTGACCCGACCTTGCGGGAAGTTGTAGGTGCGGATGCGCTCGGAACGGTCGCCCGAGCCCACCTGCCCCTTGCGCTCGGCCGAGCGCTCGGCGGCCTTGGCGCGGCGCTCCTGGTCGTAGAGCCGGGCGCGCAGGATCTCCATGGCCTTGGCCTTGTTCTTGTGCTGGGACTTGGCGTCCTGGATCGCCACGGCGATGCCCGTCGGCAGGTGCGTCACCCGCACCGCGCTCTCGGTCCGGTTGACGTGCTGGCCGCCGGCGCCGCTCGCGCGGTAGACGTCGATGCGGAGCTCGCCCTCGTCGAGCTCGAAGTCCACCTCCTCGGCCTGGGGCAGGACGGCCACGGTGGCGGCCGAGGTGTGGATGCGCCCGCCGCTTTCGGTCACCGGCACGCGCTGCACGCGGTGGACCCCGGCCTCGAATTTGAGCCGGGCGAAGACGCCCTGGCCCTGGACCTCGCAGACCGCCTCCTTGATGCCGCCGATCTCGGTCGCGGCGGCGTCGACCACCTCGAAGCGCCAGCCCCGGAGCTCGGCGAAGCGCTGGTACATGCGCAGCAGATCGCCCGCGAACAGCGCCGCCTCGTCGCCGCCGGTGCCGGCGCGGATCTCGAGGATCGCGCTCTTGTCGTCGTCGGCGTCCTTGGGCAGCAGCGCCAGCTGCACGGCGTGCTCGAGCTCCGGCAGGCGGCGCTCCAGCTCGCCCAGCTCCTCCTCGGCGAGCGCCCTCATCTCCGGGTCGGCGCGCAGGCCCTCGAGCTCGGCGATCTGGCGGCGGCAGTCCTTGAGCGCCTGGATGTCCGCCACCAGCGGCTCGAGCTCGGCGTATTCCTTGGCGAGCTCGGTGAAGTTCGCGGGCGCCTCGCTCAGCAGCGCCGCGAGCTCGTCGCGGCGCGCGAGGATGGCGTCGAGCTGGCGCTCCAGGTTGGCCCTCACCGCGTCTTTCCGAGGCGGGCCACCAGCCCGGCGCGGTCGACGGGCCGCTGCTCGCCGGTGGCGAGATCGCGCAGCAAGACCTGGCCGGTCGCCAGCTCGTCGTCGCCGAAGACGACCGCGATGGCGGCGCCGATGCGGTCGGCGCGCTTCATCCGCTGGCCCGGCTTGCCCTTGAAGGCGAGATCGACCGCGATGCCGGCGCGGCGCAGCTCGCCGGCGAGGGCCACCGCCGCACGCTCGGCGGCCGGGCCGATCGGCACCAGCGCCACCGGCCGCGGTGCCGGGGCCGCGTTGTCCAAGAGCAGGGCCAGCCGCTCGATCCCGGCGGCCCAGCCCACACCCGGCGTCGGCGGCCCGCCCAGCTGCTCCATCAGCCCGTCGTAGCGGCCGCCGGCGATGACCGCGCTCTGCGCCCCCAGCCTCTCGGTGGTGAACTCGAAGGTGGTGTGGGTGTAGTAGTCGAGCCCGCGCACGAGGTTGCGGTTGACCCGGTAGGCGATGCCGAGCTGGTCGAGGCCGCTCTTGACCTCCGCGAAGAAGAGCCGGCTCTCCTCGTTGTAGTGCGCCTCGAGGGGAGGAGCCGCGGCGACGATGCGGCGGTCGCGCTCGTCCTTGCTGTCGAGGATGCGCAAGGGGTTGCGCTCGAGCCGGGCGCGGCTGTCGTCGGAGAGCTCGTCCCGGTAGCGCTCGAGATAGGCCTTGAGCGCCTCGCGGTAGGCGCTCCGGCTGGCGGGATCGCCCAGGCTGTTGAGCTCGAGCGTGACCTCGGCGCCGAGGCCCAGCTCGTCGAGGAGGTGGCGAGCGAGCGCCATGACCTCGACGTCGGCCATCGGCTCCCGGGCGCCCACGAGCTCGACGCCGATCTGGTGGAACTGGCGCATCCGGCCCTTCTGCGGGCGCTCGTAGCGGAACATCGGCCCAGCGTAGAAGAACCTGAGCGGCACCGACTGCAACAGGCCGTGCTGGAGGATGGCGCGCATCACCGAGGCGGTGTTCTCCGGGCGCAGGGTGATCTCCTCGCCGCCGCGGTCGGTGAAGCTGTACATCTCCTTGGAGACGACGTCGGAAGTCTCGCCGAGCGAGCGCGCGAAGACGCCGGTGAACTCGAAGATCGGCGTCGCCATCTCGCCGTAGCCGTAGAGCTCGGCGGTGCGCCGGCCGGTGTCCACGACGCGGCGGTGCCGGCGCGCCTCGTCGCCGAAGATGTCGTGGGTGCCGCGCGGGGATCGAAGCTGCATGGGTCCCGAGGACTAAAAGGATGGGCGGAGCGTCGACTTAGCGCAAGCGGCGCGCGGCGTCAGCCCACGGCGACGAGGTTCGCCAACCGGTCGCCGACCGCCTGGAAGACCCCGTCCAGGACGAACTGGACGGCGAGTGCCGCGAGCACGATGCCCAAGAGCCGGGTGGTGACGTCGATCGCGCCGCGGCCCAACAGGCTCGCCACCTTCGCGGCCAGGAGCAACAGCGCGCCGGCGCCGACCATGACGACCAACAGCGTCGCCAGGACGGTGCCCTGGGCGGCGGCGTCGCCGGCGTGCTCGCTCATCAGCAGCACCGACGCCGTGAGCGCCGCCGGACCCGCGAGGAGCGGCACCGCCAGCGGGAAGACCGCGAGCGCGTCGGCCTCGCCCGCGGCGGCGCTGTCGGCGCGCTGCGCGCGGCGCTCGTTGCGGCGCTCGAACAGCATCTCACCGGCGATCACCAAAAGGAGCAGGCCGCCGGCGATGCGAAAGGCCGGCATGCCGACGCCGAGCCAAGCCAACAGCGCCTCGCCGACGAGCGCGAAGCCCAAGAGGATCGCAGCCGCGAGCGCGGTCCCCTTGACCGCCACCCGGCGGCGCTGGACGGGCGGCAGGTGCGCGGTCAGGCTCAAGAAGATCGGCACGACGCCGACCGGGTCGATGGTGACGAAGAAGCTGGTGAACGCGGCGACGACGAGGTCGATGGACAAGCGGCGGCCGGTCCGTCAGGACGCGGCCGACTGATCGACCCCGCCGCCGAAGCGCCGGGCGACGTAGTCCTCGACGATCGCCTGGAACTCCTCGGCGATGCGCTCGCCCCGGAGGGTCAGCCGCTTCTCGCCGTCGATGAAGACGGGTGCCGCCGGCTGCTCGCCGGTGCCCGGCAGGCTGATGCCGATGTCGGCGTGCTTGCTCTCGCCCGGGCCGTTCACGATGCAGCCCATCACCGCCACCTTCATCTCCTCGACGCCCGGGTACTGCGCCTTCCAGACCGGCATCTGGGTCTTGAGATAGCCCTCGATCCGGTCGGCCAGCTCCTGGAAGAAGGTGCTGGTGGTGCGCCCGCAGCCGGGGCAGGCCGAGACCTGCGGCGTGAAGGCGCGAAGGCCTAGCGACTGCAGCACCTCCTGGCAGACCTGCACCTCGACGGTGCGGGCCTCGCCCGGGCGCGGCGTTAAGGACGCGCGGATGGTGTCGCCGATGCCCTCCTGCAGCAGCGTCGAGAGCGCCGCGGTGGTGGCGACGATGCCCTTGGCCCCCATGCCGGCCTCGGTCAGGCCCAGATGCAGCGCGTAGTGGGAGCGCTTGGCGAGCGCGCGGTAGACCGCGATCAGGTCGGGCACGCGGCTCACCTTGGCCGAGAGCACGATGCGGTCGGCCGCGAGGCCCATGGCCTCGGCCTTGGCGGCGCTGTCGAGGGCGGAGCGCACCAGCGCCTCGCGCATGACCGCGTCCGCCGACCACGGCTCGGCCCGGGCGGCGTTCTCGTCCATCAGCGCCTGGCTCAGCTCCTGGTCGAGTGAGCCCCAGTTCGTCCCGATGCGCACCGGCTTGTCGTATTCGAGCGCACGCTCGATGATCATCTCGAACTGGCGGTCGCGCTTCTCGCGGAAGCCGACATTGCCCGGATTGATGCGGTACTTGGCGAGTGCCTCGGCGCAGGCCGGATGCTCCTTCAAGAGCTTGTGGCCGTTGTAGTGAAAACAGCCCACCAGGGGGACGTCGACGCCGAGCGCCATCAGCCGGTCGCGGATATGCGGGACGGCGGCCGCGGCGGCGTCGTTGTTGACGGTCATCCGCACGATCTCGGAGCCCGCCTGGGCGAGCTCGCGGACCTGGCGCACGCTGGCGTCGATGTCGGCGGTGTCGGTGTTGGTCATCGATTGGACGACGACCGGCGCTCCGCCGCCCACCTGCACGCCTCCCACGTCGACGCGGTGGGTCGGGTGACGGGTGACTTCCGCAAGCGCGACCATGGATGTCCTCGTCCTCGCCGTGTCGAAAACCGCCTCAATCGCGAGCGTATTGCGCGCTCAGGACGTCCGCGGCAAGGGGGATGTCGCGCCGCACCTGACCGGGTTCGCCGAGCGGCGCCAAGGGCTCGCCGTCGACCACGACCTTGAGCCCGCCCGCGTTGCCGGTCCAGAGCGCCAGCTCGTCGTCGCCGGGCACGAAATAGGCGTCGCCGGGCTCGAGCGTGCGCGTCCAGACGTAGTCGCTCGACCGGCTCTTCACCTGCACCCAGCTGGGCTCGCTGGCCACCAGGACGACGCGGCTGTCCCCTGCATCGTCGTCGCCGAGGGTCCGCAGGTCGGCGCCGCCGCTCTGCGCCGCGACGACCTCCAGCAGGTCGCGGGGTTCGGCGGCGCTGGCCGGGCGCGACCCCGGGGCGTCGGTCGCGTCCGTCGTCGCGGCGCGGTCACCGCCGTCGCCGCCGTCGGCTGGTGTGGCGTCGCTCTCGCCCGCGTGGACGGGTTGGCTCAAGATGGCGGCGAGCGCGTCGTCGCCCGCCGCGATCGCCGTCGCCGCGGTGATCTCCGTGGGTTCGCTCAGCCCGTCGACGCCTGCCGGCATCGGCGGTTCCGGAATGGGCGGCAACGGCGGCACCTCGTCCCCGTCCGTCGCGGTCGGCTCGCCTGCGGTCGGATCCGCCGCCGGGCCGCTCGCG
>JBKHCM010000012.1:0-41562 GCA_046541805.1 Alphaproteobacteria bacterium
TCGAGCGGGCGGCGCCGGCGGCGCTCTCAGACCGCGGCGGCGATGGTGCTGGTGGTGGTCTCGAATGCGCGGGCCCGCCCGCGCGCGGCACCGCGGAGGCGCGGCCCGCGCGGCGTCGCCAGGGGGGTGGCCGCGCGCCGCGCTTTGCCCCGCCGACCATGGCCGCTATCCGTCGTGGCGGAGAGGGAGAACCGTGTCATGACGATCGAGCCGAAGATCCGCGCCTTCCACGACGAGATGACGGCCTGGCGCCGCGACCTCCACGCCCACCCCGAGCTCGGCTTCGAGGAGCACCGCACGGGCGACCTCGTCGCCGCCAAGCTCGCGGCCTGGGGCCTCGAGGTCCATCGCGGCCTCGCCGGCACCGGCGTGGTCGGCACGCTCGCGGGCCGAAGCGGCGCGAGCAACCGCGCCATCGGCCTGCGCGCCGACATGGACGCCCTGCCGATGGACGAGGTCTCGGGCGTGCCGCACGCCTCCACCGCACCCGGCCGGATGCACGCCTGCGGCCATGACGGCCACACCACGATGCTCTTGGCCGCCGCCAAATACCTGAGCGAAAACAGAAACTTCGCGGGCCGGGTTCACTTTATCTTTCAGCCGGCCGAGGAGATGCTCGCCGGCGGCAAGCGGATGGTGGACGACGGGCTCTTCGCGCTCTTCCCCTGCGATCAGGTCTTCGGCATGCACAACGCGCCGCAGCTGCCGCCGGGCCAGATCGGCGTGCGCGCCGGGCCGGTGCTGGCCTCGGCCGACTTCTTCGAGCTCCAGGTCACCGGCCGCGGCGGGCACGGCGCCTATCCCCATACCGTCATCGACCCCGCGGTGGTGGGTGCCCACATCATCACCGCGCTGCAGACACTGGTGGCGCGCGAGCTCGACCCGCTCGACAACGGCGTGGTCTCGATCACCCCCATGCACGTCGGCTCCACCGACAACGTCATCGCCCCCACCGCGACCTTGGGCGGTACCGTCCGCGCCTTCAAGCCGGAGACCCGCGAACGCCTGGTGGGCGGCGTCCACCGCATCGCCCGCTGCGTCGCCGAGGGCCTGCGCGCCACCGCCGAGGTGCGGTTCACCGACGCCGCCTATCCGCCGACGGTGGCCACCGAGGAGGAGGCCCGGCTCGCCGCCGCCGTCGCCCGCGAGGTGGTGGGCGAGGACGGGCTCGTCTGGGATCACCCGCCGGCCATGGGCGGCGAGGATTTCTCCTTCATGCTCAACAAGGTGCCCGGCGCTTTTGTGATGCTGGGTCAACAGGGCGGCGCCGATCCGATCCAGTGCCACGACCCCCGCTTCGACTTCAACGACGCCATCCTGCCCATCGGCGCCACCTTCTGGGCGCGGCTGGTCGAGCGCACGCTGGCGCCGGCGTGAGCGACGTGATTGGCGCTCAAGGGTTTTGCCAGGCTGTTCGGGTCCGGCGGACGGCGCAGAGGATGCCGCCTCGGCCCGCGGTGCCGACGCCGAGCGGCTGCGGGTCGGCCGCGGGCGCAAAGGAGCCGCGCAAATGACGGACTACACGCTCTACTACTGGCCGCTGCCCTTTCGCGGGCAGTTCGTGCGCGCCGTCCTCGACCATGTTCACGCGGATTGGAGGGAGGCCGGGACCGCGGCCACGCACCGGCTCATGACCACCGCGCCCGACGCTCAAATGGTCCCGCACATGGGGCCGCCCGTGCTGACCGATCACGCGCTTGGTCTCTCGCTGGCGCAGATGCCGGCGATCCTGGCCCATCTCGGGACCAAGCACGGCCTGACACCCGCAACCCCGGCCCTCGCGGCGCAGACGACGAAGCTGGTCGCCGACGCCGGCGATGTCCTCGACGAGATGACGCGCCACAACGGTGCCCAGCTGTGGACCCCGCTCGACTGGCAGGCCTATCGCCCGCGGCTCGCACGGTGGATGGAGATCTTCGAGGCGACGGGCCGTCGTCACGGCCTGCGTCCCGAGGCCGGCCACCTGCTCGGCACCGGCGAGCCGGGCCTCGCGGATCTCGCGGCGCACGTGCTGTGGGGCACGATGACAGCCAAGTTCCAGGCGCTGCGCTCGTTGCTCGACGCGACGGCCCCGGCGATCGCCGGTCTCTGCGATCGCCTCGCCGCCCGCCCGGAGCAGGCCGCACTGCGTGCGCGCAGCGATGCCGCCTACGGCGAGCAGTGGTGCGGCGGCCAGATCGAGGCGTCGTTGCGCGCCGTCCTCTGACGCTCCGGCCTGTGCAGCGCCCGGCCGGCGCCGGCGTCGCCCGCGAGCTGGGGGGGGGGCGAGGCTTGCTCCTTCAAGCTCGATCAGGTGCCAGGCGCGTTCGTGATGCCGGCGCCACCGGGCGGCGCCGATGCGATTTCGTGCCACGACCCCCGCTTCGCCTGCCACCACACCATCTCGCCCCTCGGCGCCACCTTCTGGGCGCGGCTGGTCGAGCGCACGGTGGCGCCGGCGGCGTGAGGGTCCGCGGAGGGCGAGGCCTCGCCGCTCGGTCCCGCGAGAGGGCGCACGGCGTCGCGCACCTGGCCCGAGCGCCGCGCGCGTCGACGACGGGACGGCGTCTCACGCGGTCGGGCATCCTCACCGCCACGGCCCCACCGACGGCAGCAGTGCGCCAGAGAACGGTCCCAAACGAGCGCGCCGGTATGGGCGCGATCGGCCTGAAGGGGGCATCATGCGCATGTTTTGGCGCGATCGGAGACGCCTCATAAGCGGACTGTAGGGACAATGCTGTGCCGGTCCCGAAGAAAGCCGCGCTTGATCCATCCGCGGCAACTGGTGCATTGTCATCGAGATGTCGGTTCGGGAATTCAAGCACATGACGTACCCCCTCTCCGGCAATTGGCGTGCTGGGAAGGCATTTGACCTCCATACGCTTTCTAGCGTGTACATCGGCGATAATGAATTTGGGCACCCCCAGTTCGACAACAACTACAGCGAGATGGGAAAGTTGGTCCATCAACTCAAATACGACAACGACCGCGAAGCCATCGGCCGGATCATCGAGCTTCTGAACAATGTTGGCGGCATCGAGAATTTTGATTTTGTTATTCCGGCACCGTCGTCGAACATACGGCCCCAGCAGCCGGTGGATTTGATTGCCGAGGCGCTCGGCGCGCGACGTGGCGTGACGGTTCTGAGCGGGTTCCTCAAGAAGGTATCCGGGGGGACGCAACTGAAGAACGTCGACGACCCTGCGGAGCGCGAAAAGCTTCTGAAGGACGCGATTAAGATCGTCGGTACGCAGAATATCGCAGGCAAAGCCGTCCTCCTGGTCGATGATCTCTACCGCTCGGGTGCTACGTTGAACGCTTGCAGTGCTATCCTTCAGGAGCATGCAGGCGCGGCAGATGTCTGTGTGCTCACCATGACGAAGACGCGGAGCAAGCGATGACGACGGTCTTTCTCTCCGGTTCGCGCAAGATCAGCCGGCTGAACGGGATGATCCGCGAGCGCCTGCAGCGAATGATCGATCAGCGCTTCGGCGTTGTGGTCGGTGACGCGAACGGTGCAGACAAGGCACTCCAGACATTCCTTGCCGACCAGCGCTACGATAAGGTCGAAGTCTTCTGCACTAATGGGGATTGCCGGAACAATGTTGGAAACTGGCCCGTTCGCAGTATTTATGCCGACAGGAAGATGAAGGGTAGATCCTTTTACATGGTCAAGGATCTTCAGATGGCAGCTGAAGCTGATTACGGCTTGGTTCTCTGGGACGGCAAGAGCGCTGGCTCGATCAACAATGTCTGCGAGTTGGTGAAAGGAGGAAAGAAAGCCGTCGTCTACTACGCACCCGAAAAACGGTTCGCTAATGTGGCGACGACGACCGACGTCGATGGGCTGCTGGAGAAGTGCGATACTGAGGATTTCCGGGCCATCAGAAAGACGATCGCCGATGCACGCCCACAGGAAGAGCACGCTCCGCTACAGGGCGGACTGAATCTGTAAACCGCGGGCAACTTACACCCTTCATCTAAATCTTCAGTGGCGCCACCCATCTCATGATCGGGAGTGTCAAAAAGGATTTCTTTGTTCGACGGGCGCCCCCGGCTCCAGCAGCCGCGCCTTTCGGGCCGAACGAAGCAGTTGAGCAAGGCACCCCTTTTTGACACGCCTTTCGACCCCTTTCCGCGGGCCAGCGGGCCTCCGCGGCAACCATCTCGATGTCCGCTCCCCGTCCTTGGCTGCCACACTCGAGACCGGCCATTAAGCCCGCTTCCGGCCGGATTCGGGCCTGGACGCGAAGGGGACCGGCCAAGCCGCTGGCCCAATCTCGGTAGGTTTGGTATCCTAATCTCGTGTCGGCCAAGTGCCGCTCGGCGCCCCGCGGGCCGGCGTTCGGGAAATGCCGAACGGAGCCAGATCGGCGTTTTTTCCTGGTGTCGCAGCGGCTTGCGGCGGGATGGGGCGCGCCGGCGGTGTCCGCGGCTACGCGGGTGCGGTGCGGGCGGCTCAGCGGCCGGCGCGGGGGCCGAAGATGAGCCAGACGATGAAACCGACGATGGGGAAGACCAAGAGGCCCACGGTCCACAGCGCCTTGGCGAGCACCGAGGCGTGGCTGCCGATGATGTGGTAGAGCGCGTAGACGAAGAGGACGAGACCGATCAGGCCGATCAGGCCGGCGACTTCCAAGCCCAAGATACCCACTCCCGCTGGGGCGTTCGTCCGGCCCGGCGCCTAGACCCCCGTGGGCGGCTTGGCAAGCCCTTGTCAGCGCGGATGATGGGCGGGCATCACCGCGGTCGCAAGGGCAGGGCGAACGATGGAACTCGAGAACAAGATCGCGATCGTCACCGGGGCGGCGTCGGGCTTCGGCAAGGGCATCGCCGAGGCCTATGTGCGCGAGGGGGCCAAGGTCGCGTGCCTGGACGTCAACGCCAAGGGGGCGGCGGCGGTCGCCGCCGGGCTCGGCGACGCGGCGCGGGCCTTCGGCTGCGACGTCGCGGACGGCGCCTCGGTGCGGGCCGCGGTACGGCGGGCGCACGACGCCTTCGGCCGCATCGACATCGTCGTCAACAACGCCGGCGTCAGCCACAAGAACCAATCGATGCTGGAGGTCGACGAGGCCGAGTTCGACCGCGTCTTCGCGGTCAACGTCAAGTCGATCTACCATATGGCGCAGGCGACCCTGCCCTTGATGCGCGATCAGGGCGGGGGCTGCGTCGTCAACGTCGGCTCGACCGCCGGCGTCCGGCCGCGGCCGGGGCTGACCTGGTACAACGGCTCCAAGGGGGCGGTGAACCTGCTCTCGAAGTCGATGGCGGTGGAGCTCGCCCCCGACAACATCCGGGTCAACTGTCTCGCCCCGGTGATCGGCGAGACGGCGCTACTGGAGACCTTCATGGGCGTGCCCGACACGCCCGATAACCGCGCCAGGTTCATCGCCACCATCCCGATGGGCCGGCTCTCCAGGCCCCAGGACATCGCCCAGGCGGCGGTCTGGCTCGCCTGCGAGCGCGCCGCCTTCGTCACCGGCGTGGTGCTCGAGGTCGACGGCGGGCGCTGCGTTTGACGGTGCCCGCCGCCGCGGACCCGCCCGCCCCACCCGAACGGGACGCGCTCTAGGCCAGGAGCGCGCGGACCTCGTCGAGCGTCGCCGCGACGTGGTACGCTCCGGCGGCGGCGAGCGCGTCGCCGTGGGTGGCCGGGTCGGCGCGCGAGCCGGTGAAGCCGATCGCCGTCATGCCGGCGGCGACGGCGGCGGCGACGCCGTGGGCACTGTCCTCGACGACGACGCAGCCGGCGGGTGCCACCTCCAGGCGCGCGGCGGCGTGCCGGAAGAGGTCCGGCGCCGGCTTGCCGCGGGCGACCTCGGCGGCGCTGTAGAGGTGCGGGCCGAAGGCGGCGAGCATGCCGGTGCGCTCGAGACAGAGGCGGATGCGCCTGGGCCCGGAATTGGAGGCGACGGCGCGCGGCACGGCGACGGCCGCGACCAGCGCCGGCGCGCCGGGGATCGGCTCGAGCGCGGCGGCGATCCGCTCGAGCGCGCGGGCCTCGATCACCGCCACGGCGTGGGCGACGTCGACCGCGACGCCCTGCTCGGCCGCGAGGGTGCGGACGATGGCGTCGTCGGTGAGGCCGGTGAAGCGCGCGGCGAAGGTGGCGACGTCGAGCGTGAAGCCGAGCTCGGCGAGCGCGGCGACCGAGGCCGGCGCCGCGAGGCCCTCGCTGTCCACCAGCGTGCCGTCGAGGTCGAAGATGACCGCCTCGACCCGCGCCAAGCGCGGCGCTGTCAGCGGCTTTTCGAGGAAGACGCGGGGATGGGCGTCGCCGCCGTGGGTGAGCCGGCCGCGGCCGGTCTCGACGAAGCCGTGGGCGGCGTAGAAGCCGAGGAGATGGTCCATCATCGCGGCGGTCTGGACCCGGAGCGCCGCGGCGCCGGCGGCCTGGGCGCGGCGCTCGACGGCGCGCAGAAGGCGGCTGCCGAGCCCGGCGCGCTGGTGCGGGGGATCGACCGCGAGCCAGTCGATCTCCCAGGCGCCGCGCTGGGGGCAGGTGACGGCGACCGCCGCGAGCGCGCCCGCGACGTCGAGGCCGAACACCCGGCCGTCGGCGATGAAGGCGGGCAGGCGGGTGTAGGCGGCGGCGGCCGGCGTGCGGCCGAGCCGGGCGGTATAGTCGACGAAGGCGCGGCGCAGGAGCGCCTCGCAGGCCGCCGCCTCGGCGACGTCGATCACGCGCACCGGCACCGGCATCGAAGACCTCCGCGGCAGGGACCAAGGGGCGTCGGGTGAGAACTGACGAGGTCCGGCATAGCGGCCCCGGCCCCGTTCGGCGAGACGCTCGAGGATCAATCGGCTGCTCGTGAGCGCGGATCAGTGGCGTGGGCGACAGCCTGGGTGCCGCCGGCCAGCCCTGCGTGCGCACCCCGCACGTCGACCGCCTCGCCGCCGAGGGGGCCCCGTTCGCGCGCCATTTCGGCCAGGCGACGCCGTGCGGGCCGGCGCGCGTCGCTCTACACCGGGCTCTACGCCCTGGGCCACCGCGCGATCACCAACGGCACGCCGTTGGATCGGCCCCACACCCATCTCGCCCGCGAGCTGCGCGCGCTCGGCGAGCCGGCCCCCGTTGCCGCCGCGCCCAGCGAGACCGCGTTCCTCGCCGAGCGCTTTCTCGCCTGGCGCGACCGCCAGGCGCCGGGCTGGTGCGCGCACCTCTCCTTCATCAAGCCGCATCCGCCGCTGGTGGCCGCCGCGGCCTTCCACGCCGCGGTCCACGCGGACGACGTGCCGGCGCCCGTGGGCGGGAGCGGGGCCGAGACGGCGGCGTTGCACCCCTATCTCGGCGTCCTCGCCGCGCAGCCGCGTGCCGCCTCCTGGTGGCACAAGCCCGCCGACGACAGCGACGCGAGCCTGCGCCGGGCGCGGGCGGTCCATTACGGCCTGATCCAACACGTCGACGCCGAGATCGGCCGCGTCGTCGCCGCCCTGGAGGCACGCGGCGAGCTCGACGACACGCTCGCAGTCGTCACCTCCGATCACGGCGCGATGCTGGGCGACCACGGGCTTTGGGGCAAGGCCGGCTTCTTTGCTGAGGCGTTCCACGTCCCGCTGGTGGTGCGCGGCCCCGGGGTGGCGCACGGGCGCCGCGTCGACGCCGTGACCGAGCACGTCGACCTGTTGCCGACGCTGGTCGAGGCGCTCGGCGGCGAGGTCCCGCTGCAGGCCGACGGCCGCGCGCTCACCCCCTGGCTCGCGGGGGAGGTGCCGCCGCACTGGCGCCGCGCCGCCCTGGTCGAGCACGACTTCCGCGACGTCGAGAACCCCGTCTTCGAGCGCGCGCTCGGCCTGACATCGGACCATTGCCAGCTCGCCGCGCCCATCGGCCCCGAGCTCGCCTATGTCCACTTCAACGGGCTGCCGCCCCTGGCCTTCGACCTTGCGCGCGACCCGGCGATGACGCGCGCCATCGCCGCCGAGCGGGCGCACGCCCCGGCGGTCCTCGAAGCCGCCCAGGCCATGCTCACCCGCCGCATGGCCGCCGCCGAGCGCCGCCTCACCGGCGCCAAGCTCACCGCCGCGGGCGTGGTCGGGCGGTTCGACTGAGCGGCGAGCGGCCGCGCCGCCGCAGCGGGAGCTTGCACCATCTGCGCCGATCGCGGAATCGTGGCTCGCGGTCGGCAGCGTCCAGGTCGCGGCGGCTCGCTCGGGTGGCGGCCGGGCGTCGATCGCGGCGTCGAGGGGAGCAGGGAACAGCATGGGAGACACGATGACGCCATCTTGGCGTCGATCGCCGCGACCGGCGCGGTCGCGCGCGCGCTTGTCCTCGCCGGCGTCGTCGCCGGGGCCATGGCCGGGGTCGTGCTCGCGAGCGCGGGCGGCGCCGTCGCCCAACGCGAGCGCGAGGCGAGCTGGGAGGGCCAGTGGCACAGCTTCTGGCGCGACGGCCAGGCGCTGATGCGCCTCGAGCAGGAGGGCGAGCGCGTCACCGGCACCTACCGGCCGGGCAACGGCGAGATCGAGGGCGTCGTCGACGGCGCGCGCCTCACCGGCACCTGGTCGCAGGACGGCGGCAGCGGCGGCTTCTCCTTCGCGCTGGCCCCGGACGGCCAGAGCTTCGCCGGGCGCTTCGACAACGGCGAGTACTGGAACGGCGAGCGCGTCGATCCGGAGAGCTTCCGGCCGACGCCGTTCATCCGGAGCGACAGCCCGCGGGCGGCCTTGCGCACCATCGTCGTCGCCGGCAACGCCGCCGGCGAGGGCGACAGCGGCGCCTCGCTCGTCTACGAGCCGTTGCTGATCTACGCCGGCCCGGGGAGCGCCGCCGAGGAACGCCAGGCGCGCTGGACCCTGCTCTACCGCCTGCTCGACATGTCGACGTTCCGCATCGGCGACCTGCCGGCCGAGGTGGACACGGACGAGGTCGTGGTCGAGATCGGCCCCGCCGGCTCGGACTTCACCTTCCCGATCACGCTCCGCCGGCAGTCCGACGGGCGCTGGCGCCTGGTGGTGCCGCCCGAGGACGAGCTCAAGGCGACCAAGGCGGCGCTGCTCGACGCCCTCGGCCACGAGGACTACGCCGCCTACGTCTTCGCCCGGCGCGAAAGCCCGCGCGAGGCCATGCGGGACTTCCTCGAGGGCGTGCAGACCTGGGAGGCGGACGGCATGGAGCGGGCGCTCTCGGCCCTCGACCTTTCCGGCATCCCGCCGGCACTGGAATCGATCAACGCCCCGCTCTACGCCGATTACCTCCGGCAGATCGTCGACCGGCTCGGCTACGTGATCTGGCAGGAGATCCCCAACAACCCTGAGCAGGTGACCTCCTACGTCCACTACGCCCACGCCGAGGGCGAGATCGCGATCGGCCCGACCCGCGACGCCGAGGGCAACGTCGACTGGCGCTTCACGCGCGCGACGATCGCCGCGGCGCCGGCGATCTTCGAGGCCATCCAGGAGCTGCCGATCGCGCCGGGCCTGGCGGAGCCCGAGGCGTTCACGCCGTACTTCACGCTGCGCGAATCGGTGAAGGAGGTGTCGCCGGCGCTGCTCGAGCGGGTCTGGTTGTTGCCCCACTGGCAGTGGATCGCGCTGGCGCTCGCCGCGGTCGCGGCGCTGGTCCTGGCCTATCTCGTCGGGCTGGTGGTGAACCTGGCCTGGCGGCTCTTGCCCGCACCGGCGACGGGCGAGGGCGACGCCGCTGCCGCCGACGCGCGCGGCTCGGGGCTCGTCACCGCGGTGCGGCTGATCGTGCTCGGGGCGGTGGTCTATCTCGCCGTCGGCCGGATCGGGCTGCGCTCGGACGTGCTCGGGGTGCTGGCCACCGGCGCTGCGCTGGTCGTCCTCGTCGGCGCCGTCGCCGCGCTCTACCGCCTCGCCGGCATCGTCGGCGGCGCCTTCTACCGCCGAGCCACGCTCACCAGCGGCTATCTCGACGAGATCGTGACCTCGCTCGCCACCGGGCTCGTCAAGATCGTGATCATCGTCGGCGGCATCATCATGGCCGCCGACATCGTCGGCCTGCCCTACGAGGGCGTCATCGCCGGGCTCGGCGTCGGCGGCTTCGCCTTGGCGATCGCCGCCCGCGACACCGTCTCCAACTTCTTCGGCGCCGCCGTGCTCCTGGCCGAGCGCCCCTTCAAGCGCGGCGACTTCATCGAGGTCGACGGTCGCTACGCCGTCGTCGAGGACGTCGGCCTGCGCACGAGCCAGCTCCGCCTGTTCGACGACGCCTTGATGGTGATCCCCAACGCCAAGGTCGCCGACGGCACCGTCATCAACTACGGCCGCCGCCGCAAGCGTCAGCTCCTGCTCACGGTCTCGCTCACCTACGACACCCCGCGCGAGCGCATGGACGCCTTCGTCGCCGGCCTCAAGGACCTTTTGGCCGCGTTCCCGCGTGCCGACCGGGAATATTATGTCGGGCTGGCGCGCCTCGCCGAATGGTCGATCGACATCGATCTCTGGTGCTATGTCTGGGTGCGCTCCTACGGCGAGCAGGTGGAGGCGCAGCACCGCCTGATCGGTGACATCGTCGAGCTAGCGGGGCGCGTCGGCGTCGACTTCGCCTTTCCGACGCGCACGGTGCACATGGGAGGACCGCTCGCGCCCGCCGACGCCGCGGGCGAGGGGCGCTCGGCGGACGCCGCGGCGATGGCCGGCGGTACCGCGGTCTCCCGCTGACGCCCGGTGCGGGCGGGTCGACGCCCCCGTCGGCGCCGATGTGCTGGCGGTTGCGCGCTGCCGCAGCCGCGTGGCGAACGACCAGGGCCCGCACGTCGCGCGGACGCGCGACGTCCGCGTCGGCGCCATGAGCCGCTCCGGTCCTCTCCGCGTCCCGCGGCCACTCCCGCTACTCGTGATCATTGGTGCGACGACGATGGCAAGACGCGCGCCGCGAGCACGAGAAGCGCGCCCGCATCCGCGCGGGGCAACGCCGGTCGCGCCAGATCGGGCGGAGGCGTCGTCAAATGGACCCGGACCTGCCGGCGGCCGCGCGCCCGATTGCGCGGCGCTGACGGAAGGCGGATAGTCGAACCGGTCCGCGTCCGGCATGGGCACGATGCGGCGCAAGGGCGATCCACCGCCGGCGGGTCTCGGGATGGACATGCCGCAGACCTCGAGCGGATCTTGTGGCCCGGACCGTGGGCTGGCCGCCCCGGCGGCCACCCGCTTTGCCGTCGTCTGCGGCTCCGCGGCGGAGCGTCACCACCTCCACGCCCGCTACAACAGCCGCTTCGCCCTGGCGGAGTTCACGCCGCCTCCGGGTGCCCCCTATCGCAGCCGCATGGTCGGGCTCGACAGCGGCGCCGTCCGCGTCGTCGACATGCGCGAGCGCGGTGGCCTGGACGGCCGCATCGCATGGCGCGAGGGCGCCCCGGGCGCCTGGTTCTCCTGGGGGGCGCAAGGCGGCCGAGGCGGCTCGGCCGACACCATGCCGCACCGGATCGTCGCCGGACCGGGTAGCGAGTTCGCGGTCGCGCAAACGGGTCGGGTGCGGACGTTGCGGGTGAGCCTCAGGGGCGACGCGCTCGCGGCGTTGGACGGGCATCCCGCCGCACCCCTGGAGCGCGGGCGCCGGGACCGATCGGGCCTTTGGCGGCCACGGGTGGACACCGCCAAGGCGTGGCGACCGCAGCAGCGGATCCTCGGGTCCGCGCGGTTCGCCGAGGCCGCGATCGACCGGGGTGTCGACGTTGCCGCCGCCGTCGAGGTCGCCGCCGCCGAGGTCTTGGCCGACCTCGTCGCGGTCATGGCCGACGCCGCCGACCCCCCGGCGGCCGGCGATCTGGGCGGTGTTTTTGGGCGGCGGCTCGTCGAGCAGGCGCTCGCCCTGATCGAGACCCGCGACGACGAGCCGACGTCGGTCGCCGACGTCTGTCGGCAGCTGCGGCTCGGCGAGCGGACGTTGCAGCGCGCCTTTCGCGAGCATCCCGGCGTCGGTCCTCGCGCCTACGAGCGCCGGCGCCGGCTGCGCCTGGTGCACGGCGGCCTCCTGGCCGAGGGCGACCGCCGCAGCATCACCGACCTCGCGATGCATTTCGGCTTTTGGCACCTCGGCCGGTTCGCCGGGGCGTACGCCGCGATGTACGGCTGCTCACCGTCGCAAACCCGCCGGCAGGCCTGGGGTGTCGGCGCGTCGCCGAGCGCCGTGCATGCGCCGTGCGCAGGTGTCGGCAGCGACGGCTGAGGGGGTCGGGGCGCGGCCGTCGATCCGGCGCGGCGACGCGTGCGCGGGCGAGCGGAGGCGATGGCGCCCGGTCGGTGCTCAGGTCGCCATGCCCGCGAAGAAGGCGCCGACATAGCCGACGTGGAGGTCCGGGGCCTCCCGGTTCATGGCGTGGCCGATGCCGGCGAGCCGGGCCAGCCGGGTGTGCCCGAGGCCCCGCGCCATCGTCTCCAGCTGCGCGGCGCGGATCCAGAGGTCGCGCTCGCCGTGCAGGATCAGATGCTCGGTGCCACCTTCGCCATGATCCGCCGGGTGACCGCCTTGTCCCTCCGCATCGCGCCGAACACCGCCATCGCCGCGGCGTCGAAGGCGAGCCCGCCGGGCGGGACCGGCGCCAGCGCCAGCATCCGCGGAAACCGGTCGGCCGCCATCAGGTCCATGTGGAGCGCGATCAGGCCGCTGGTCGAATGCGTCGCCAGATGGCAGCGGTCGATGCCGAGCCGGTCGAGCGCCGCCAGCATGTCGCGGGCGTGCACCTCGACGGCGTCGCTGGCGAAGTCCGCCGTGGCCGCCGGCCGGTCGCTCGCGCCGCAGCCGCGGCAGTCGATGCCGACGATCCGCCGGTCGCGCGGCAGGTGGCGGGCGGCGCGCGCGAACCGGTCCTTGCCGGCGCGGTTGCCGTGGAGGAACGCCACGGTGACGGGCCCGTCGCCCCCGACCCGATGCCCGAGCGCGAGCCCGTCGCCGACCGCGATCCGCGCCGTCGCCGACGCCCCCTTTCGCCCACGGCCCCGGGCTGCCGCTTCGAGCGGAAGGTGCACGGCGGTGGACCCGCGGGCGAGCAGGGCCGTGCCGAGGACGTCCCGCCGCCGCGCGCGCGACGTCGGCCGTGGTGGAAAGCGCATAGACCGGCCTCGCGCCTCCGCGATGGTCGTCCCGCCCGCCGCCGGCTGCGCGCGACCCGACGACGGTCGCCGCGGTCGGCCGCTTGGCCCGGCAAGGCGCGCTCGCGAGCATCTTCGGCAGCGTCGGCTTCGACCATCCGAACCGCCGCGGGCTCGGCTTCGCCGCCGTCGACGCACCGTTCGAGATCACCGGGCCGTCGCTCGCGCCGGTGATCTTCGTCGTCCTCGAGCTCTTCATCCCCCGCTGCCGCCCGGTCGCGGCGCGCGGTTCACCCTCGGGCGAGGGCGTCGAGCTCGGCCCTGACGGCGGCGAAGCGGTCGGGGTCGGCGACGACGCGGGGGACCTTGTGCTGCCCGCCGAGCTTGCCCTGCCGGCGCAACCATTCGGCGCAGGTGCCGGGCGGGAGCAGGCGGACCTCCGGCGCGGTCATGCCGACCTCGCCCTTGCGGTGGGCGCGGTAGTCGTCGTTCAGCTCTTTGAGCCTGGCGTCGACGGCGTCGGCGAGGGCGGATCGATCGAGGTCGGAGCGCGCGGCCGGCTCGATGTAGACGACGTGGTGGCCGACGCCGTGCTCCGGCAGGACGGGCCCGACGATGTACTCGCCCACCGCCGCGCCGGCGCCCTCGACGGCGTCGGTGACCGCCCGGTCGAGCTCGGTCTGGATCAGGTGCTCGCCGAAGGCGGAGAGCATGTAGGCGGTGCGGCCGGTGATGACGAGCCGCGGCGGCCGCGTCTCCACAAAGCGCACGGTGTCGCCGAGGAGGTAGCTGAAGAGCCCGCTCGGCCCGCTCAGGACGACGGCGTATTCGATGTCGGGCTCGATCGTCGCCAGCCAGTGCCGCGTCGGCTCCAGGCTGTCGAGCTCCTCGACCGGCACGAACTCGAAGAAGAGCCCGCTGTCCCAGGCGAGCAGGAGGCCGTCGTCCGGGCCCTGGTCGGCGAAGGCGACGAAGCCCTCGCTCGCCGGGTAGACCTCGCGGGTGACCGCGCCCGAGCGCGCCAGATAGGGCTCGAAGCGCTTGGCATAGGGGCCCCAGGCGATACCGCCGTGGACGAAGAGCTCGAGCTCGGCGAGCGGCCAGTCGCGATAGGCCCGCTCGAGGCGGTCGAAGAGGATCAAGGTCCAGCTCGGCACGCCGGAGAGCGAGGTGATGGTATGCGCGCCCACCGCCTCGACCAGGGCGTCGAGCTTGGCGTCCCAGTCGTCGATGAGGCTGATCGCCGGCGGCGGGAAAGTGAAGGGGCGCATCCACAAGGGCTCGGTCTTGGCGACGATGCCCGAGAGATCGCCCGAGCGGACGCCGGGCGCCTCCTGCACCAGCGCCGCGGAGCCGCCGAGCACGAAGCTGCGGCCGCCGAAGAGCTGGCTTTGGGGATAGGCGGCGACGTGGGCGGCGACCACGTCGAGCGCGACGCGGTGGTTCTGCTGCAAGGTCTCGCGGGTGAGCGGGATGTACTTGGTGGTGCCGCTGGTCGTGCCCGAGGTCGCGCAGAAGAACGCCACCTTGCCGGGCCAGGTGACGTCGTGCAGCACCGGGAACTCCGGCTGCCACCACTCGCGCCAGAACTCCTCGTAGGTGCGGATCGGCACGGCCTTTTGGTACTCGGCGACCTTCTCGACGTCCCAAAAGCCGTGCGCACGGCCGAACCTCGTGGTGCCGGCCTTGCCGCGGAGCCGGCGCAGGATGGCCGCCTGCGTCTTCACCGGGTTGCCGGTGCGGAGGTGGTGGAGGCGATGGCGCGCGAACGGCCTGACCAGCCGCGTCGGATCGAGCCTGCGGGTCATCGCGTCGTCGTGCGCACGACGCGGGTGAAGGCGGCCTCGACGCCCGCCTCGCTGAGCGGCAGCTGGAGATAGCGCCCCTCGCGCCAGAGCGGCAACTGGTCGGCGTAGTTCGCCGCACCCAACCAGCCGTCCTGGCCGCCGAACAGCACGAACCAGTTGGCGTCAGGGTCGGCGAGGTCGGAGATGTGCCGCGACTGCGCGCCGAAGGTGGCGCGGTGGCGCGTGTTGACGAGGTCGTGGCTGCGCTTCATCAGCGTTTCCCGCGAGCCGGGGCTGGGCAGGTCGTCGACGACGAAGAACCGGCCCAGGACGGGGACGTTCCCCAACAGGTGCTGGACCCGCACCCGGTGCATCTCGCCCCAGGTCGCAAAGGGCTCGGCGTCCGCGGCCGCGGCCGCCACCGCGGCCTGCAACAATTCGGTGCGGCGCCGCGGCGGTCGGGCCTCGAGATCGCGCAACAAGAACGCCTGCAGGCTCGCCCAACGCCCGTCGAGGCTCGAGACGGCACGGCCGTCCTCGGCGTAGAGCCGCTTGGTGACGTGAAAGAGCAGGGTCTCGAAGGCCACCGGGGCGCGGGCGTCGATCGTGTAGGCGCCGTCCCAGCCGCGCAGGTCCTCCAAGAGCGGATGGAACACCCCGACGTCGTCGGCGGCGTCGAGGAGGCCGCGGGCGAGCGCGGCGGCCGGGGTCGAGACCACGTCGGTCTGCAGCGCGGCGAGGGTGTCGACGTCGACGCTGCCGGCGTCGTCGACCAGCGCCGCCATGCGGTTCACCCGGTCCTTCGGGCTGAAGAAGTAGCCGGCCGGCCGCTCGATGTAGTCCGGGCGGTCGTTGCCCGAGGCCACGAAGCCGGCCTCGGGGTTCTTCACCCAGGGCATCGTGAGCGCGGTGTCGTAGCCGTCCCAGCCGGCGGTGCCGGCGAGGACGAGGTCGTCGGTCTTGGGCTTGGTGCGGATCGGCAGCTTGGCGGCCATCAGCATGGCGATGCCGCCGTCGCCGTCGGCCGCCAGCATGTTCTGCGCGCTGACGCCGTAGGTGGCGAAGGCCTGGCGGAAGTCGTCGACGCGGCGGGCGCGCGCCGCCTGCAAAAAGGCGGTGATCTCGTCGGTGGGCTCGTGGCCGACCCACCTGAGCGCCAACGCCTCGCCCTCGCGTGCCGGCACGAAGCGGCTGTCGGAGAGGATCGGGCCCTGGGACGAGACCCGCCGGGTGACCTCGCGCGTGCGCCACCAGCGGGTCTTCACCGTCACCGTCTCGGGCTCGATGTCGCCCTGGCCCGCGACGTCGACGATGTCGGAGGAGAGCCCGCGGGCGTTGGTGCCGCCCCAGGCGAGGTCCGGATTGCGCCCGAGCGCGAAGAACGGCAGGCCCGGGATCATCATGCCGACGACGTGGTAGGAGGGCGACTTGCCGCCGGCGAGGAGCCAGAGGTTGGGCAGGTTGAGCCCCAGATGCGGGTCGTTGGCGATCATCGCCGCGCCGCTCGCCGTCCGCGCGGGGGCCACGGCGATGGAGTTGCTGCCGGCCCGGGTGGAGCCGGCCAAGAGCGCGGCGAGCGCCGTGGCGTCGGGGGTGCCGGCGAGCTCGGCGTCGGTCTCGGCGAGGCCCGTCCGCTTCAGGCGCTGCCAGGTCTGCGGCCAGTCGGGCTCGAGGCGGGCCCTGAGCGCGCCGAAGAAGGCGAGCCAGTTGACATCGGTGCCGGCGAGGCGACCGATGGTGACGAGATCCTCGGCGGTCCAGGGCTCGGGTGCGAGGCCCAAGAGCGCGAACTCCGGCGGCGGGCGGCTGTTGGCCTGATGCCAGTTGAGGCCCGCGACGAAGGCGTCGACGAAGGCGCGGGTCTCGTCGGGCCAGCGGGCGACGATCTCGGGCGCGGCGCGGCCGTAGTCGAGGATGCGCAGCGCCTCGTCGACGCCGCGCACGGGCGGGCCCGCCATCTCGGCGAGCCGGCCCTGACTGATGTGCTTTAAGACCCGCATCTGCCCGGCGCGCAGATGGTGGTGGACGACGCCGAGGGCGAAGGCGAGGTCGCGGTCGCTCTCCGCCTCGACGAAGGGCACCATGTGGTCGTTCCAGCGCACCGTCACCGGCGCGTCGGTCGGCCAACCCCGGTGGGGAAAGGCGTCGATGCGGTCCTGCAACGAGCGCTGCGCCGGGAACATGGCACTACAGGCGCCGAGCGAGAGGGCGAGGGCGAGGGCGGCGAGCGGACGGAGCACGGAGACGAACCGATCGTGGACGAGCGCGGGCGGGGATCGTGGAGGAAGATGCGTCGCCGCCGCGTTCCCGCAAGGGTCAGCCCTCGTCCGTTTCCGTCGTCGCCGCGGTGAGATCGCCCAGCGCCTTGAGCGTGTCCTCGAGGATGACGGTGGCGGCCATGGCGTCGTCGCCGCCGCGGTCCGCCGCCTCGACGCTGCTCCAGCGCTCGTCCTGCAGCCAGATCGGGACGTGCAGCTCGGCGTCGATGGCCTTGGCGGTGTCCTCCGCCGAATGCGCGCGCGGCCCGAAGCGGCCGTCGGCCTCCAAGGGAAAGCCGATCACCAGGGCGACCGCCTCGCGCCGGCGCATGTGCTCGTCGATCCGGCGGAGGTCGTCCTTGAACCGGCGCCGCCGCCAGACCTCGACCGGCGAGGCCAGTAGGCGGGTGACGTCGGTGCCGGCGAAGCCGATCCGGCGCTTGGAGATGTCGAGCGCCAGGAGCGAGCCGAATTTCGGCAACAGCGCGGCGAACTCGTCGAGGGAGGCGATCAACGGCATGGCCCACCTGTTCGCCCCGCGCGTCGCCGTTGGCAAGGGGATGGTTGCGGGCCGCGTCCGGCTTGCCCGCTCTCCGCGGCGGGTGTAACCGTCGCGCCCGGTCGCGGCGCGAGGTGGCGCCGCGGTGTTCACGTGAGAGGTGAGGTGATGTCGCTCGACGAAGCCACGGTCGCGCGCATCGCGCGCTTGGCCCGCATCGAGGTCGCCGAGGACCGGTTGCCGGGGCTCGCCCGGGAGCTCTCCAATATCCTGGGCTGGGTCGAGCAGCTGGGCGAGGTCGCGACCGACGACGTCGAGCCGCTGCGCGCGGTCATGCCGATCCCCTCGCGTCGGCGCGACGACGTCGTCACCGACGGCAACCGCCAGGCCGACGTCTTGAGGAACGCGCCCGAGGCCCATGACGGCTTCTACGTCGTGCCGCGGGTGGTCGAGTGATGGCGGATCTCACCGCGCTCACCCTCGCCGATGCGCGCACCCGCCTGCGCGCCCGCGACATCCGCGCCTTGGACCTGACGCAAGCCTATCTCGACGCGATGGCGCGTCGGCGCGACTGGAACGCCTACGTCACCGAGACCCCCGACAAGGCGCTGGCGATGGCCGAGGCCGCCGACAAGCGCCTGGACGCCGGCGAGGCGCGCCCGCTCGACGGCCTGCCCATCGGCATGAAGGACCTCTTCTGCACCGAGGGGACGCTCACCACCGCCGGCTCGCACATCCTCGACGGCTTCACCCCGCCTTACGAATCGACCGTCAGCGGCAGGCTCTGGGCGGCGGGGGCGGTCTGCCTCGGCAAGACCAATCTCGACGAGTTCGCCATGGGCTCGGCGAACATCACCTCCTGGTACGGTCCGGTCACCAACCCCTGGACTCGCCCCGCCGACAACAAGCCGCTCGTGCCCGGCGGCAGCTCCGGCGGCTCGGCGGCGGCCGTGGCCGGGCGGCTCTGCCTCGCCGCCACCGGCACCGACACCGGCGGCTCGATCCGCCAGCCGGCGGCCTTTACCGGCATCTGCGGCATCAAGCCGACCTACGGGCGCTGCTCGCGCTTCGGCATCGTCGCCTTCGCGAGCTCGCTGGATCAGGCGGGGGCGATGGCGCGCACCGTCGAGGACTGCGCCTTGATGCTGGAGGCGATGGCCGGCTTCGATCCCAACGATTCGACCAGCGCCGACCTCGCCGTCCCGGACTGGACGGCGGCGTGTGGCGAGCCGGTGGCGGGGCTCCGCGTCGGCATTCCGGCGGAGTACCGCATGGAGGGCATGGATGCGGAGATCGATGCCGTCTGGCGCCAGGGCATCGCCTGGCTGAAAGACCAGGGTGCCGAGATCAAGGACATCTCGCTGCCGCACACCAAGTATGCGCTGCCGGCCTACTACATCATCGCCCCGGCCGAGGCCTCGTCGAACCTCGCCCGCTTTGACGGCATGCGCTACGGCCGCCGCGTCAAGGGCAAGAACCTCGTCGAGACCTACGCCAAGACCCGCGGCGAGGGCTTCGGCGACGAGGTGCAGCGCCGCGTCCTCATCGGCACCTACGCGCTCTCGGCGGGCTATTACGACGCCTATTACCTGAAGGCGCAGAAGGTGCGCCGCCTGATCGCCGACGACTTCACCAAGGCCTTCGCGGACGTCGACGTCATCCTCACCCCGACCGCCCCCTCCGCCGCGTTCCGCGAGGGTGACAAGGCCGATGATCCGGTGGCCATGTACCTCAACGACGTCTTCACCGTGCCGACGAGCCTCGCCGGATTGCCGGCGATGAGCGTGCCGGGCGGGCTCAACGGCGAGGGCCTGCCCTTGGGCCTGCAGCTCATCGGCCGGCCCTGGGAGGAGGCCACGGTGCTCAAGGCCGGTGCCGCCATCGAGCGCGCCGCCGGGTTCGACGTCGTGCCTTACGGTCTGGAGCAGGGCGCATGACCTACACCATCGAGGGCGCCACGGGGTCCTGGGAGATCGTCTGCGGGCTCGAGGTGCACGCCCAGGTGATCTCGACCGCCAAGCTGTTTTCGGGTGCCGCCACGGCCTATGGCGGCGCCCCCAACAGCCAGGTCTCGCCCATCGACGCCGGCATGCCGGGCATGCTGCCGGTGGTGAACCGCGAGTGCATCGCCCAGGCGGTGCGCACCGGCCTCGGCCTGAGGGCCGAGATCAACAAGGTCTCGGTGTTCGAGCGCAAGAACTACTTCTACCCCGACCTGCCGCAGGGCTATCAGATCAGCCAGTACCAGCACCCGCTGGTGGGCGCGGGCACGCTCTACCTCGATCTGCCCGACGGCGACAGCAAGCCGATCGGGATCACCCGGCTGCACGTCGAGCAGGACGCCGGCAAGTCGATGCACGACGCCCACGCCGAGGCCACGCTGATCGACCTCAACCGCTCGGGCGTGGCGCTGATGGAGATCGTCTCCGAGCCCGACATCCGCTCGCCGGACGAGGCCGTGCTCTACATGCGCAAGCTCAGGACGATCCTGCGCTATCTCGGCACCTGCGACGGCAACATGGAGGAGGGCTCGCTGCGCTGCGACGCCAACGTCTCGGTGCGCAAGGTCGGCGAGGCGGGCTTCAGAACGCGCTGCGAGATCAAGAACGTGAACTCGATGCGCTTCGTCGCCCGCGCGATCGAGTACGAGGCCAAGCGCCAGATCGAGCTCTACGAGACCGGCGGCACCGTCGAGCAGGAGACCCGCCTGTTCGATTCGAGCAAGGGCGAGACGCGCTCGATGCGCTCGAAGGAGGAGGCGCACGACTACCGCTACTTCCCCGACCCGGACCTCTTGCCGCTCGAGCTCGACGACGCCGAGATCGAGGAATGGCGCGCCGGCCTGCCGGAACTCCCGGACGAGAAGAAGCAGCGCTTCATCGACCAGTACGGGCTCGGGGCCTACGACGCCGGCGTGCTCGTCGCCGAGCGCGCCACCGCCGACTATTTCGAGGCGGTGGCGAAGGGCCGCGACGCGAAGGCGGCGGCGAACTGGTGCATCAACGAGCTCTTCGGCCTGCTCAACAAGTCGGGCCTCGACATCACCGCGAGCCCGGTGAAGCCGAACCAACTGGGCGAGCTCCTCGACCTCGTCGGCGACAAGACCCTCTCGGGCAAGCTCGCCAAGGACGTCTTCGCCCTCATGTTCGAGAGCGGCGAGGACCCCTCGCACATCGTCGAGACCCGCGGCCTGAAGCAGGTCACCGACATGAGCGCGATCGCGCCGATCATCGATCAGCTCATCAAGGACAACCCCGGCCAGGTTGAGACCTACAAGAAGAACCCCAAGGTCATCGGCTGGTTCACCGGCCAGGTCATGAAGGCGACGGGCGGGAAAGCGAACCCGCAGGCGGTGCAGGCGGTCTTGAAGCCGAAGCTGGACGCGGCGGCCGGGGAGTAGCGGGCCGCCCGGCGCGCCGTCGGCGTGCGCTCTGCGGGCGCCCTGGCACCATCGGGCCGTCCAAGTCGAGCCGCTGACCGCCAACGCCGGCGTGGCGGTGAACGCTCGGCACGGCGAGGAACGGCGGGGCCAAGGAACCGGCGGTGCCGTGACGGCCCCCGTCGCCGGCGCCCCGGGCGACCCGCTGAACACGCTCGCCGGCGCGCTCGAGCCCACCGGCTCGGTCGTCGTCTACTCGGGCGCGCCGGAGGTCGGCGACTTCACCATCACCGCCGATGTCACCGGCACCGTCAGCGGCTTCGGCGTCCGGTTCGCCGCCGCGCCCGAGCGCGCCACCGTCGTGGCCCGCCCCGGCCGGCTGGTCGTCAAAAGCGACCTCCGGCGGTCGCGGGTGTTCGCCGGGTTTCGGCAGGACCGGAGCCTGAGCGCCGTCGAACCGTCGCGCCGTTGCAACGGCTTGGTCCTCCCTTGAACGGCCTTCGCCCAAGCTCTACATCGCCGCCGCGACGACAAGGCGCGGCGGCCGGTCGCGGGCCCGCCGCCGGGCGCCGGCGCGCGGGTGACGAGGGAGCGAAGGGATGGACGTCCTCCTCGACGTCGAGGGGCTGATCAAGCAGTTCGGCGCGCTCACCGCCGTCGATCAGGTGAGCTTCCAGGTCCGCCGTGGTGAGGTCGTGGGCTTTCTCGGGCCCAACGGCTCCGGCAAGTCGACGACGATGCGGATGATCACGGGCTACCTGCCGGCGGACGCCGGCCGCGCGAAGATCGCCGGCATCGACGTCCAGCGCCAGCCCCAGCGGGCACGGCAGCGGCTGGGCTACATGCCCGAGGGCGCGCCGGCCTACGGCGACATGACGCCCTTGGGCCTTTTGCGCTTCGTCGCCCAGGTCCGCGGGCTCGCCGGCAGCGAGCGCGAGAAGCGTCTGCGCGAGGTCCGCGAGCGGCTGCACCTCGACCGCGTCTGGCGGCGGCCGATCGAGGCCCTCTCCAAGGGTTTCAAGCGCCGCGTCGGCGTCGCCCAGGCGATCCTTCACGACCCCGAGCTCCTGGTCCTCGACGAGCCCACCGACGGCCTCGACCCCAACCAGAAGTTCGAGCTCCGCCGCTTCTTGAAGGACATCGCGGCCGACAAGGCGATCTTGATCTCGACCCACATCCTCGAGGAGGTCGACGCCATCTGCGACCGCGCGATCATCGTCGCCAACGGGCGGATCGTGGCGGACGGCACGCCGGCCGTGCTCGCGGCGCGCGCCGTCGACCACAACGTCGTCGCGGTCACGCTGCCGGCGGACGCCCGCGAGCGGGCGCTGGCAGCCTTCGCGGACGCCGAGGGCGTCGTTGACGTCCGCGCGGCCAACGACGAGGCAGGCGAGGGCGAGGTCGTGCTCTTGGTGCGGCCGGCGCACGGCACCGACGTGCTCGCCCGCGTCCACGAGGCCAGCCGCGCCGCCGATCTGCCGGTGCGCGAGATCACCCGCCGCCGCGGCCGGCTCGACGACATCTTCCGCACGCTCACCAGCGCCGCGTGAGCCGGGAGGACAAAGGATGCGGACCGCATTTCTCGTCATGCGGCGGGAGCTCGAGGCCTATTTCACCTCGCCCTTGGCCTACGTCTTCATCATCATCTTTTTGGTATTGGGCGCTGCCTTGACGTTCTATGTCGGCGGCTTCTTCGAGCGCGGGCGGGCCGACCTCTCCGCCTTCTTCGTCTTCCACCCGTGGCTCTACCTCTTCTTGGTCCCGGCCTTGGGGATGCGCCTTTGGGCCGAGGAGCGCAAGTCGGGCACGCTCGAGTTCCTGTTGACGCTGCCACTCGGCACCACCGCCGCCGTGGTCGGCAAGTTCCTGGCGGCGTGGATCTTCGCGGGCATCGCGCTGCTGTTGACCTTTCCCCTGTGGCTCACGGTCAACTACCTGGGCGATCCGGACAACGGGGCCATCGCCGCGGGTTATCTGGGCTCGTGGCTGATGGCCGGCGGCTTTCTGGCGCTTTCGGGCGTCGTCTCGGCGCTCACCAAGAACCAGGTCATCGCCTTCGTCGGCGCCACCGCGCTCTGCTTTCTCTTCATGGTGAGCGGGTTGCCCCTGGTGCAGGGCGTCTTCGCGGGCTGGGCGCCGGAGGCCGTGGTCGACGCGGTGGCGTCCTTCAGCTTCCTCACCAACTTCGACGCCATCCAAAACGGCGTCGTCGACGGCCGCCATCTCGCCTTCTTCGGCTCGCTCATCGTCGCCGCGCTCGCGATCAACGTCGCCGTCGTCGAACTCAACAAGGGGGCGTGAGGAGACCCGATGGCTAAGCTGGGCCAACGCCTGAACCGCCGCGCGACCGCCTTGGGCGTCGTCGTCTTCGCGGTCGTCACCTTCGTCTCGCTCAACATCGTCGCCCGCGCCGAGCTCGCCGGCTGGCGTCTGGATCTCACCCAGGACCAGCGCTTCACCCTGTCCGCGGGCACCGAGCGCGTGCTCGCCGAGATCGACGAGCCGATCACGCTTCGCTTTTACCGCTCCGACGACCTCGGCCGGATCGCGCCCGACCTCGAGGCCCACGCCGATCGGGTCGACGATTTCCTGCGCGAGTACGCGGCGCTCGCCGGGGGCATGCTCGAGATCGAGCGGATCGCACCCGAGCCCTTCTCGCCCGAGGAGGACCAGGCCGTCGCCGACGGGCTGCGCGGCCTGCCGACCGGCCGATCGGGCGAGCAGGCCTATCTCGGCGTCGCCGGGCTCAACATGACCGACGACCGCGAGGCCATTCCCTTTCTCGCGCCCGAGCGGATCAACTTTCTGGAATACGATCTCACGCGGCTGGTCCACGACCTCGCCAACCCCGAAAAGCCGGTTTTGCAGATGGTGGGCGAGCTGCCGCTTTTCGGCACGCCGCAGAACTCGTTCCAGCGCTGGGCCGTGGCCGAGGACCTCGAGGAGGTGTTCGAGGTCGAGCGCACCATGGGCGACATCGACCGCATCGAGGACAACGTCGACGTCGTGCTCTTGGGCCAGCCGCGGGATCTCTCGCCGCGCACGGCCTACGCGGTCGATCAGTTCGCGCTTCAGGGCGGCCGGGTCATGGCGGTGCTCGATCCCTTCTTCGAGGAGGGCGCGGCGTCGCGCCAGCCGCCCACGGCCTTCGGCGGTGTCGACGCGCTCCTCGCGGCCTGGGGCATCGAGGTCGACGGCGAGGCCATCGTCGGCGACCGCGAGACCGGTCGCCGTGTCGAGGTCCCCGACGACGCCGGCCGGCCGGTGGTGACCACCTATCCCTTATGGTTCACCGCGGGCCCCGAGCAGTTCGCCCCGGGCGAGCCGATCCTCGCCCATCTCGACCAGCTCGCCTTTCACACGCCCGGCGCGGTCGCCCCCGCCGAGGGTGCCGCCACCCGCTTCACGCCGCTGGTCCGGACCACCGCGGATGCCGCGACCTTCGCGCGCAGCGAGCTCGCCCCGCCCGATCCGATCGCGATCATGGAGAGCTACGAGCCCGCGGGCGACGCGCGGACGCTGGTGGCACGTGTCGAGGGCGAGGTCGCGACGGCCTTCCCCGACGGCCCGCCGGAAGGCGCCGAGGACGTGGGCGCCGACGACCACCTGGCGGCGAGCACCGCACCTTTGCGCCTGGTCGTCGTCGCCGACGCCGACTTCCTCGCCGATCGCGCCTGGCTGCAGCGCCAGCAGCTCCTGGGCCAGGAGTTCGCCGTGCCCGTGGCCAACAACGGCGACTTCGCGGTGAACGCCGCGGAGAACCTGGCCGGCGGCGAGGGTCTGATCGCGCTCAGAGGGCGCGGCTTCGATCGTCGCCCCTTCACCGTCATCGACGCGATGGAGCGCGAAGCCGAACGCCGCTTTCGGGCCACCGAGCAGGAGCTGGTCCAGCGTCTGGAAGAGACCGAGGCGAAGATCGACGAGATCCGTGCCGAGGAGCAGGAGGGCGGCGTGCTGCTCACCGCGGCGCAGGAGGAGGCGGTGGCGGACTTCCGCGCCCAGCTCATCGACATCCGCGCCGAGCTCAGGGACGTGCGCTACCGGCTCAACGAGGACGTCGAGCAGCTGAAGAGCCGCCTGCGCATGGCCAATATCTGGGCCGTGCCCGCCGTCGTCGGCGTCTTTGCGATCGGTTTGTTGGTTTGGCGTCGCCGCCAGGGCGAGCGCAGCGCGGCGGCGCGCTGAGACGGGCGCTGGGCGCGGGGGAGGAAGCGATGGGACCGCGTGCGTTGATCCTCTGGGGGGTGGCGGCCCTGGTCTCGACCGCCGCCGCCGTCACCGTCAGCGTCGATGCGAAGCGCGAGGTCGCCGAGGCGGCGCGCCTCGACGAGCCGGTCTTCGCGCGCCTGCGCGAGGCCCCCGAGACCGCGGCCGCCGTCACCGTCGCGCACGGCGGCGACGCGCTCAGCGTCGAGCGCGACGGCGAGCGCTGGGTCGTGCCCGCCGCGCACGGCTACGCGGCCGACGCGACCGCCGTGCGCGATCTCCTGACGGGGCTCGCCGATCTGCGCTGGGCGGCCCCACGCACGGCGCTGGAGGAGCGCTATCCCCGGCTCGAGGTCGACGAGCCCGGTCCGGGCAGCGCCGCCAAAGCTGTGACCGTCACCGCCGCCGACGGCACCGTGCTGGCCGACGCCATCATCGGCAAGCGCAGCCGACCCATCACCGGCGACGCGCGCGGGACCTATCTGCGCCTTTCCGACGACGCGCGCGCCTGGCTCGCCAAGGGCACCGTCGAGGTCTCCACCAAAGGGATCGACTGGCTCGCGAGCGATCTGCCGAGCCTTGCCCGGGACGAGCTGAAGGTCGTGGTCGTCGAGCCGGCCGAGGGCGTCGGCTTCACCGTCGGCCGGACGACGGCCGAAGAGGACATGACGCTGGTCGACCAGCTGCCGTCGGACCGCAGCGCCGACGCCGACCAGATCCGCCGCCTCGCCGGCGTCTTCGCCGGACTGCGCTTCGAGGACGTCCGCCCGGCGGGCGAGGTCGACTGGCCCGACGCGGTGACCACGGTCACCGGCACCAGCTTCGCGGACGAAACCCTCGAGCTCGAACTGGCGACGCTCGACGACGACCAGCGCTGGGTCCGCTTCGCCGACATCGCCGAGTGGGTCTACCGGCTGCCGGACTTTCAGGCCGATCGCCTCGACCAGCGCCTCGGAGATCTCGTCACCGAGCCCGAGGCCTCCTGACGGCGGCGGCGCCGCGCCCGCGCGCCGGTCTCAGCTGGCGTGCGCCGCGGCCAACTCGCGGACGCGGCGGATCATCTCGTGGAGGCCGTTGGCGCGGCCGGGCGTGAGGTGGCGGCCGAGGCCGATGCGCTCGAAGACCTCGGGCGGGTTGTCGACGATCTCCCGCGGCGGGCGGTCGTCGTAGAGCCGGAGCAGGAGGCCGATCAGGCCCTTGACCAGGATGGCGTCCGAATCGGCGACGAGCCGAAGGCGGCCGGTCTCGGGGTCGATGCGGGCGTCCATCCAGACCTGGCTCTGGCAGCCGTGGACGCGGTTGGCCTCGGTGCGCGCCTCCTCGGGGAAGGGCGGCAGCGTCTTGCCGAGGTCCATGACGTAATCGATCTTCTCGCGCCAGTCGTCGAAGAGGGCGAACTCGCCCTCGAGCTCCTGCTGGCGGTCGCGAATGCTGGCTACGTCCATCTCGGTCCTCGCGCGGTCTCGCCCTCAGGCGGCTTGCTTGATCCGGGCGAAGGCGTTCAGGGCCCGCTGGCGCGCGGCGCCGTGGTCGACGATCGGGCGCGGATAGCTCTCGCCCAGCCGCACGCCCGCCGCCCGCAGCGTCGCCTCCGGAGCGGTCCAGGGGCGGTGCAGATGCTCGAGGGGAAGCTCTGCCAGTTCCGGCACCCAGCGGCACACATAGGCGCCTTCCGGATCGAATCGTTCACCCTGCTTAACGGGGTTGAAAACCCGGAAATAAGGCGCCGCGTCGGGACCGCAACCCCCGACCCACTGCCAGCCCAGCGTGTTCGACGCCAGATCGGCGTCGACGAGGTTGTCCCAGAACCACGCCGCACCGTGCCGCCAGTGCTCCAACAGATCCTTCACCAGAAAGGAGCCCACGATCATCCGTACCCGATTGTGCATCCAGCCCGTTCGGCGGAGCTGGCGCATGCCGGCGTCGACGATCGGATAGCCGGTGCGCGCGAAACGCCACGCGTTGCGCATCGCCTCGTCGTCGGCCCAAGGGAAGTCGCGAAAGCGCGGGTTGAGCGGTTCCTCCGGCAGGTCGGGGAAGTGGTAGAGGATGTGGTAGCCGAACTCGCGCCAGATCAGCTCCTTTAAGAACACCTCGCTGCCCCGGCCGGGATCGAGCGCCGCCTCGCCGCCGCAGGCGGCCATCGCGGCGTGCCAGACCTGATGCGGGCTCAGCTCGCCCCAGTGCAGCCGCGGCGAGAGCTCGGAGGTGCCACGACGGTCGGGCCGGTCGCGACTATCCCCGTATTCCTCAACTTTATCCTCAATAAATGAATTTAAGTCTTTAATTGCAAACGACAATCCGGGCCGCCAGCTCGTCTCGAGCCCGCGTACCCAATCAGCGGTTGCGGGACACCATTGCCGCGAAACCTCGAACCTTGTCGACGGCACTTTCGGTGCATGCAATCGCCTCGGGGTCTCGAGCGGTCGACGTGGCCGCGGTGCGTTGAGACATGCCTTCGAGAACGGCGTGTAAACCTTGTAAGCATCGCCGTTTTTGGTCGCGATCGTCCAGGGCTCGAAGAGCAGCGCGCCGTTGCAGCTCCAGACCGCGAAGCCACGCGCCTCGAACGCCGCCTTGATCGCCGCGTCACGGGCGATGGCGAAGGGCTCGTAGCAGCGGTTCCAGACCAACCCGTCGGCGCCCGTGGCCGCGGCCAAGGCTTCGAGCGCCGCCTCGGGCGGCCCGCCTAGCACGGTCAAGGGCGCGCCCATCGCGGTGAGGCGGTCGTCGAGCACGGCCAGGCTCTCCTGCAGCCACCAGCGGCCCGCCCCGCCGATCGCCCAGTCCCCCGGCGTCGCGTCGTCGAGGATGTAGACCGGCACGACCGCGCCGCGCCGGGCGGCGTCGGCGAGCGCCGGGTTGTCGTCGACCCGGAGGTCTTGGCGGAACCAGACGAGGGTGGTCGGCATCGGCCTCGCTTTCAGGCGGTCGAGCGCGAGCGGGCCCGCCGCGGCGCCCCGTCGAGCCGGCTCGCCGGCAGTCGGCGCAGGCGCTCGTCCTTGCCGCACAGCCACACCGCGAAGGGGCCGGCGAAGAGCTCGGCGATGGCCGGATCCCAGACCTCCAGACCGCCGGTAAAGGCGCCCATGGCCGGCATCACCAAGCGCTCGCCGTCGCTCGCGAAACAGGGCCGCGCCACCCGCCGCCCGCGCACGATCAAAACCGCTTTCGGGTGCAAATGCCCGGCGATCTCGCCGGTTCCGCCCGCGGGCCGATGGCGCAGGGTGAGGCCGCCGACGCGGAGCTCGCCCGTCACCGCCGCGCCGTGGCCACTCGGCGCTTCGGGGTCGTGGTTGCCGGCGAGCCAGGTCCAGGCGCAGACGGCGGCGATGGCCTCGAGCTGTGCTCGGTCCTCCGCACCCAGGCGCTTCCAGCCGTCGCGGCGGTGAAAGCCGTCGCCGAGGCTCACGACCCGCGCGGGGCGGTGGTCGTTCAACAGGGCCACCAGCCGGGCCAGCGTGGCGCGAGTGTCGTAGGGCGGCAGCAGCCGGCCGCGGGCGGCGAAGGCCCGGCCCTTCTCGAGGTGCAGATCGGCGACGACGAGGGTGGCGTGATCCGGCAGGTAGACCGCGCCGCGGCCGTCCAGCACGAGCCGCTCACCGGCGAGGTCGAGCGCAGCGACGGTCATGCCGCGACGGCCTCGCCCATGGCCTCGGCGACGAGCTCCTCGACCGCCTCGTCGAGGAGCTCGTCCAGGGCCGAGCCGTCGACGCTCTCGCGCCCGATGTTGACCATGACCGGCACCGCCAGGGGCGAGACGCGCTCGAGCCGGCGCACGCGGATCTTGCCCTGCACGCTCACCAGGAGGTCCGAAAGCCGGCGGACGTCCAAGAGCCCCACCGCGGCGTCGGCGCGGGTGGCGCGCAGGAGCACGTGCTGCGGCTCGTGCTTGCGGAGCACGTCGTAGATGAGGTCGGAGCTCACCGTCATCTGCCGGCCGGTCTTCTCCTGGCCGGGGTGGCGGCGCTCGATCAGCCCGGCGATGGTCGCGACCTGGCGGAAGGTGCGCTTCAAGAGCGAGCTTTCGGCCATCCACTCCTCGAGGTCGTCGCCCAGGATGTCGAGGTGGAAGAGGCTCTCGACGTCGTCCGCGGCGCGCAGGCTCCACACCGCGAGCGCGTGGTCGGTGCCGACGAAGCCCAAGGGCCCCGCACCCCGCCGCTCCAGCCGGCGCGTAAGCAGCATGCCGAGCGTCTGGTGCGCGTTCCAGCCGGCGAAGGCGTAGACGACGAGGAACTCGCGACCGTTTCTCGGAAAGCTCTCGACCAGGAGCTCGTCGGCGCCCGGCACCTCGGAGCGCTGGATCTGCTGGCCCAGCCACGCGCGCACCGGCTCGGGCAGCCCGGCCCAGCGCGCGGGGTCCGAGAGCCAGCCGCGCACGCCGGCGGCGAGGTTGGTCGAGAGCGGCAGCCGCGTGCCGCCGTAGTTCGCCACCTTGGGCTCCGCCTTGCCCTTGGCGACGCGGCAGAGCATGTCGGTCTCGCGGATCGCCTCGAAGACGAGCACGCGGCCCGAGAAGATGAAGCTGTCGCCCGGCGTCAGGGTCGCGGCGAACATTTCCTCCACCTCGCCGACGGTGCGCCGGCCCAGCTTCACCTTCAGCATCGGCGCATCCTGGATGACGCCGACGTTCATCCGCCAAGTCCGCGCGAGGCGGCCGTCGGCGAGCCGCCAGCGGCCATCCGAACCCTGCACGAGGCGCCGGTAGCGCTCGTAGTTGCCGAGCGCGTAGCCGCCGGTGGCGACGAAGGCGAGCACGTCGTCGAAGTCGCGGCGCGGCAGGCCCTTGTAGCCGCCGGCGTGGACGACCTCGGCGTAGACCGTGTCGGCGTCGAACGGCCCGCTGCAGGCGGTGCCGACGAGATGCTGAGCGAGGACGTCGAGGCACTGGGCGTGCTGGACCTCGCCGTCGAGCGCGTGCGATTCGATCGCCTCACGTGCCGCCAGGCACTCCAGCACCTCGAAGCGGTTGCCGGGGACGAGCAGCGCCTTGGAGGGCGCGTCGAGCCGGTGGTTGGCGCGGCCGATGCGCTGCAACAGGCGCGAGGCGCCCTTGGGTGCTCCCACCTGGACGACGAGGTCGACGTCGCCCCAGTCGATGCCGAGGTCCAACGATGAGGTGCAGACCACCGCGCGCAACGCACCCTTCGCCATCGCCGCCTCCACCTTGCGGCGCTGGTCGATCTCCAGCGAGCCGTGGTGCAGCGCGATCGCCAGGTTGTCGTCGTTGAGGCGCCACAGCGCCTGGAAGATGATCTCGGCCTGCGAGCGGGTGTTGGTGAAGACCAGCGTGACGCGGTGGGCCTTGATCGCGCGGTAGAGCTCGGCGGCGGCGTAGACGCCGAAATGCCCCGACCACGGCATGTGGCCGCCGGCGATGACGAGATCGATCGCAGGCGCGGCCCCCTCGCGCCGCTGGATCAGCCGCGCCGGCGCGTCGGGGTGGTCGAGCCAGTCGCGCAGAACCTCGGGCTCGGCGACGGTCGCCGAGAGCCCCACCACCTGCAGCCCCGGCGCGAGGCGGCGCAGCCGCGCGATGCCGAGGCCCAAAAGCTGGCCGCGCTTGTTGGGCACGAGCGCGTGCAGCTCGTCGACCACGACGCGCTTGAGACCGGCGAAGTAGTCGCCGGCGTCGGGATAGGCCAAGAGCAAGGCCAGGCTCTCGGGCGTGGTCAGGAGGATGTGCGGCGGGTGCTGGCGCTGGCGCCGGCGGCGGTTCGGCGGCGTGTCGCCGGTGCGCGTCTCCACCTCGACGTCGAGGCCCATCTCGCGGATCGGGGTCTCGAGGTTGCGGGCGATGTCGGTCGCGAGCGCCTTCAACGGCGAGATGTAGAGCGTGTGCGGCGCGGCGCGCTCGCGTCCCTCGGCCAGCTCCACCAGGCTCGGCAGAAAGCCCGCGAGCGTCTTGCCGCCGCCGGTGCGCGCGATCACCAAGGCCGACTGGCCCGCGCGCGCCGCCCTCAGCACCGCCGCCTGGTGCGGGCGCAGGCGCCAGCCGCGCGCCGCGAACCAGGCGGCGAAGAGCGGCGGCGGGACCTCGCTCACGGTGCCAGGCGCTGCCGGATCCAGCCCTCGCCGTCGCCGCTGCTCCTTCGGGTGAAGCGGAAGCGGTCGTGCAGCCGGTTGCTGCGGCCCTGCCAGAACTCGAAGGCGTGCGGCACCAGCTTGAAGCCGCCCCAGTGCGGCGGGCGCGGGATCGCGTCGTCGCCGAAGCGCTCGGCCACCTCGCGCTCGAAGCGCTCGAGGTCGTCGCGGTGCGCGATCGGGCGGGACTGCGGCGAGGCCCAGGCGCCGAGCTGGCTGCCGCGGGGGCGCTTGGCGAAGTAGTCGTCGGATTCCTCGTCGGAGACCGCCGCGGCCGTGCCCTCGATCCGCACTTGGCGCTCGAGCTTGTCGAACCAGAACAGGAGTGCGGCGTGCGGGTTCGCGGCCAGCTCCTCGGCCTTGCGGCTCCGGTAGTTCGTGAACCAGCGAAAGCCGGTGCGGTCGAAGCCCTTCAAGAGCACCACGCGCGCCGACGGCCGGCCCGCGGCGTCCGCGGTCGCGAGCGTCATGCCGTTGGGCTCGACGATACCCGAGTCCACCGCCTCGGCGAACCAGAGGGCGAATAGGGCGAAGGGGTCGTCGCCGACGGCGTCGTCGTCGAGCGCGCCGCTTCGGTAGTCGCGGCGCAGGTCGGCGGGGTCCGCCATGCGCGTCTCCTCATTGAAGCGGGGGCCGGCTGGGACTAGCGTCCCGGACCTTCCGACAAGCGGTCCCGCAAAGGCTGAAGGTGATGCCGAACGTTCTCTCGATCCAGTCCTGGGTGGCCTACGGTCACGTCGGCAACGCGGCGGCGATGTTCCCGCTCCAGCGCATGGGCGTCCAGGTCTGGGGCGTGCACACCGTCCAGTTCTCCAACCACACGGGGTACGGCGCCTGGCGCGGCGAGATCAAGTCGCCCGAGCACATCAAGGACGTCGTGGAAGGGATCGGCGAGCGCGGCGTGCTGGACCGCTGCGACGCCGTGATGAGCGGCTATCTCGGCGGCGCGGCGCTCGGCGAGGTCGTGCTCCAGACCGTCGAGCGCGTGAAGGCGCTCAATGCCCACGCCATCTACGCCTGCGATCCGGTCATCGGCGACTACGGCCGCGGCATCTTCGTGGCAGCGGGCATCCCCGAGTTCTTCCGCGACTTTGCGATGACCAAGGCCGATCTGATCACGCCCAATCAGTTCGAGCTCGCCTGGCTCACCGGCCGCGACGGCATCAAGGACCTCGACGACGCGCTTCAAGCCGCCGCGGAGTTGCGCCGCCACGGCCCCGAGACGGTGTTCGTGACCTCGCTCGAGGCCGGCATCCAAGGTGACCGGCTCGGCGTCCTGGGCGTCGACGGCGACGGTGCCTGGCTGGTCCAGCACCCGCGGCTCAACGTCAACCTCAACGGCTCCGGCGACGTCATGACCGCGCTCCTCACCGGCGAGCGCCTGCTCGGCAGCGACCTCGCGAGCGGGCTCGCCCGCGCCGTTTCGCGCATGTTCGCCATGGTCGAGGCCACCCACGCCGCCGGCGCGCGCGAGCTGCAGCTGATCCAGGCCCAGGATCGCTGGCTCCAGCCCCCGACCCTCTTGGAGCCGCACCGCGTCGGCTGAGCGGCCGATGGTCCGGGTGTCCGCCGCCATCGCCCGGCGTTAAGAGCGGAGCCACCGTCGATCCGGAGCCTCGCGATGCGCCGTCTCGCCGCCGCCGTCCTCGTCGCCGTCCTCGCCGCCGGTGGCACCCGGGCCCAGCCGAGCGAGGACCCGCGCCGGGTCATCGAGCTGCCGCCCGAGGTGGCCGATGAGCTGCGCGCCGAGATGCGCGACCACATGGACACGCTCGACGAGCTGGTGGGGGCGGTCGCCACGGGCGCGTTCGACCAAGCCGCCAAGATCGCCGAGACGCGCATGCGGATGGGCCACCGCCTCGACGAGCGTCTGCGAGCTGCGGGCTACTCCGAGGCGGAGATCGAGGACTTCCGCCGGGCCTTGAAGGCGCAGGGCTGGGAGCCGGGCCGCGGGCTGCGGGGCGAGGGGCCGGCTTCCGGCGTCGCCGGCGGCATGGGGCCCGGCCGCTTCGTGCCCGACGACTTCCGCGCCATGGGCCAAACCTTTCACCAGGCCGCCCAGGAGTTCGCCGCGACGGCGCGGCAAGTCGGCGAGCCGCCCACGGTCGCGGACTACGAGAACGTCCTCTCCGCCATGCAGTTCGTCACCTCCACCTGCCGCAGCTGCCACGCCACCTACCGCCTGGCGCGGTAAGGGCGAACGCCGCCGGCACCCGCCTCGCCGGCCGAGCCCGTGGCGTCGGTGTCGCTCGTCGCGGTGTCGCCGGCCACCGTCGGCGGTCCGGTGCGGGCCGCTCAGCCGGCCAGCGAGACGGCGTCGCCCGTCTTGACTTCGACCAGCTCGACGCGCCGGCCGTTGGCGCGGATGGCGAGCTCGCCGTGCTTGAGGGCGAGGGCGGCCTCGCCGAAGACCTCGAAGCGCCAGCCCTTGAGCGCGGCGACGTCCGCCTTGTCGTCGGCGGCGATCTTTTCGAGGTCGCCGGTGGTGGCGATCAGGCGCTGGGCGACGTCGTGCTCCTCCGAGGCGAGACGCAGCAGCACGCGCAGGAGATCGACCAGGGGCCCGATGCCCTTGGGCAGCTTCTGCGGTGGGTCGAGGCGCGGGCAGGCGTCCTCGGGCAGCTCCATCGCCGCGTCGATGGCGGCGACGAGCGCCTCGGCGGCGCGGTTGTCGAGATTGACCCGCTTGAGCTCGCGCACCGCCGCCAGCGAGCGCGGCCGGTTGGCGACCACGTCGAGCAGCACGTCGTCGCGCATGATGCGGTTCCTCGGCTGGTCGCGGCGCTGGGCCTCGCGCTCGCGCCAGGCGGCCACCGCCTGCAGCACCGCCAAAAAGCGCGGATCGCGCGTGCGCACCTTCAAGCGGCGCCACATGTCCTCGGGCACCTGCTCGTAGAGCGTGGGATCGAGCAGCGCTTCCAGCTCCTCGTCGACCCAGCGCGAGCGGCCGCGGGCGGCCAGACGGTCGCGAAAGCGCCCGTAGATGAGGCGCAGGTGGGTGACGTCGCCGAGCGCGTAGTCGATCTGCTTGGCCGTCAGCGGCCGCCTGGACCAGTCGGTGAAGCGCGAGGTCTTGTCGAGGTTGGCGCCGGCGACCTGACGCACCAGCGCCTCGTAGCCGACCTCGTCGCCGTAGCCCAACACCATGGCGGCGAGTTGGGTGTCGAAGAGCGGGCGCGGCAGGCGGCCCGAAAGGTGGTGGAAGATCTCGAGGTCCTGGCGCGGGGCGTGGAAGACCTTGAGGATGCGCTCGTCCGCCATCAGCCGGTAGAGCGGCTCGAGGTCGAGGCCGTCGGCGAGCGCGTCGATCGCCACGGCGTCGCGGCTCGTGCCGATCTGGACCAGGCAAAGCTGCGGCCAATAGGTCCGATCACGCATGAATTCGGTGTCGACCGTCACGAACGGCTCGTCGTCCAATGCGGCGATGAACCGCTCGAGAGCGGCGCTGTCGGTGATGAGTGTCATGTGATCCGTGAAGTGACGCGTTGTACGGGTGTAAATAGCGGCTTGGCGCCGGGTGTCCAATCGGGTGCACCGATGCGCCCCGGCGCCTTGACACGGGCGCGGGGGCGTGGCCACTCGGCGCCGCCTTGCCGACCAGCCACGAGGACGATCGATGCACCGCTATCGCACCCACCACTGCGCCGCGCTCGGCATCGACGCCGTCGGCGAGAGCGTGCGCTTGAGCGGGTGGGTGCACCGAAAGCGCGACCACGGCCAGCTCTTGTTCATCGATCTGCGCGACCATTTCGGCCTGACGCAGATCGTCTTCCAGCCCGAGACCGCGCCCTTCGCCACCGCCGAGCGGGTGCGGCTCGAGAGCGTGCTGACCGTGACCGGCCACGTGGTGGCCCGGGCCGAGGACGCCATCAACCCCAAGCTCGCCACCGGCGAGATCGAGGTCGTTTGCGACGACATCGAGGTGCTCGCCGGCGCGAACCCGCTGCCGCTCGAGGTCAACAGCGATCGCGACTACCCCGAGGAGACCCGGCTCGGCTTTCGCTTCTTGGACCTCCGGCGCGAGCGCATGCACCGCAACATCATGCTGCGCTCGCAGGTGATCGCCTCGATCCGCCGCCGGATGGAAGCGCAGGGCTTCGTCGAGTTCCAGACGCCCATTCTCACCGCCAGCTCGCCCGAGGGCGCGCGCGACTTCCTGGTCCCGTCGCGGCTCCATCCCGGCAAGTTCTACGCGCTGCCGCAAGCCCCGCAGCAGTACAAGCAGCTGTTCATGATGTCGGGCTTCGATCGCTATTTCCAGATCGCGCCCTGCTTTCGCGACGAGGACGCCCGTGCCGACCGCTCGCCCGGCGAGTTCTACCAGCTCGATCTGGAGATGAGCTTCGTCGAGCAGGAGGACGTGTTCCAGGCGGTGGAGCCGGTGATCGCCGGCGTCTTCCGCGAGTTCTCCACCAAGACGGTGGAGACGCCCTTTCCGCGCATCCCCTACCGCGAGGCGATGCTGAAATACGGCACCGACAAGCCGGATCTCAGGATCGCCATCGACTGTGCCGAGGTCGGCGACATCTTCCAAGGCTCGGATTTCAAGGTCTTCGCCGGGGCGGTGGCCAAGGGCCAGGTCGTGCGCGCGATCCCGGCACCGGGTGCCGTCGGCCGGCCGCGCAGCTTCTTCGACGGCATGATCGCCTTCGCCCAGAGCCTGGGTGCGCCGGGGCTCGGCTACATCCAGTTCCAGGGCGGCGAGGCCAAGGGGCCGGTAGCCAAGTTCCTCGACGAGGGGCGGCTCGACGCCATCAAGGAGCGCTGCAGGCTCGGCGACGGCGACGCCGTCTTCTTCGCCTGCGACAAGGAGGCCAGAGCGGCGCAGTTGGCCGGCGAGGTGCGCAAGCGCCTCGGCGCCGAACTCGAGCTCATCGACGACAGCGCCTTTCGCTTCTGCTGGGTGGTCGACTTCCCGATGTTCGAGTGGGACGAGGAGGCCAAGGCCGTCGCCTTCTCCCACAACCCGTTCTCGATGCCGCAGGGCGGGCTCGAGGCGCTCGAGACGATGGACCCCTTGGACATCCACGCCTTTCAGTACGACATCGTCTGCGACGGCGTCGAGCTGAGCTCGGGCGCCATCCGTAACCACCGCCCCGACGTCATGGTGAAGGCGTTCGAGATCGCGGGCTACGACCGCTCGGTCCT
The DNA here is from genome assembly GCA_046541805.1 of Alphaproteobacteria bacterium. Taxonomy (GTDB): domain Bacteria; phylum Pseudomonadota; class Alphaproteobacteria; order Geminicoccales; family Geminicoccaceae; genus JAAAPF01. Next base: position 36,340 of record JBKHCM010000012.1, read on the forward strand.
CGAAGAGCGCTTCGGCGGCATGTTCAAGGCGCTGCACTACGGGGCACCGCCCCACGGCGGCATCGCCCCCGGCATCGACCGCATCGTCATGCTGATCGCCGGCACCGACAACCTGCGCGAGGTCACCGCCTTCCCGCTCAATCAGCGCGCCGAGGAGCTGGTCCTGGGCGCGCCCTCCACGGTGAGCGAGAAGCAGCTCAAGGACCTCAATCTCCAGCTGTCGCTCACCGCGCGCGAGGCGCTGGCCGCCGAGAAGGCCGCGCGCGAGCAGGCCACCGCCGGTGACGACTGATCAGCCGAGCGCCGGCACCGGGCGCGCCGGGGGCACCCGCGGCCGGCTCGCCGAGGTGACCCGGTCACCGCCGGCCCGCTGGGCGGCGTAGAGCGCGCGTTCGGCGGCGTCGACGAGGTCGTCGGCGCTCTCCATGGGGTGGTCCGGCGCAGCGATGGTGACGCCGGCGCTGACCGTGACGCGCACCGCCACGCCCTCGCGGGTCACCACCGTGAGCCGCGCCACCGCGGTTCGGACCTGCTCGGCGAGGACCATCGCGGTGCGCGCGTCGACGTCGGCGAGCACCCCCAGGAAGGTACCGGCGCGCCACCGCCCCCAGGCATCGCCCGGGCGCGCGTTCCGCCGGCCCCCGGCGGCGGGAGCGCTACTGCCCGCCGCCGAGGCTGTGGACGTAGAGCGAGACCATCTTGATCTCCTCCGGCGCCAGCCGGTCGACCCAGCCCGGCATGACGCCATGCTCCGGGTCCCAGATCTGCTGGCGGATGTCGGCGACCTCGCCGCCGTAGAGCCAGATGGCGTCGGTGAGGTTGGGCGCGCCGAGCGCTTCCATGCCTTCGCCGTCGGGGCCGTGGCAGGAGGCACACTGCTCGGCGAAGATCGCGGCACCAGGCTCGGCGAGCTCGGCGTCGGCCGGCTCGCCGCCCGAGAGCGTGACGACGTGGTTGGCGACCTGGTCGATCTCCTCCGGCGTGAGCAACTCATCGGTGCCGAAATTGGGCATCAGCGAAAAGCGCGCGTCGCGCTCGTAATCCTGGTTGCGCACGCCGTAGAGGATCGTCTGCTGGATGGCGTCGAGCGAGCCGCCCCAGAGCCAAGCGTCGTCGGCCAGGACCGGGTAGTGCAGCTGTCCCGATCCGCCGACGCCGTGGCACGCTGCGCAGTTCTCGCCGAACAGGATCTCGCCGCCGGTGAGCGCGTAGGTGAAGAGGTCCGGGTCGCCGCGGATGGCGTCGAGATCGGCGTCGACGATGCGCTGGTTGATCTGGGCGTTCGCTGCCTCCGCCCGGGCGATTTCGTCGGCGACCCGCTCGCGCGCGGTGTTGCCGGTGAGCCCGGTGGTCGCGCCGGGGCCGTAGGGGATCGCCGGAAACAGAATGAACCAGACCACCGCGAACGCGATGCAGGCGTAGAAGGTCCAAACCCACCACGACGGCAGCGGATTGTTCAACTCCTTGATACCGTCCCACTCGTGACCGGTGGTCTCGACCCCGGTGACGGCGTCCTTCTCGGGCTTGCTCGGCATCCCTAGCTCTCCTTGTCGTCGAGCGGGATGCGTCCGCGCTCTTCCCACTTTTTGCGGTTCTTCGGTCGAAAGGCCCACCAGACGATGGCGAGAAAGATGACGACCATTCCCACCAGCCAGATCTGGTAAAGCACGTTCATGATGCCGGCCTGTTGCAAAAGCGGGCCTCCTAGTGCTGGCGCAGGGCTTCGGGATCGACTTCGGTGAAGTCGACCATGCGGCCGAGGATCTGCAGATACGCCACCAGCGCATCCATCTCCGTGAGACGGTCGGGCTGACCGTCCAGATCACCGACCGCCGCCTTCGGATAGCGCTCCTGCACCGTCGCCCAGTCGCCCTCCGGCGCCGCCTGCTGGCGCATGTCGTAGGCGGCGTTGGCGATCATCTCGTCGGTATAGGGCACCCCCACGATCCGATTGGTCTCGAGGTGCGCGCGGTAGCGCTCCGGGTCCAATTCGTTGTCCAATAAGAATGCGTAGGGCGGCATGATGCTTTCGGGCACGACCGACTGTGGATCGACCAAATGCGCAACGTGCCAATCGTTGGAGTACTTGCCGCCGACGCGGGCGAGGTCGGGCCCGGTGCGCTTGCTGCCCCATTGGAACGGGTGATCGTACATGCTCTCGGCGGCCAGGCTGAAATGGCCGTAGCGCTCGACCTCGTCGCGGAAGGTGCGGATCTGCTGGCTGTGGCAGACGTAGCAGCCCTCGCGGACGTAGATGTCGCGCCCGGCGAGCTCCAAGGGCGAGTAGGGGCGCACCCCCTCGACCCGCTCGATGGTGTTCTCGATCGAGTGGAGCGGCGCGATCTCGACGATGCCGCCGATGGCGACCACCACCAGGATGCCGGCGGTGAGCGCCACCGTGCGCGTCTCGAAGATCTCATGCTTTTTCCAAGCCATCGCCGTGCCCTCACTCGGCCGGGAGCGCGGCGGCGCCGCGGGCGCGCGCGGTGTCGCTCGCGACGTCGCCGCGGGCCGTGCGCCACAGGTTGTAGACCATGATCAGCGCGCCGCTGAGGAAGAACACGCCGCCGAGCGCCCGGATGACGTAGAAGGGGTGCATCGCCTCGACGGTCTCGATGAACGAGAACTGCAAAAAGCCCAGGTCGTCATAGGCGCGCCACATCAAGCCCTGCATGATGCCGGAGACCCACATCGCGGTGATGTAGAGGACGATGCCGAGTGTCGCGATCCAGAAGTGCCACTCGACGAGGCGATTGCTGTAGAGCTGCGCCCGGCCCCAGAGCTTTGGCACGAGATAGTACATCGCCCCGAAGGTGATGAAGGCGACCCAACCCAACGCCCCGGAGTGGACGTGGCCGACGGTCCAGTCGGTGTAGTGCGACAGCGCGTTGACCTGGCGGATGGACATCAGCGGACCTTCGAACGTGCTCATACCGTAGAAGGCCACCGAGACGACGAGGAAGCGCAGCACCGGGTCGGTCCGGAGCTTGTCCCAGGCGCCCGAGAGCGTCATCAGGCCGTTGATCATGCCGCCCCAAGACGGCATCCACAGCATCACCGAGAAGGTCATGCCGAGGACCTGCGTCCAGTCCGGCAGCGAGGTGTAGTGCAGGTGGTGCGGTCCCGCCCAGATGTAGAGGAAGATCAGCGCCCAGAAATGCACGATCGACAGTCGATACGAGTAGATCGGGCGCTCCGCCTGCTTCGGCACGAAATAATACATCATGCCGAGAAAGCCGGCGGTGAGGAAGAAGCCGACGGCATTGTGGCCGTACCACCACTGCGTCATCGCGTCCTGGACGCCGGAGAAGAGCGAGTAGCTCTTCGTTCCGGTGAACGACACCGGCACCGCCAGATTGTTGACGATGTGCAGCATGGCGATGGTGACGATGAACGCCAGGTAGAACCAGTTGGCGACGTAGATGTGGCTCTCGCGGCGGCGCACCAGCGTGCCGGCGAAGGCGACGAGGTAGGCCACCCAAACGATCGTGAGCCAGATGTCGACGTACCACTCGGGCTCGGCGTACTCGCGGCTTTGGGTGATGCCCATCAAGTAGCCGGACGCCGCCAGGACGATGAACAGCTGGTAGCCGAAGAAGATGAACATCGCCAGATAGGTGCCGCCGAACAGCCGCTGCCGGCAGGTGCGCTGGACCACGTAGAGCGAGGTGGCGATCAGCGCGTTGCCGCCGAAGGCGAAGATGACGGCGGAGGTGTGCACCGGGCGCAGGCGGCCGAAGTTGAGCCAGGCCGGGCCGAGGTTGAGCTCGGGATAGGCGAGCTGAAAGGCGATAAAGGTGCCGGCGACGAAACCCACCACGCCCCAGAAGATCGTCGCGATCACGAACCAGCGAATGACGTCCTCAACGTACTCGGTGGCTCTGGAGCTGGCGGCGGGCCCGGCCGTAGCTGCAAGCGTCGACATCGTGCCTCCGAACAACGAGCGATATCCGGGGTACCCGACGTCCGCGTGCGTGCAACCACATCGCTTCGACCATCGCACGACGATCGGCGGCCGGCCCCCTCGCGTCGGGCATCTCCAGCGGCGGCGGCCCCGATCGCGACGTTGATGTGGATCAACAGCGGTGGTCCATGGCACCTATGCATAGGTGCAAGATCCGAGGGAGGGCGGAATGAACGACGCGGTTTCCATAGAAGAGTCCCGGCCGAGCGCGGCCATCCGTCACGTCGAGCTGGACCGACCCTGGCGCTGGCTCGCGGCGGGCTGGCGCGACCTCGCCGCGACGCCCGGCACCGCGCTGACCTTCGGCATCGTCTTCGCGCTGGCGGGCTATCTGATCACCGCGGGGCTGTTCGCCGCCGGCCTGTTCTACCTCGTGCTGCCGATGACGGCCGGCTTCTTGATCATGGGGCCCTTTGCCGCCACCGGCTTTTATGAGATCAGCCGCCAGCGCCAGCAGGGCCGCCGCGCCGCCCTCCGCGAGGTCTTCGGCGCTTGGCAGCGCAATCCCTTGCAGATCGCGCTGATAGGCGCGGCCCTGTTGTTGATCTTGATCTTCTGGGCCCGCATCGCCGCGCTGATCTTCATGCTCTACTACGGCATCGGCAACGTCCCGTCGGTGGACAAGCTGCTGGTCGAGACGTTCTTCCAGCCGAGCTCGATCCCCTTCTTGATTTTCGGGACCGCGGTCGGCGGCGTTCTGGCCGCTGCTACCTTCGCGATCAGCGCGGTGTCGATCCCGATGCTCGTCGACCGGCCGGAATCCAACGTCATGGAAGCGATCGCGACGAGCGTTCGCGCCGTCCTCGCCAACCCGAAGCCGATGACGCTGTGGGGGCTGCTGATCGTGGTCTTCACCGCGGCCGGGCTGGCCACCCTCTATCTGGGCCTGATCGTCGTGCTGCCCCTGATCGGCCACGCCACCTGGCACGCTTACAGGGATCTCGTGCAGTATCCCGAAGCGGCGTCGGCGGCAGCGGCGACTGCGGAGTAACGACGGGGAGCGTGACGATGGGGCCTTGGATCTTCGGCACCGTGATGGGCTTGTTGAGCCTCGTGGGGCTGTTCATGGCGAGCTACGCCACCGACGGCGTCTTCTACGGCACCGGGCTCGGGGTGTTCCTGTTCGGGGTGCTGGTGATCGGCTGGCTGATCCGCCGCTGCAGCAAGCCCCGAAGCGAGGCCTGAGCCGCGCCCGCAAAGAAGCGGGCGCCCGGCGAAGTCGGGTGGACGTATCGCCGCCACGCGCACACGGAAACGAC